>JAFYQP010000022.1 GCA_017559855.1 Clostridia bacterium | reverse complement strand
CCTTGCAGTTTTGAAATAGAAATTTTTCGTAAATAAAAAGAATAAAAATCAGGTAATACTGACGTATTACCTGATTTTTTGATGCATTATTTGCGGAAAAGGTCATGTCAAAACCGACTTCTCCCTAAGAGAAGACGCCGTCTGACCTGCTTTTTTTATTTTTACAGTGCCGCAAAAGCCTGCTTGATGTCGTCTAAAATATCCTCGATATTCTCAAGGCCTACGGAGAAACGGATGAGGCCCGGATCAATTCCTGCAGCCACAAGTTGCTCGTCGGTTAACTGACGGTGAGTTTCACTTGCGGGGTGGAGTACGCAAGTGCGGATGTCCGCAACGTGAACCTCGTTTGACGCAAGTTTAAGAGAGTTCATAAATTTCATTGCGGTCTCTTTTCCGCCTTTGATGACAAAGGAGATGACACCGCTTGTGCCCTTTAAGTACTTCTTTGCAAGTTCGTGGTCAATGTCATTCTCTAAACCGGGATAGCGGATACTTGCAACATTCTCGTTTGCCTCTAAGAACTTGGCAACGGTAATTGCGTTTTCACAGTATCTCTGCATTCTCACTGCAAGGGTTTCAAGACCTAAATTCAAAAGGAAAGCAGAGTGTGCAGCGGGATAAACACCAAAGTCACGCATAAGTTGCATTCTTGCTTTGATGATGTAGGCTGCCTTGCCGTATGTACCAACGTATGTAATGCCGTGGTAGGAATCGTCCGGCTCGGTGAAATCGGGGAATTTACCGTTTGTCCAATCGAAGTTACCGGAGTCAACGATAACGCCGCCGACCTGTACCGCATGGCCGTCGAGATATTTTGAAGTGGAATGGATAACGATATCTGCACCAAAATCAATGGGTTTGCAGAGCACCGGAGTTGCAAAGGTGTTATCTATAATGAGGGGGACATTGTGAGCGTGTGCAATTCGTGCAAAACGCTCGATATCAAAAACGGTAAGTGCGGGGTTTGCGATTGTCTCGCCGAATACCGCTTTGGTATTGGGTTTAAACGCCTTTGAAATTTCCTCATCGGACCAATTCTTGTCGATAAAGATACACTCGATACCCATGCGTTTTAAAGTAACCGCAAAAAGGTTAAATGTACCGCCGTAAATCTCTGTAGTGCTGATAAAACTGTCTCCTGCACTGCAAATGTTTAAAATTGAAAGAAGAGTTGCCGCCTGACCGGAGGAGGTACACATCGCACCTACACCGCCCTCAAGTTCTGCAATCTTCTGCTCCACCGCCATAACGGTAGGATTTGCAAAGCGGGAATAGATAAGGGATTTTGTAGGTTCATCAAAAACAGAAGCAACCTCTTCTGTTGAATCGTACACGTAAGTTGTGCTCTGGACTATGGGAACAACACGGGGCTCGGAATTCTTGGGGGTGTAGCCCGCATGCAGACATAATGTTTCGTCTCTCATTGATAATTCCTCCTATAAACCTGATGTGGTTAGTATATTCTCAAAAGGTGAAAAAGTCAAGGGTGGATAAACCTTGAAATGTTGTTAAAAAAATAACTATTCTTGTTATGTATAGAGTTTTAGTGTATAATATAGTACAATAAGATAGTTTTTTGCATTAACAAAATAATGATGAGGTGAAATTATGGCTTTTGGTTTTAAAGGCGGTATCCATCCGGATGATAAAAAATCCTTTACAGAGCGCCGCACAATTGAAGAGATGCCCGCACCGAAACAGGTTATCTTGCCAATGTCGATGCACATCGGTGCACCTTGTTCACCGCTTGTAAAAGTTGGTGATCGTGTACTGTTAGGTCAGAAAATTGCGGAAGCAGCGTCTCCGGTATCCGCTCCCGTTCATGCGTCGGTATCCGGTACCGTCGTTGCTGTTGAACCCCGTCCCCATCCCAACGGAACTAAGGTAATGTCCGTCGTAATCGAAAATGACTTCGAGGATGAGAAATTTCTTACCACCGCATATGAGGAAACAAGATTTGCGGACATTTCCGCAACCGCTCTTGCGGACATCTGCTACAATGCGGGTATCGTTGGTCTGGGTGGTGCGGCATTCCCCACCAAGATTAAAATTGAGTCTGCGGTTGACAAGGTAGACACACTTATAATAAACGGTGCAGAGTGTGAGCCGTACATCACGTCAGATAACCGTCTTATGATAGAGCACGGTGAAGAGGTGCTTGACGGTGCAAGTCTTGTTATGAGATCTCTCGGCCTCAAAACCGTTCACATCGGTATTGAGTCCAATAAGAAAGAGGCAATCGGCCGTATAAAAAAATATGCGGAGAGTATGCCCCACGTTAAAATCCACGTACTTCACACAAAGTACCCCCAGGGCTCTGAAAAGCATCTTATAAAGGCGGTTACCGGTCGTGAGGTTCCTCCGGGACAACTTCCCTCTGCGGTAGGCGTTATCAACACAAACGTTGCAACCTGCGTTGCAATCTCCCGTGCAGTGCGTTACGGCACACCGCTTACAACAAAGGTTGTTACGGTTTCCGGTTCCGCGATTGCAAACCCCAAGAACCTGCTTGTCCGTATCGGCACACCCATTTCAGAGGTTATCGAGTGTGCGGGTGGTTTAAAGGCAGATCCTTATAAGGTTATCTTTGGCGGCCCGATGATGGGTGTTGCTCAACACACAATTGACGTGCCGATTATCAAGGGCACAAACGCAATTCTCGCATTCTGCGAGAAAGAGGATAAAATCGACGAGGCACAGACTTGTATCCATTGCGGCAAGTGCGTCGGCGTTTGCCCCATGAACTTAGAACCTCTTTACCTCAATATGTATGCAAAACGCAATATGTTTGAGGAACTTGAACAGAACAGACTTTTTGATTGTATCGAGTGCGGATGTTGCTCCTATATCTGTCCGGGCAGAATCCACCTTGTGCACACCTTCCGCACAGCGAAGGCAAGATACAATGAAATGAAGAAAGGAGCGAAATAGTTAATATGGAACTCGGCAGAAAACTTATGGTCTCCTCCTCGCCTCATATCAAAACAGAGGACGGAACACGCTCCATTATGCTTGACGTAATAATCGCCCTCGTGTTCCCGCTTATTATGGCGGTTTATATGTTTGGTTGGCGATCTCTCACGTTAACACTCACGTCGGTTGCGGCGTCCATTGCCTTTGAGTGGCTCTATCGCAGATTGCTTAAGAAACCCTCAACCATCCACGATTTATCTGCGGTTGTTACCGGTATGCTTCTCGCATTCAACCTTCCGGTATCAGCACCCCTCTGGATTCCGGTTGTAGGTGCGTTCTTCGCAATCGTCATTGTAAAGCAGTTATACGGCGGTATCGGCAAGAACTTTATGAACCCCGCACTTGCTGCACGTGCATTTTTAATTTCCTGGCCGGGACTTATTTCATTCTGGACTCGTCCGCTTGTAAATTCCGGCATGACACTTTTTGGTAATGTTACCCGTGAAAGCGTTGCGGTTGATGCAATTGCATCCGCAACCCCCCTTGCAAAGATGAAACTTGGCATCCTCCCCTCTGTGGTATCACAGCAGTTTGATGGTGACGTTGCGTACACGCTTCAGGATACATTCTTCGGCAACATCCCCGGTTGTATCGGTGAGGTTTCCGCTCTCGTTCTTCTTGCAGCACTTGTTTATCTTCTCATTCGCAAAGTAATAACTTATCATATCCCCGTTGCATATATCGGAACGGTTGCGGTTCTGACCTTCCTGTTCCCCCTCGGCGGAAATGATCCGTTTATCTGGATGCTTTACAGCATCAGTACCGGTGGTCTTATGCTCGGTGCGGTGTTTATGGCTACCGACTATACCACATCTCCGGTAACACCTCTCGGCAGAATTGTTTACGGTATCGGTTGCGGTCTTATTACCGTGCTTATCCGTTACTTCGGTTCATACAGCGAAGGCGTTTCATATTCAATTCTTATTATGAACCTCCTCGTCTGGACATTGGATAAGTTTATAAAGCCCCGTCGCTTCGGCGTTAAGAAAGAAGCAAAGAAAGCAGGTGGCAAATAATGAAATTCGACAAGAACGAAATTATCAAAATGGTTAAAATTGCCGTGTGCCTGCTTCTTATAACCGCTATCTCCACAGCACTTGTTGCGGTTGTAAACGAAGTTACAAAGGGCCCGATTGCAGAGCAGAGACTTGCAAAAGTCAATGAGGCAATGACGAAGGTTTTACCTGCAAAGGACTATGAAAAACTTGACATTGCCGATAAGAACCTTGAAGAAATCGTGCTTGAGGTTTATGCGGCAAAAGACGAAACCGGCAACGTAGTTGGCTACTGCGTAAAGACCGCACCTCCCGGTTACGGCGGTGCGATTGAAATGATCACCGGCGTAGATATGAACGGTGTGGTCACCGGCGTTGACATTGTAAATATGTCGGAAACCGCAGGTCTTGGTACCAAAACCGATGACGAAGAGTGGCTCAAACAGTACGTGGGAAAAGGTACCGACGTTGCGGTTACCACAAGCATCACACCTGCTGAAAACGAGGTCTCTGCCGTTTCCGGTGCGACCATTTCATCAAAAGCGGTAACACGTGGTGTTGCAACAGCGATTACTGCAGCAAATCAGATAAAGGGGGCGGCGTAATATGAAAAAGATACTTAAAGCCATCTTAGAAGGCGCTATTACAAACAACCCCTCATTCGTTTTACTTTTAGGTATGTGTCCGCTTCTTGCGGTATCTACATCCGTGCCCAACGGTTTAGGTATGGGTATTGCGGCGACGGTGGTACTGACTTGTTCCAATATCGTTATTTCCCTGCTCCGCAAAATCATTCCCAATGAGATTCGTATTGCGGCATATATCGTCGTAATCGCAAGTTTTGTTACAATGGTAAATATGTTGCTTGAGGCATTTCTCCCTGATCTTCACTCGAATCTTGGTATTTTTATTCCCCTTATCGTTGTTAACTGTATCATTCTTGCACGTGCAGAGGCGTATGCTTCCAAGAACGGCGTGTGGGATTCGGCACTTGACGGAATAGGAATCGGTCTCGGATTTACCGGTGCACTCTTTATCGTTTCCACTATCCGTGAAATTTTAGGCAACGGCACGTTCTGCGGATACCATATTTTAGGCGAGAACTTCCCTGCGGCAACACTTATGGTGCTCCCCGTGGGCGGTTTCCTTACACTCGGTTTTGTAATTGCATTCATCAATTACATCAGAAATAAGAAGGGGGTATAAATTATGACGATAACACAGATTTTATCCCTTGCAATTTCCGCGATCTTAATCGAGAACTTTGTACTCGTTAAGTTCCTCGGCATCTGTCCGTTCCTCGGTGTTTCAAAGAAAAGCGACACCGCAGTAGGTATGGGCGTTGCGGTAACCTTCGTTATGACGGTTGCCTCCGCGGTAACCTATTTGGTCGACCATTTCATGTTAAGACCGTTAGGCCTTGAGTATTTACAGACCATTTCTTTCATTCTCGTCATTGCAGCTCTTGTTCAGATTGTTGAAATGGTAATGCAGAAAACCCTACCCGCACTTCACAAGTCCCTGGGTATTTACCTGCCGCTTATCACAACAAACTGTGCGGTACTTGGTGCGGCACTTCTCAATGCACAGAACGATTACACCTTTATCGCATCGGTTGTGTACGGTCTCGCTGCAGGTCTCGGCTTTATGCTCGCAATCGTTTTATTTGCAAACGTGCGTGAGCGTCTCGAATTTGCAGATTATCCCAAGGCGTTTGAAGGATTCCCCATCGCACTTGTAACCGCGGCCCTTATTTCACTTGCATTTATGGGCTTTAACGGTATGAAGATATTTTAATTTAGGAGGAGGAGAACAAAATGGATTATTTAAGTATTTTATTTGCGGTTCTTATCCTCGGTGGAATAGCAATTTTATTCGGTACACTTTTAGCACTTGTAAGCCGTGTGTTTGCGGTTGAAAAAGACGAAAGATATGAGAACGTTGTTGAACTTCTCCCCGGTGCAAACTGCGGTGGTTGCGGTTTTGCCGGTTGTTCAAATCTTGCCGAAGCACTTGTTGCAGGTGATGCTCCCATCACCGCATGTCCGGTTGCAAAGCAGGAGGCAAGGGAGAAAATTGCCGAGGTACTCGGTATAACCCTCACCCGCAATGAGCGATTACAGGCAATTGTCCGTTGCAGCGGCGGCGACAGATGCGGTAAAAAGTTTGACTATGTAGGTGCAAAGGATTGCCATGCGGCAAATCGTCTTGCAGGCGGCCATATAGAGTGTCAGTACGGATGCTTGGGACTTGGCTCATGCGTTGCATCTTGTGCATTTGACGCACTTCACCTTGTAAATGGTGTTGCGGTAGTTGACCACGATAAATGCACCGGCTGTCTTAAATGCGTTAAGACCTGCCCCCGCAATATTATCGTACCCATCCCCTACACCGCGGACGTTAACGTTGCTTGTTCAAGCCACGATAAGGGTGCAGACCTCCGCAAGATTTGTGAAATCGGATGTATCGGTTGTAAAATCTGCGAAAAGAACTGCCCTGAAGGTGCAATTACCGTTGAGGATAATCTTGCATCTATCAATTATGATAAGTGTACCACTTGCGGCATCTGTGCCGAAAAGTGTCCCAGACATCTTATCATCAACGCAAAACTCTTGGATTTATATCCCGATAAGGGTTATTGAAGTGCAGAATAAAGAGAGGCATCGCCTCTCTTTATTCTTTTGTGTTGATAAATTTTCACTTTTTTGGTAACATAAGAATAAGAGGTGAGAACAGATGGCAAAAGGAGTATATCAAAGATACAGAGGAAGCAGAAGACGAGTGGGATTTTTAATACCCACGCTTATT
The DNA here is from genome assembly GCA_017559855.1 of Clostridia bacterium. GTDB lineage: Bacteria > Bacillota > Clostridia > Oscillospirales > JAAYXM01 > RGIG7332. The sequence goes on along the minus strand of JAFYQP010000022.1, from coordinate 6,361 downwards.
GTCTTGTGTGTTCTTGCGGCTGTTATTTTAATATATGTAAATGCAAATTTAGAGGACGGAGGAGATGGCACAACGCTTCTCGCAATTCCGTTTAGTGATGAAAAAATTGTTTTTGGTGAACCGCAAGTTGACCTTATCGTTGAGGAGCCGGTTGACATAGTGGTCGAGGTCAAAGCAACCGAATATGAAAAGCGTGTGGAAAAACCCGCATTTCTTACGATTGACGACAAGTTTGACGAGAATTTAGCCGCACTTAGCGGAGTTAATACCGTGGTTGTGCCACATAAGGATGATTCGGGCAAAGTCGTGCCGGAAGAAACCATGAAGGAAGTCTTTAATAAAATTAAGGCGGCAAAACTTAATGCCTGTGCAATGATTTCCTGCTTTAAGGACAATGCTTACACGGAGGAATATCCTGCTGATGCTTGTCCGTCTGCCGACGGAAAAGCGTGGAAAGATGCGGAGGGTTACCGTTGGATCAATCCCTACCAAGCCATAGCTGAACAATATGTTATAGCGGTTATCGGCAAAGCGTACGACGCAGGATTCCGAGAGGTACTTCTCACAAATATCCACTTTCCCGCGGATGATAGCATCAATTACAACGAAGGCTTGGACAAAGGTGCGGCAATTTCCGCGATTTTTGACCGAGTAAAAGAATTCTGCGAGAAAAGAGGCGACTTAAACGTTGCTATCTGGTATGACGGCAGTGCAAGTGCGATTACCGGGGAGGAGCTAGACACCATAACCGGTAAATTCCACCGCATCTATACAAAAGATCCTACTATATATAATAAGGTAGGAAACTTGATTCCCGAAGACAAGTTAAGCAGGAGAATCGTAATGGTTGCGGAAAAGGCGGAGTAATTATGAAATTGTTTTTTGAAGCAATGGTAAAATTCGCCCTGGGCGTCGTTTTGACGGCGGTACTCGTTTTCCTGCCGGCAGGAACATTAAACTATATGCAGGGAATACTCTTCATGCTCCTTCTTTTTGTACCGATGTTCCTTGCGGGAATTGTTCTGGTCGTTTGCAATCCGGCACTTCTTAAAAAGCGTCTCGACAACAAGGAAAAGGAAAGCGACCAGAAGATCGTGGTTGCACTTTCGGGTGTTATGTTTATTCTGGGATTTATTTTGGCGGGACTTTCCTTCCGTTTTAATTTCCTTATGTTACCCAAATGGGTTACGTGGGTTGGTGCGGTTATATTTGTTTCTTCCTATATTAACTATGGGATAGTACTAAAGCAAAATACATATCTTTTCCGCACGGTAAAAGTTGAGGAGGGGCAGAAAGTGATTGACAGCGGTTTTTATCGCTACGTACGCCACCCCATGTACGCCGCTACCGTATTTCTGTTTTTGTCTATACCTCTTGTTTTGGGCTCGGCGATTTCCTTCGTTATTTTCCTCTCCTACCCCTTCGTTATTGCAAAAAGAATAGCAAATGAGGAAAAAGTTCTGGAAAAAGAACTTCCCGGCTATGCGGAATACAAGAAAAAAGTGAAATACAAATTGATTCCGTTTATCTGGTAGCCTCTATATTGTGTGTAAAAAAGATAAAAACCACAATATAATGGTGAATAAAAAATAAAAATAAAATTCTTTAAAAAGTTTGGAAAAAGCCTTGACATCAAGGCTTTTTTATTATATGATGTTAAGGTGCCTGTAGAGGGCACACTATGCGATGAAACAGGAGATTGCTGTGTTTACACAGGTAACTTCTGTGGAGTATGTCCGACAATCGGGCGGCTGAACCTACTGCACGATAACGCTTTGAGTACTTGCGGCTCAAGTGTTTACAGTATGAAAGCCGGAATCAGGGAAACCCCGAACTGACGCCGGTTTTAATGATCCCACGGTGCGATACGCACGGCAGGGTTGTGCAGAGATTCGCCGTACGCAGACGAACTACTACGTACGAACAAGGAGGAACCACACAATGGCAAAAGAAATGATCAGGATTCGTTTAAAGGCTTATGATCATCAGCTCATCGATCAGGCAGCTGAGAAGATCGTAGAAACTGCAAAGCGTAACAACGCTAAAGTTTCCGGCCCGATTCCGCTTCCTACTTCTAAGGAAGTTATTACGATTTTACGCGCGGTACACAAGTACAAGGACAGCCGTGAGCAGTTCGAACGCCGCACACACAAGCGTTTAATCGACATCTCCAATCCTACAGCAGAAGCAACCAAGGCTCTTATGTCCCTTGAACTTCCCGCTGGCGTGGAAATCGAGATCAAGCTTTAATATGTTTAGAACCGCAGCTCTTTAGATTTGTCACGGGGTTATGACAAAATGGTAAAGGGCGGGTCATGTTGGCGGGTGCGTCAACCAATAACCTAAAGGAGGAAAATACATGCAGAAGGCAATCATCGGCAAAAAAGTTGGTATGACTCAGATCTTCGATGCAGAGGGTAAGGTCATTCCGGTAACCGTTATTGCAGCAGGTCCTTGCGTAGTTGTTGACAAGAAGACAACCGAACGCGACGGATACGAGGCTGTACAGTTTGGTTACGACGACATTGCGGAACGCAAGCTCAACAAGCCTGCGGCCGGCCACCTCAAAAAAGCAGGTGTTTCCGCAAAGAGAGTTCTTAAGGAATTCAAACTCGACGACTGTTCCGCATTGAACATCGGCGACGAAATCAAGGCAGACGTTTTCGCAGAGGGCGATTGTGTCGACATCACCGGCACAAGCAAAGGTAAAGGTACCGCAGGTACTGTAAAACGCTTTGGTCAGCGTATGCAGTGCCACACCCACGGTGTTGGCCCTGTACACAGAAGTGCAGGTTCAATGGGCGCTGCAACCGATCCGGGACGTGTTCTTCCGGGTAAGAAGTTGCCGGGCCGTATGGGTGCAGAGCAGGTTACTGTAATGAACTTAGATGTTGTTAAGGTAGATGCTGAGAACAACATGATTGCAGTACGCGGCGCTATTCCGGGCCCCAAGGGCGGCTTAGTGTTCATCCGTAACACCGTGAAGAACGCATAAGCCGGAACAATAAGCGAAAGGAGATAAAAAGCTATGCCTAAGGCAACAGTTTATGATATGACCGGCAAAAAGACCGGAGAGATCGAACTTCTCGATGCTATCTTCGGAATTGAGCCGAACGAAGTTGCGTTGCATGAGGCGGTTAAAAACCACCTTGCAAATTGCAGACAGGGCACCCAGAGTACTTTAACTCGTGCGGAAGTCCGTGGCGGCGGCATCAAGCCGTGGCGTCAAAAAGGAACAGGACGTGCTCGTCAGGGTTCCATTCGTGCTCCCCAGTGGACACACGGCGGTATCGCTCTTGGCCCGAAGCCGAGAAGTTACAGCTACCGTCTTAATAAGAAATATCGTCGCCTTGCACTTAAGAGTGCACTTTCCGCTAAGGCACAGGCAGGCGAGATCGTTGTTATCGAGAACTTAAATCTTGATAGCATCAAGACAAAGGATTTTGCAGCATTCTTAAAAGCAATCGAAGTTTCCGGCAAGGCACTTGTTGTTACTCCGGCAGTTAACGAGAGCATCGTAAAGAGTGCACGCAACATCCCCGGCATCAAGACAACTACTGCTACCATCTTAAATGTATATGACATTTTGAATGCTGGTAAGTTCATCGTGGACCGTGATGCAGTGGCAAAAATTGAGGAGGTGTTCGCATAATGAAATCACCTTACGATATCATTAAGCGTCCGGTTATCACCGAGAAGTCCATGCAGGGCGTAGAAAACAAGGTTTATGTTTTCGAAGTTGCAAAGGATGCAAACAAGGTTGAAATCGGCCGTGCAATTGAAGAGATTTTCGGCGTTAAGGTTGAAAAGGTTAACACCGTAAACGTTCTCGGCAAGAAGAAGAGAATGGGTGTTCACAGCGGATACCGTGCTGATTGGAAGAAAGCGATCGTTCGCTTAAAAGATTCATCCAAGACCATCGAGATCTTCGAAGGTATGGTTTAATCCAGAACAGTCAAAGGAGGATAATGCAAAATGGCAATTAAAACATATAGCCCGACAACGCCTTCCAGACGTAATATGACTGTAACGGATTTCTCCGTCCTCAGTAAGGTTAAGCCTGAGAAGAGCTTGCTTGAGAATTTAAAGAAGAATTCCGGTCGTAACAGCTATGGCCGAATCACCGTTCGTCATCGTGGCGGCGGCAACAAGCGTAAATACAGAATCATCGACTTCAAGCGTGACAAGATGGACGTTCCGGCAACCGTACTTACCATTGAGTACGATCCGAACCGTGGCGCTTTCATCGCACTCACTCAGTTTGAAGACGGTGAGAAGAGATACATCATCGCACCCAACGGCCTCAAGGTCGGCGATACCGTTATCTCCAGTGCGACCGCTGATATCAAGCCGGGTAACGCACTCCCGATTATCAACATCCCTGTTGGTACAGTAATTCACAACATCGAGCTCAATCCGGGTCGCGGTGCTCAGTTCGTACGCGGTGCTGGCAATGCAGCACAGCTTATGGCTAAGGAAGACGGCATGGCACTTGTTCGTCTCCCCTCCGGTGAGCTTCGTAAGTTCCGCTTAAACTGTATGGCAACTATCGGCCAGGTATCCAACCTCGATCACGAGAACGTACAGATCGGTAAGGCTGGTCGTACCCGCCACATGGGCATCCGCCCGACAGTTCGCGGTTCTGTAATGAACCCCTGCGATCACCCGCACGGTGGTGGTGAGGGTAAATCCCCGATCGGTCGTCCGGGTCCGGTTACCCCGTGGGGCAAGCCGACTCTCGGTTTCAAGACTCGTAAGAAGAAAAACAGATCCGACAAGTTTATTGTTCGCCGCCGCGACGGTAAATAAGCACAAGGTATTAAGGAGGCTAATATTCTATGAGCAGAAGCGTAAAGAAGGGCCCCTTCGTAGCACCTGTGCTGCTGAAGAGGGTTCGCGAAATGAACGAAAAGGGCGAAAAGAATGTACTCAAGACCTGGTCTCGTGCATCTACTATTTTCCCGGAATTCGTTGGTCACACATTTGCCGTTCATGACGGCAGAAAGCATGTTCCGGTATATGTAACCGAGGACATGGTTGGACACAAACTCGGCGAGTTTGCTCCGACAAGAACTTATAGAGGTCATACAGGCAGCAAGACCTCCAACAGCAAGTAAGGAGGATGCAGTAATGGAAGCAAAAGCACATTTACGGTATGCCCGCATCTCCCCGAGAAAGGTTAAGATCGTTGTTGACCTCATTCGTGGTAAGGATATTGCGGCGGCTACCGCTATTTTGGTAAACACTCCCAACGCCGCTTCCGAGCTTGTACTGAAGCTCTTAAAGAGCGCAGTAGCTAATGCGGAAGCAAACCACAACATGGATGTAGAAAAACTCTATGTTTCTCAGGTATTCGCTTGTCCCGGTCCGATTCTTAAGAGAATCATGCCGCGTGCACAGGGCAGAGCCTTCAGAATAAACAAGAGAACTTCTCACATCACCATCGCTGTGGCAGAGAAGGCATAGGGCAAGGAGGTACATTATGGGTCAGAAAGTAAATCCCCACGGCTTACGTGTGGGCGTAATTAAAGATTGGGACTCTCGTTGGTACGCTCGTGATGAAAAGGTGGGCGATCTCATCGTAGAGGACTACAACATCCGTAAATATCTCAAGGAACTTCTCTTTGCAGCAGGTATTCCTCGCATCGAGATCGAGCGTACCGATGCTCGTGTACGTGTAATGTTACACTGCAAGAGCCCGGGTATGGTTATCGGCAAGGGCGGCACTGAAATTGAGAAGATCCGCTTAAGCCTTGAGAAAATGATCGGTAAGCCGGTTGCTCTTAACATCGTTGAAGTTAAGAACCCGGATATGAACGCACAGCTTGTTGCAGAGAACATCGCTGCACAGCTTGAGAAGCGTATTTCCTTCCGCCGTGCTATGAAGCAGTGCATGGGTCGTGCTATGCGTATGGGTGCGAAGGGTATTAAGACAGCAGTTTCAGGTCGTTTAGGCGGTGCTGAAATCGCACGTAGTGAACACTATCATGAAGGTACAATTCCGCTCCAGACTCTTCGTGCTGATATCGACTATGGTTTTGCTGAGGCACACACCACTTACGGTCGAATCGGTGTAAAGGTTTGGATCTATAAGGGTGAGATTCTTCGTGCAGGTGAGCGTGGTCCCCGTACAATCGAGGGTCCGAAGCCCCGCGAGGAGCGTCGTGAACGCCGCAATGGCGATCGCCGCCCCAACGGTGACCGTCCCCGCAACGCACGTGGCGGTTACAGAGGAAACGCACCTCAGAAGGAAGGAGGCAGCAAATAATGCTTCTGCCAAAGAGAGTTAAATATCGCAGAGTGCATCGTGGACGCCTTAAAGGTCGTGCGATGCGTGGTAATACGGTATCAAACGGTGAAT
>JAFYQP010000021.1 GCA_017559855.1 Clostridia bacterium | reverse complement strand
TAACAACTCTCATTAGTATGGCAGACTACTTTGGCGTCACGGTTGCCTATTTAATCGGCAGGGAAAGTGCCGATGACACTCATCACCTTACCCCGACAGACATTAGCCTTATCCGTGATTTTAAAAAATTACCCCTAAAGGAGCAGGGGTGTGTAAGAAGCATAATAAAAACCTTTGGTGAAAAGTAAAAAAAGGTCGCAGTGAAAATCACTGCGACCTTTTTTATTAACTTAATTTTTCAATACCGATTTTCATACGGCGAATACTCTCTTCCTTGCCTAAAATGTGGAGGAGTTCTACGCCGCCACCCGGTGTGGTCTGCTTACCGGAGAGTGCGGTACGAAGGGGCCATAAAACAAGGCCGTTTTTCACTTCAAGTTCTGCAATGAATCCAAACAACGCCTCATGTATACCCTCTGCCGTCCAATCGGAAATTCCCTCAACAACGGGAATTAACTTGATAAGCATTTCCTTAGAGATAGCCTCGTCGGTTTTCATTTTCTTATGGCAGTACATCACGGTATCATACTCCGGAAGTTCGTCAAAGAAATCAACCTTTTCGGGGATATCGGTAAGTCGCTCACATCTGGGCTGCAGGAGCGGTGCGATGAGTTTTGTGTCAATATCGGGATTCTTAACCGTCTGTCTTATATACGGCTCTGCAATCTTGTGGAATTCATCCGCGGGAAGTGCTCTGATATACTCGGCGTTTATATAGTCGAGTTTCTGGATATCAAAGATTGCGGGAGATTTTGAAATACCCTTAATGTCAAAAATCTCAACAAGTTCCTCAAGTGTGAAAATCTCACGCTCACCGCCCGGACTCCAACCAAGAAGTGTAACGTAGTTGATAAGTGCGTCCTTAAGATAACCCATATCGAGAAGATCCTCATATGAGGGATCGCCCTTACGCTTTGAGAGTTTCTCGGTAGCGTTTTTCATAACCGGTGCACAATGTACGTAAGTGGGCACGTCCCAACCGAACGCCTCGTATAAAAGGTTGTACTTAGGTGCACTTGATAAGTACTCTGCACCTCTTACAACGTGGGTAATACCCATTAAATGGTCGTCAATTACGTTTGCGAAATTGTAAGTGGGCATACCGTCGGACTTGATTAAAATCTGATCGTCAAGTTCCGCATTTTCAACGGTAATATCGCCGTATACAACGTCGGAGAAAGTGGTTGAACCCTCTCTCGGCATTTTCTGGCGGATAACGTATGGTTTGCCGGATGCTAAATTCGCCTCAATCTCCTCTTTGGAAAGGCGAGAGCATCTGCCGTCATACTTAAACGGGCTATCACCGTGGTCTTCTTTACCGCAGAAACAGTAATATGCTGCACCACGCTCAATTAAAAGTTTGGCATAATCGAGATAAAGTCCCTCACGCTCACTTTGTGTATACGGGCCAACCGGTCCGCCTACGTCCGGGCCTTCGTCATAATTAAGGCCTGTATCACGCATTGTACGGAAGATAAGGTCGGTTGCACCTTCTACATAACGCTCACGGTCGGTATCCTCAATACGAAGAATAAAGTCGCCGCCTTCGTGTTTGGTTATCATATAGGTATAGAGTGCGGTTCTGAGGTTTCCGATATGCATATAGCCTGTGGGGCTGGGTGCAAAACGGGTACGCACACGGCCTTTTGGAATCCGCTCCTCCATTTTTGCAAAATCTATCATAATTGTTACTCCTTAAATTTTACTTTGCCTTCGCAAAGGAATCCTTAAGTGATACCGTGCGGTTGAATACCGGCTTTTCGGGAGTTGACAGTTTATTGTCAACGCAGAAATAACCTGCACGTAAGAATTGGAAGGACTCAGGGAATTTTGCATTTTCAAGTCCCGGCTCACACTTTGCATTCTCGATAATTTCAAGAGATGCGGGATTTAAGTTGTCGGTAAACGTCTTTCCTTCCGGCACGTCGGAGGGATCGGGAGTGTTAAAGAGGTTGTCGTAAAGTCTTACCTCTGCATCAACCGCATGCTTCGCACTTACCCAATGGATAGTGCCGCGAACCTTACGGCCGTCAGGTGTTCCGCCGCCACGAGATTCGGGATCATAGTCTGCGTGGACCTCAATAACGTTTCCTTCGTCGTCGCACTTATAACCGGTGCAGGTGACGTAATATGCGTACTTTAAGCGGACTTCATTGCCGATGAACAGACGGCGATAGCCCTTAATCGGCTCGATCATAAAGTCCTCTGCCTCGATGTAAAGTTCCTTGCTAAAGGGCACTTTATGTGTAGCACCGTCCTCAGCCATAGGATTATTCTCTGCATCAAAATACTCTACTTGATCCTCCGGATAGTTATCAATTACAAGTTTAATCGGGCGAAGCACAACCATCTTACGCTCTGCTTTTAAGTTAAGTTCCTCACGGATACAATGCTCAAGGAAAGCATAGTCCACAACGGAATAGGTCTTTGAAATACCGATTCTGTCGCAGAAATTGCGGATTGCCTCCGGAGTGTAGCCTCTGCGACGAAGTCCTGACAAGGTGGGCATACGGGGATCGTCCCATCCGTCAACGTGGCCACCCTCTACAAGGGCACGGAGGTAACGCTTACTCATAACCGTATAGGTCATATTAAGGCGTGAGAACTCCATCTGACGCGGGGGCTTCTCAAATCCGAGTTCACGGACAACCCAATCGTAGAGAGGTCTGTGGTCCTCAAATTCAATAGAACAAAGGGAATGTGTAATGCCCTCTAAAGCATCCTGAATAGGATGTGCATAGTCGTACAAGGGGTAGATGCACCACTTATTACCCTGACGGTGGTGATTCATATGGAGAATGCGGTAGATTGCCGGATCACGCATATTGATATTAGGTGATGACATATCAATTTTTGCACGGAGAGTGCGAGAACCATCCGGGAACTCACCATTTCTCATACGGGCAAAAAGATCAAGGTTTTCCTCAACCGAACGGTCTCTGTACGGACTGTTCTTACCCGGAGTGGTAAGAGTGCCGCGATACTCACGCATTTCGTCTGCACTTAAATCACAAACGAACGCCTTGCCCTTCTTAATGAGTTCTACCGCAAAATCATAGCACTTTTCAAAATAGTCGGAACCGTAGAAAATTCCGCCATCGGGAACCGCACCAAGCCAGCGGAGATCTTCCTCAATGGAACGGACAAACTCGTCCTCTTCCTTAACCGGATTGGTGTCGTCATAACGGAGATTAAACTTACCTCCGTATTTTTTCGCAGTACCGGCACTGATCCAGATTGCCTTCGCACTGCCTATATGCAGATAACCATTAGGCTCCGGCGGGAAACGTGTGTGAATGGTATTTTCACATCTTCCTTCCGCCAAGTCACGGTCGACCTGTTCATAAATAAAATTGCTTGAAACTGTATCCATTTGTATTCAACCTCCAAGGTGAAAACTAGTTACAATCATTTTACCACAATATGGCGGTAATACACAAGTGATTTTTAAAATAATTTGGTCACCCTCCCGCCTCTTTTCTCATATTATAGAGAGAAAAATGTAAAAGGTGGGATTTCTTTGCCCGTTTTACTTTATATACTGTCGGTTAATTCGGATTCTATCGGCGTCGGCATCTCCTACGGTGTGAGAAAAATACATATTTCATGCCGTTCTCTTTTGATTATTGTAGTGTTTTCCATTCTTTGTTCAAGTATCGCTCTCACCGTCGGCTCACTGCTCTCATCCATTATGTCACCTAATGTGGGAAGTTTTTTAGGAGATTGTATTCTGCTTGCAATCGGCTTTTGGATTTTGCTCACATCATTTCGGGAAAATACTGTAAAAACCCGTACTTTTTCCATAAAACCACTTGGAATAACCATCTCTATTATGCGTGAGCCCTCCCTTTGCGATTTTGACTCATCATCCCATATTGACGCAAAAGAAGCGATCTATCTCGCAATGGCACTGTCGCTTGATTCCGTTGCGATTGGTTTAGGCGTTGGCGTTGCAGGTTTTGCTCGTTGGTATCTTCCCATTATTATTGGAGTGTCACAACTTGCTTTCCTTGAATTAGGGAAGACGTTAGGCATTCTTCTGGCAGCAAAATTGAACATCCCGCAAAAGGTTTGGTCAATTCTTGCCGGAATACTTCTTATCATTTTAGCGGTAATATAAAAAAACACCGCCATTCGGCGGTGTTTTTTTAACTTTGGAAATGAAAAATTATAAATTATTCAAGCTCAACCTTAGCGCCTGCTTCTTCGAGCTTAGCCTTCATTGCTTCAGCATCGTCCTTGCTTACGCCTTCCTTAACAACCTTGGGAGCACCGTCAACAACTTCCTTTGCTTCCTTAAGGCCGAGACCGGTGAGTTCGCGAACAACCTTGATAACGTTGATCTTGCCAGCACCAGCATCAACGAGCTTAACGTTGAACTCGGTCTTCTCAGCAGCAGCCGGAGCATCGCCACCAGCAGCCGGAGCAGCAACTGCAACAGCAGCAGCGGATACACCGAACTCTTCTTCAATTGCCTTTACGAGGTCAGCAACCTCGAGAAGGGACATAGCCTTGATTTCTTCAACAATGTTAGTAATTTTCTCAGACATTTTAAAATACCTCCAAACAAAATTTTAGTTTTTTAAGATTATGCAGTTTCCTGCTCGCCTTTTTCAACAATTGCGTTAAGCGCAATAGCGAAAGATGTGATCGGGCTCTTCAAGCTGCCAAGTAACTTGGAAAGAAGTACTTCGCGGCTGGGAGTAGCAGCAAGTTTCTTAACCTCGTCAACATCAACAACGCGACCTTCTACGAAACCTGCCTTGATGTTAAAGACCTCTTCGCTCTTCTTTGCGTAATCAGCAACGATCTTTGCCGGAGCAATAACATCGTCCATGCTGATAGCAATAGCGGTTGTACCGTGGAGTACATCATCAAGTGCCTCAAAACCTGCTTCCTTTGCAGCGAAACGGATTAAGTTGTTCTTGATAACAACGTACTCTACATTGTTCTTACGCATCTCTGCACGAAGTTTTGTGTCATCTTCAACAGTAATGCCCTTGTAGTCAACTAAAACGCCACAGCTTGCTGCTTTCATCTTTTCAGCGAGTTCTGCAACGATAGCCTTCTTTTCTTCCAAAACCTTTGCGTTAGGTCCGCTATAAACCTTTACTTTTGCCACAGTTTTCACCTCCGTAGTTAAAAAATAACCCCTGCGCCCAATTAAGACGCAGGGAAATAAATAGACAAATGTATAGTTTTACATAAGTGCTATTTCCTCGGTAGGCAAAAAGTCAAAGACTTTCAATTATATCGCACATGCGACACCTACTGTCTTAAGAGAGCATAATAGATTATACAGAATAAATGCTATTTTGTCAAGTATAAATTAGCCAATTAACTTAGCAGCGTTAATCTTGACGCCCGGACCCATAGTTGATGCAACAACACAGGAGCGGATGTACTGACCCTTTGCAGCAGCCGGTTTTGCCTTGATGATAGCGTTCATGAGAGTTTCGAAGTTCTCAGAAAGTTTCTCAACGCCAAAGGAAACCTTACCGATCGGGCAGTGAATGATGTTGGTTTTGTCAAGACGGTACTCGATCTTACCTGCCTTAAGGTCTGCAATAGCCTTAGCAACATCAGGTGTAACGGTACCTGCCTTCGGGTTCGGCATAAGGCCCTTCGGACCTAAAACCTTACCAAGACGACCAACAAGACCCATCATATCGGGGGTTGCAACGACAACATCGAAGTCAAAGAAGTTCTCGTTCTGAATACGAGCAACGAGATCCTCAGCACCAACTACGTCAGCACCTGCCTCCTCAGCCTCTTTTGCCTTATCGTTCTTTGCAAATACGCAAACACGAACCTTTTTACCTGTACCATGGGGGAGAACTACCGCACCACGAACCTGCTGGTCTGCGTGACGGGAGTCTACGCCTAATTTAACATGAAGCTCAACGGTCTCATCGAACTTAGCCTTACCGGACTTAACAACGAGATCCAATGCTTCTGCGGTGTCGTATTGATTTGCACGGTCGATGAGTTTTGCACTCTCGACATACTTTTTACCTCTACGCACTGTTTATCCTCCTTCTGGTGGTTTTTCGGGTATTTCCTACCCTCCCACTTAGACGGCTTTACCGTCATCAATAAAATTACTCTTCTACTGTGATACCCATGCTGCGAGCAGTACCCGCAATCATACTCATTGCTGTTTCGATAGTAGCAGCGTTTAAGTCGACCATCTTGGTCTCTGCGATCTTTCTAACGTCTTCTTTAGAGATCTTAGCAACCTTGGTCTTGTTCGGTACAGCAGAACCACTCTCAATCTTGCAAGCCTTCTTGATAAGAACAGCTGCAGGCGGAGTCTTGGTAATGAAGGTAAACGAACGGTCTGCATAAACGGTAATGATTACCGGGATGATAAGACCGATGTCGTTCTTCGTGCGCTCGTTGAATTCCTTGGTGAACTGCACGATATTGATACCGTGCTGACCGAGTGCCGGACCTACCGGCGGTGCCGGAGTCGCTTTACCGGCGGGGATTTGCAGTTTTACATATCCAATAACCTTTTGAGCCATTGTAGTAGCACCTCCTTGTTAAAAATGTGGTAAATGGCGGAATGTCTTATTGACACCCTCCCACGCGTGCGTTATCGCACATCTATGCAAGCACGATTGTGCCGACATACAAAGTTTGACTATTCTTCCACAAGTGCGACATCTTCAAGGTCACAAGTAGTGGGAGTTTCGCGGTTCATAATAGTTACGTTTATGACCACTTCTCCGTTCTCAATATCGACTTCCTTAACGGTACCAACAAAATCTTTGAGCATACCGCCAAGAATCTTGACCTTGTCACCTACGCCGTAACTTACGGAAATCTCATGCTTCTCAACGCCGAGTTTTTCAACCTCATGATCGGGAAGCGGAAGCGGTTTTTTGTCTTCGCCGTTGCTGGGACCAACGAAACCGGTAACACCGCGAACATTACGGATAATATACCATGACTCGTCCGTCATAACCATCTTTACGAGGACATAACCGGGGAAAACCATACGCTCCACTTCACGGCGTTCGCCGTCTTTAATCTCCACCACGGTTTCCATGGGGATGTGGGTTGCGTGAATCCATTCCTGAAGATTTCTGTTCTCTACAGTTTTCTGGATTGATGTGGCTACTTTATTTTCGTAACCGGAGTATGTGTGGATAACATACCATTTTGCGTTTTCTGACATAACACAGACCCCTAACCTAAAGATACAAGAGCACCTACTCCCAACTTAAGGGCAAAGTCAACAATACCGATGAATACTGCAACGATGATTACCATTGCCATAACGATACTTGTGTTCTTTGTAACCTGGGGCAGTGTCGGCCATACAACTTTCTTGAGTTCGCTCTTCATTTCGCGGAACCACTTGCCCGCATCTCTTGAGCGTTTCTTTTCAGACATTGTTTTGCACACCCTTTCTCTTAAATAAGTATCTTACTTCGTTTCTTTGTGAAGGGTATGCTTGCGGCAGAAACGACAATACTTGTTCATCTCGAGACGGTCAGGATCGTTTTTCTTGTTCTTAACCGTATCATAGTTGCGCTGTTTGCACTCCTGGCAAACCAATGTGATCTTAACTCTCATTCTAACGGCACCTCCTAAGATTATATTGCCTCCCTGACGGGACAGGCCCGCGCGGATAAACGTTTTTCCGCATAAGGGCATTGGCCCCAAAATGGGCACAAAAAAAATACCCCTTACAGGTACTATTTAATATATCATATCTTTTCCACTCGGTCAACCCCCTTTTTTAAATTTTTTTGCATCTTTTGAATTGTTGTGTTAAAATATCACTAAACGCAATGTTCAAGGAGGTATTTTTATGGCACGAATTATGGGCATAGATTACGGCGACGCCCGTGTGGGGATTGCCTTTTCCGATATAACGGGTTTTCTCGTAGGCGAAACGTTTACACTCCACGAGAAGAATTTTGACCGTGTGGTTGATGCTATTGTCACCAATGCGAAGGATAAGCAAGTTTCGGAAATTGTTCTCGGTTATCCGAAGAATATGAATGGCACCATTGGTGTCCGTGGTGAAAAAAGCGAAAAACTTGCAGAAATTTTACGAGCACGTACCGAACTTCCCGTTACCTTATGGGACGAGCGGAGCACCACGGTTTCCGCACATCAGATTTTAAACGAGCATAACGTCCGTGGCAAAAAACGCAAAAACACAGTTGATGCAGTTGCCGCATCCCTCATTCTCCAATCGTATCTTGATTACAAGGCAATGAAAAAGTAAGAAACTTTTTAATCTTTCCTACATATTATATATAAGTAATATCAAAAGGAGAGATTGTATGCCGAATATATACCTAAGCCCATCTACTCAGGAATTCAACCAATACATAAACGGTGGCACCGAAGAGGAATATGCAAATCTTATCGCAGATTATATGATACCCTATTTAAACGCAAGTGGCATTACCTACACACGAAACACGCCGGATATGACCGCCGCATCCTCCATCCGTGCATCCAATGCGGGGAATTATGATTTACATCTTGCAATCCATTCAAATGCGGCAGGCTCCGGAAACGAGGGTGAAATCCGAGGTTCTATTGCCTTCTATTATCCCACAAGTTCCGATGGCCAACGTGCGGCAGAAATTATCGCAAACAATTTCAAACTGATTTATCCCGAACCATCCCTTGTTTCCGCACGACCAACCACGTCTCTCGGCGAGGTGTCTCGCACACGTGCTCCCTCGGTCCTTTTTGAAATTGCGTATCACGATAATCTTCAGGATGCGACTTGGATTAAAAACAATCTCCGTGATATTGCACGGAATATTTCCCTATCCCTCACCGATTATTTCGACATTCCCTTTGTCGTGCCCCAACCTGAGCGTATCGGCACGGTCACCGCAACCGCATTGAACATTCGCACAAGACCTAACACAAATTCGCCCATTATCGAAACCGTGCCGCAAGGTACGACTCTTACCATTCTCGGCAGTGCCGACGGTTGGTATACGGTAAAGCGTGGTGCCACAAGCGGATTTGTAAGTTCACAATATGTAACACTTGATTAAAAAGAACACCGACGAGTTGTACCTCGTCGGTGTTTTTTATTATGTTATTTTCTGCTCTGGAAAATCTTAAGTATGCCCTCGTAGGGATCTTCCTCATCTTCTGCAGGTTTCTCTTCACCCTGTGCAGCCGCAAGGATTTTAGCAAACGCCTCGCTGGGATCCTCTTTTGCCTTGGGAGCGGGAGCAGCCTCGCCGCCTTCAAAACCGGTTGCAATAACGGTAACACGGATTTCGTCCTCTAAAGAGTTGTCAAGAGCCGCACCGAAGATGATGTTAGCCTCCGGATGTGCAGCGGCACGAACCATCTCTGCAGCGGTCTCGATTTCGTCAAGACCTAAGTCCATAGAACCTGCAACGTGGATGATAACGCCCATCGCACCGTCAATTGAGGACTCAAGAAGCGGACTGTGGATAGCCATACGTGCAGCCTCTGCCGCCTTGTCCTTACCACTTGCACGACCGATACCCATATGTGCATAACCTGCACCACGCATAATCTTACTTACGTCTGCAAAGTCAAGGTTAATAAATCCTTGTGCACTGATAAGGTCGGAAATGCTCTGGATAGCCTGCTTTAAAACATCGTCTGCAATTTCAAATGCGTTCATGAAGGTAATTTTCTGCTCAGAAACGCAGCTTAAACGATCATTGGGGATAACGATAAGAGAGTCAACCTTCTCACGAAGAGCAGCAATACCCTCTTCTGCCTGACGCTTACGAACAACGCCCTCAAAACCGAAAGGCTTGGTAACAACGCCGACGGTAAGAATTCCCATCTCACGAGCAAGGTCTGCAATGATGGGAGCCGCACCGGTACCGGTACCACCGCCCATACCTGCGGTAACAAATACCATATCGGTATTCTCTAAAACTTTTCTGATCTGGTCGCGGCTTTCATCTGCTGCCTGACGGCCGATGTCCGGGTCGCTACCTGCACCGAGTCCCTTGGTTAATTTTTCACCAAGTTGAATCTTATGTGTAGCACTAGAATTACGGAGTGCCTGCTTATCTGTGTTAGCGGCAATAAATTCTACACCACGTACGTTTGAGTTGATCATGCGGTTGACCGCATTACTACCGCCGCCACCAGCACCGATAACCTTGATAGCAACTACAATATCACGATCTGCATCGAGTTCGAATGCCATAATAAATTCCTCCTATATTTAAACTTCCGAATCGTTTTCCGTACTCTTACCCTCTATTTTATCCTTTTTTTGCCGAAAGGTCAAGAGATATCTTCGCATATCTGCAAAATTTTGAAATATTCTTGTTCCAAACACTACCGCGGCAGGTAAAAACAAGTTTAAATCAAGGCGGTCGCCCACGAAGGTAAGAACCCATGCGATTATGGCATTACCAAAAAAGCCTGAGAGGAATATCTTTAATCGAAAGCGACCGCGGAGCATGGCATCTATTCCGCCAAATGCGGAATCAAGAGCACCCAACAATGCAATTGCGACGTACTGCGAATACTCAGCGGGGATGGTTACGGGAAGAAAGATTGCGATAATCGCACCAATGGCAAGTCCTACTAAAACATACATTGCCTTATTCCTCCTCTACCGGCTTTGCGTACGAAAAAATAACGTCGTGACGCAAAGCATCAATTACAATATTCTCGTGTTTTACGATTTCCGTATAAATTTCAAAGGTGTTCAGTTCGTCAATTATACCGCCACGCATTTTAAGGGCGGTTTCCATAACGTCCGGATCACCGATTGCAGCGATTACAAATGGAATGTTGTAGCGTCTGTTGTTGATACTTACGACAGGACCTGCACAACGGATTTCCGAAGTGGCAAGTATTCTCTCACCGTTTAAACTGATGGCCTCGGCACCTGCCGCACGGAGTTCGTTTATCACACGAAGCAGGTCGGTGTCGTGCACAACGAAGGCGTTTTCATCAATGGCGTTATTTTTTGCGGTAGAGTCAGATAGTGTTACGGTAATTCCTCTACCCTGTACCGCACGATGACCTGAGAGTATTTCCGCACGGGCAAGTTTTTCAAGAAGCACGGTTGCCTCGCCGCCACTCTCCTGCATTTCTTTTTTAAATCGCTCGTTCTCCGCCTTGTATTGGTCAAGTTGAAGTGTAAGTTGTGCATTTCGCTCCTGCTCATCAATTAAAAGTTCCGTAAGTTGCTCTGTTCGTGTGGGAATTGAGTCTTCCTGCTTGTGGATTTTTACACTCTTAACCTGAAGCATAAGCAGGAAACCAAGCAAAACGCAAACCGCAAAAATTGTTATTCTTGCACTTTTATTTTTCATCGTAAACAACCCTTTCAGGCGTAAATCTCGCCTCTCCTAAGTTGGATAAGTTAAGTTTTCCTCTGTCGGTAGGTGCAAGTTCGGGAAGTACCGCCGAGAGCATATTGAGTTTCTTCGGCAGTTCTTCATTTGCACCTAAAATTACGGTTATTCTGTCTTCATATTTAAATTGCATGGAATAAACCGCACTTAAGTTTATCTCACTTACCGCATCAAGCAGTTCGTGATTTGAAAGTTCGGCAAGAAGTGTTACCATTGCGTCCTTTTTACCCGCCGTCGCCCAATTTACCTCTCCACCTGCAAAAGGTGTTACAAGGGGTTCCTCCGCAATAATTTTGGCTCCCGATAGTGTACCCTCACCCTCTACTCGTTCAAGAAGGAATCCTTTTGCGTCCACAATCCAATTACCGTCGGAGGTGACCACGTATCCGCAGGGTTTGCGTTCAATTACGTCAAAAAGGAAGGTATCGGGCAGTTTTCGGGTAATCTTCACGGTTTCAATATAGGGATATTCCTTTTCTATCCGCTCGATTGACTCAAATTTATTCACGCCGAAGAGATTGTTACCAACCTCGATACCCGAACTTTTTATAATCTGTTCAGCCGTGTAATATGTATTGCCGGACACTTCGATATGCCCCACCTTCAAAAAAACGGTGAGCGAACCGATAATTGCACCGGCGACTATTAAAAATGTAACTATCGTCCAAAAGATTTTCGCCCCGCGTCTTTTTCTTCTTCGGCGATTTATGGATCTCTTTTGTCTAGCCATTTTTACACTTCCCTTACTATCTGTGCACCTATACTGCTAAGGCACCCTTCTATATTTTCGTATCCTCTGTCGATATGCGACAGTTCTGATATTATACTCTCTCCTTGTGCACCGAGGGCAGCAACAATCAATGCCGCACCGCCTCGCAAATCAGGTGCTTTGACCGCGGCTCCGTTTAAACAATTCCCGCCGTTTATTACCGCAACACGGCCACAAGTTTTTATATCCGCACCCATTTTTACAAGTTCGGGCACATATTGATAACGGTTTTCAAATATATTTTCCCGCACCACCGTCTGCCCGTCACACTGCGTAGCGAGTACTGCAAAAAGTGCCTGTGCATCGGTGGGAAAACCGGGATAAGGTTCGGTTTTTATCTCGCCCATGGAGTACAGGGGATTTTTCCTGATTATCCGTATATAGTTTTCTCCCTGATACAAAAGGCAGCCGGAACGGGAGAGTTTCTCACACATTACATTCATTTGCGACGGCTCGACGTTTTCAATAAGAACGTCACCGCCCGATACGGCAACCGCAGTAAGATACGTTGCCGCAACAATGCGATCGGGAATCACTTTATGCTCACAGTCAAATGTTTTTGACACACCTTCAATTTCTATGACGTGACCGCCGGCACCGGTTATTTTACCGCCCATTGCACACAGAAAATTCTGCAGATCTTCAATCTCCGGCTCACGGGCAGGGTTTGTTATTCTCGTTCTGCCTTTTGCAAACATTGCGGCGATCATAATATTCTCGGTTGCTCCTACCGACGGGAACGGCAAGTGTATATCAGCACCACTTAAGTTTTCCACGCTACAGTATATCTTCCCGTTTTCCTCGGTTATGCTAATACCCAATTTTTTCAGTGCCGACAGATGCAGGTCAATGGGGCGTGGCCCTAATTCGCAACCGCCGGGATAACTTATCACCGCACTTTTACATCTTGAGAGCATTGCTCCGAGAAAAATAACCGATGACCGCATCTCACGCATCAAGTCATCTGCTATATTACAGCAGTTGATGGTCCCTGCGTCTACAACTATTTTGTCCTTTTCTCTTTTAATTTTGGCACCGAGTGCCGTTAAAATCTTAATTGCCGAGCGTACGTCCCGAAGGTCGGGGCAGTTATGTATCGTCATCTCGCCCGGATGGATTAAAGTGGCGGCAAGAATCGGCAGCACACTATTTTTAGCACCGTGTACGGAAATTCTGCCCGCCAGCGGTCTGCCACCGTTTATCCTAAGCACACTCATTTAAAAAACCTCCTGCCGTTTATCTTGTACGCCATTCTATGCGTAAACGGCAGTTTAGGTTCACGACTTTTTCGCCAATTCAGCAATTTCCTTGTATATTCGCTCACAACCGTCAAGGATTGCTACTTTTGAAAGATTTTTTGACATATCCTTTAGTTTTTCCCCATCAAATGCAATCTCACACACTTTATCATATATGCTCTTCCCTGTGACTTCGCTTTCACGGAGCATAAATGCACCACCGATATCGGAAAGCACCTTTGCGTTTTTCTCCTGATGATTTTCAGCCACGTTGGGGGAGGGAATGATTATTGCAGGTTTTCCTGCGGCGGCAATTTCACTTACCGTCGAGGCACCTCCGCGACAGATGATAACGTCTGCCGCCGCCATAACCCTCGGCATATCGTGGATATATTCACGAAGATCAATATCAGGATGCTCATGAAGTACAATACCCTTTTCTGCGATCAGGTTCGGCATCCACTCACTTCCGAACTTGCCCATTGCGTGAATATGATTAAAAAGTCCTGTCTCACACTCAAGTTTTATAAACTCAGCCATTGCTTTGTTCATTTCCCTTGCACCCAGTGATCCAAAGAAACTTACAACAAGGGGGCGTTCGTCAATACCAAGTTCTGCTCTCGCCTCACTTTTGTCTTTAAACAAAATATCCTGACGCACGGGCATACCTATAGTCTTTATATTATGGTTATATTTTAAGTAATCTTTTGTAGCATCAAAATTCACAAGAACACGGGTGAGTTTTGCACCAAGCGTTCGGGTAACAAGACCGGGATACGCATTCGCCTCGTGTATTATTGTTGGTATTTTGAGTTTTGATGCGGCTTTAAGTATAGGAAAACACGCATATCCGCCGGTACCCATAACCACGTCGGGGTTAAAATCACGCAGGATTTTCCTTGCTTTCATACCAGACGTAAGCACCTTGCGGAACACGCTTATATTGTGTTTCATTCCCGCAAACGTAAACTTGCGACTTACACCCTCGATATCTATGGTTTTTATCTCAAACCCTTCCTGCGGTATAAGTTGCGTTTCCATACCACCGGTTGCACCCACGAAAAGAATTTCACACTCAGGGCGTTTTGCCCTAAGCATTTTTGCAACTGCAAGTGCCGGATTTATGTGACCGCCGGTGCCACCGCAAGTAAATAATACCTTCATAACTAACTCAACCTGCTTTCGGTGCAATTATTCCTTTTGATACTGAAAGTACAAGTCCTATTTCCACAAGTTGCATAACAAGTGCTGTACCACCATAACTGAAAAGAGGAAGGGATACACCGGTTACCGGGAACACACCCGTTACAACCAGGAGGTTAAGTGCAATTTGCACGGCAAAGTGTGTGGTTACACCCGCCGCTATCATACAGCCGAGTTTATCCGGTGCACGCATTGCAATAAGATAGCCTCGCCATATAAAGATTGCAAACAAAATGATAATAATCAACGCACCTACAAAACCCAATTCCTCACAGGCAACCGCAAAAATAAAGTCGTTGTGGGGTTCGGGGAGGTACAAATGCTTCTGTCTGCTATTGCCAAAACCCAAGCCGAAAAGACCACCTGAGCCGATTGCATACAATGACTGTACAATCTGATAGCCCGCACCTTGAATGTCTTTAAACGGATCATTGAAAAGAGTTGCCACACGTTGTCTCGCATATGGGAAAGCCATAATGCCGATTGCGACCAATCCCGCACCTGCGACACCTGCACCTGCAAGCCACTTAACGCTGGAGCCGCCCAAAAACATCATACATACGCCGATAATGCCGATAATGATAATGCCTGAAAAATGAGGTTGTGCCGCGAGAAGTCCGCAGATTACGCCAAGAGTAATTACGAAGGGAAGGATTCCGAACTTAAAGGTTTTCATTCTGTCGGAATACTTGGTAATCAAAAATGCGAAAAACAGAATTAGTGCAGTTTTGGCAACCTCGGACGGTTGGAAGTTAAAGCCAATATATATCCAACGTTTCGCACCGTTTACACGGGTACCGAACGCTATAACTGCAAGAAGTAACAAAGCACTCACGACAATAAGTATGGGTGCAAGTTTTGCGATGCGTTTATACCCCATCTTTACCACGATGTATGCAAGTCCCAGACCTATAATCGCAAAGGCACCCTGCTTAAAGAAATAGTGGGTGGACGAAATATCATCCGGGCTATAGTAAGCACTTGGATAACTTGCAGAAAACACCATTAAAAGGCCAATGCTCAAAATAAGCAGAGAAATTACAAGAAAGGGGTAATCTATAACACCCTGCGTATTCTTTTTAACTTTTTTCTTCTTTTTGGCCATTTTTCAACCCTCCGGAGAAATCAGAATATGTACGGCGTAATAATTCCAAAATATGCAACGATACAACCGATAAGCGTAATAAGCGTAAATACAAAACAGAGTTTCTTCTCACTCCAACCATTCATTTCAAAGTGATGGTGGATAGGAGCCATTTTGAAAAGGCGTTTACCATGAGTGAGTTTAAAGTATCCCACCTGAAGTATAACCGACACGGTTTCGGCAATATAAATAATTCCAACGGGGATCAAGATAAGCGGAACGTTGAATGCAAACGCAAGACCGCAAACCATACCGCCTAAAAAGAGTGAGCCGGTATCGCCCATAAATACCTTTGCGGGATTGAAATTATAAATTAAAAATCCAAACAGTGCGGCGAGAGTGGCTGATGCAAGAATTCCTAGTGTCGGTGCGGTAAACGCCATTGCAATAACAATGAAGAACATCATTACCGGAACAGTGACACAACTTGCAAGGCCGTCAATACCGTCCGTAAGATTCACCGCATTGACCATTCCAACCGAAACAAAAACCATAAACACAAGGTAGATAAGCCACGGCACTTCACATACGGTACCGATAAAGGGGATAAAAAGTTCGGAACTGAAGTTTCCGAGGAAACGGAGTGCGGTAAAGAACGCAACGGAAACTGCTACCTGAAGTAAAAATTTCTGCAGGGCACTAAGTCCTTTGTTCTGTTTCTTTGTGATTTTTGCATAGTCGTCAATAAATCCGATTGCACCAAATGCAAATGCAAATCCAAACACGAGAAGATGACTGAAATCACCTTCCAACATCTGAGGAATACAAGCGACAAGTGCCGCAATAACGATGGGGAGAATGAATATAATTCCACCCATTGTGGGTGTACCCTGCTTTGACATATGCCAATTTGGGCCGTCTTCTTTAATGCTCTGTCCGAACTTGAGTTTTATTAACATAGGTATAAAAACCTTACCCGCAAGAGCGGTAAGGGCAAATGCGACAATTGCCGCTAAAATATACTGCCACATACTATTTATCCTCCATTATTTTTTCAACAACACGCTCAAGGTGCATACCGCGACTTGCCTTTACCAACACGGTATCCCCCGCTTTAAGTTCTTTTTTAACAGCGTCCGCCATTTCTTCTGCGGTTTCAAAAGTATATATACGGCCATTATCCGCACCTTGTGCAACCGCTTCTCGCATTTCGCCGGTTACAAATACAAGATCAGTGCACTTGGCCGCAAGTTTTCCGATTTCAAAGTGAGCATCCTTTGACACCTCACCAAGTTCAAGCATATCCGCGAGAACTGCAATTTTTCTGCCGTCTCGTTTTGAAAGCAGAGCGAGGGATGCACGCATGGAATCAGGATTTGCGTTGTAGCAGTCGTTTATTATGACAAATCCGTCTTTTTCCAGTATCTGCTGACGCATACCCGTATTCTTAAATGCTGCAAGGCCACGCTTCATTTCATCAATCGTAAGGTTTAACTCACGGGCAACCGCAATGGCTGCAAGTGCATTTTGCAGATTGTGTGAGCCGCCGATATTTATTGCGAATTCAGAATTCGGAATCTCACGCACGGTAAATTTTATTTGCGACAAAGAGGACTCAACCTCCTTACCAAAGATGTCCGCCTCTTCATTATTTATTCCGTAATAGATTGTTTTGAAGGGAAGTTTACCCCTTTGGCTCCATAAAAGTTCGTTGTCACCATTTAATACGACAACGCCACCCTCTTGCAAACCTTCCAAAATTTCAAGTTTTGCACGGAGTATGCCTTCCTTTGAGCCTAAAAACTCGATATGAGACTCGCCGATGTTGCTTATTACCGCAATGTTGGGTTTGGCAACCGACGTAAGGCGTGAAATTTCGCCAAAATGGTTCATACCCATTTCAATTACCGCTACCTCGTGGTTTGAATTTAAGTCAAGCACTGTAAACGGAAGCCCTATTTCGTTATTTAAATTTCCTTGAGTCTTGTGGGTATTGTACTTTTCAGACAGTACGCAGGCAATCATTTCCTTTGTCGTGGTCTTGCCCACACTTCCCGTAATTCCCACAACGGGAATTGCAAATTCATCTCTATATCCTCTTGCTATTTTTTGGAGACCGATTATCGTATCCTCCACCTTAAGGCAAGGTATATCCGCCTTAACGTCTTCGGATACCAACGCTGCAACCGCACCGTTTTCTGCCGCCGAGGTGACGAAATTATGTCCGTCAAAATTCTCACCCTTGATTGCGACAAACAAATCGCCGCACTCCACCTGACGGTTGTCTCTTTTTATGCCGGTGACGCAAAGATCAGGATGGTCTGTATTTAAATTTAAATATGCTGCAATACGTGCAAGTCTTCTCTTCTCCACAGAATCGGCTCCTCTTATTTCTCAAAATATTCCGCCACTATCTCGCGTTCGTCCATATGGTGCTTAACACCGTTTATCTCTTGATAGGTCTCGTGTCCCTTACCTGCAAGAAGTACCACGTCACCTTTTTTCGCAATGGAAAGTGCGTAGTGGATTGCATCGGGACGGGACGCATTTACATACACTTCCGCTTTATCTCGATTTACGCCGGGGAGAATCTGGTTAATAATCTCCATCGGCTCTTCACAGCGAGGATTATCCGAGGTTACAACCACAACATCCGCAAGGCGGGAGGCAATCTCGCCCATTATCGGTCTCTTCGTGGCGTCACGGTTTCCGCCGCAACCAAAGACAACGATAATGCGATTTCTTACAAAACCTTTTACCGTATTTAAAATGTTCTCCAAACCATCGGGAGAATGTGCATAGTCTATCATAACCGTATAATCGGCATTTACCGAAACCACCTCTGCTCTGCCGGAAACACCCGATGCCGTCGCAAGACTCTTGGCACAAGATTCCATGGGGATACCGAGTGCATAAGCGGTACCGATTACCGAAAGTGCGTTATAGGCCGAAAACTCACCGGGGATATTAAGGCTAAACGGGATATTATTTACGGTAAAGCAAACTCCCTCTTCACCGAGATTCAATTCCTTACACGCAAGGTCTGCGTCATTCCCTTTGATTGAGCAGGTTATGTACTTGCATTTTTTCCCCTTTAACATAAAAGGTGCGTACTCGTCATCTGCATTTATAATACCGTATTTTGCACGGTCAAAGAGCATTGCCTTTGCTTTTGCGTAATTTTCCATATCACCGTGGAAATCAAGGTGATCACGGCTTAGGTTGGTGAATATACCTACCTCAAATTCAATGCCGTACACTCTGTCAAGAACGAGCGAATGGGAGGAAACCTCCATAACAACACAGTCACAACCGGCTTTCTCCATTCGTGCGAAAAGTGTCTGCAATGCGTTTCCGTCGGGAGTTGTTCGCTCTGTTGCGATAATTTCATCGCCTATCATATTCTGATTTGTGCCGATAAGACCAACCTTTTTTCCGCTATCTTCAAGAACTTTCTTTAAAAGATAAGTAACCGTGGTTTTACCGTTAGTTCCCGTAACACCTATCATTGTCATTTTGCGGGTAGGGTTTGAATGAAAATTAGCGGCGGCAATCGCCAGGGCACGGCGTGAATTTTCTACAAGGATGTAAGGGAGATTTTCGTCCGCTTTTTCGGTTAAAATTGCTATTGCACCGGACTCAATCGCACCTTTTGCGTATTTGTTACCGTCGGTCTGGAAGCCGGAAATTGCAACAAACAACGTGCCCTTTTCCACTTCTCGTGAATCGTGGGAAACGGAAGTTACAGGTGTATCCAAATCACAGTTTGTTCGGATTATATCTACACCTTTTAATACGTCCTTTAGTAACATATACGCTCACCCTTTCTATCCTAACTCCGATACCTCATCGGTTGCGTAAAAATCTACCGTTACAACCGTACCTCTTGCAAGCTCGGTGTCCGGTGCATACTGCTGACCGGTTGCCGTGGTTGCGGTGGTTGATGAATTCACCGCACCGAGAGGCTTCATAATAAGTCCCGCATTTGTTATTTCACGGTTTGCCTCCGCTACGGTAAGTCCCTTTACATTTGGCATCTTTACCTTGTCGGTGGGTGCGGGAGCACCGCAATATAAAATAACTTGTGCAGTACTTGGAATCACACTGCCGCCGGCGGGAATCTGACCGGTTATTGTGTCGCCTTCGCCTACGGTTTTTACCGTTAATTCCTTATACGAATTCTGCTTTAACATATTTTTTGCATCACCTGCAGGGTAGCCCACAAGTTGCGGCATTACAATATCACGTCCACGCATTTCAGCATCTGTATATACCGGATTAAGTCCCATATACGGAAGCATTTCGGAGAAAACCTTTCCTGCAACCGGTGCTGCAAGCTGGCTTCCTTCATAATACGTGCCGTTGGGATCGTCGAGAATTATAAGACACGCATATTTGGGATCATCCATAGGTGCAACGCCCATAAACGACGCGATATACTTTTCCTTCTCGCCCTCTACGTACTCGTCAATTTTTTCACTTGTACCTGTTTTGCCGCCGATACGGTAGCCCTTTACGTAGGCGTTTTTACCCGTACCTTCCGCAACTACCTTCTCAAGTGCTTGACGCAGGATTTTTGAAGTGGATTCCGAAATTACTTGACGCACAATCTCTGTTTCGTACTTTTTGATTGTTACGTTGTTCTCGTCAACCACCTCTTTTACGACATGGGGTTTTACAAGTTTTCCTCCGTTGACGACCGCACTTACCGCTGCCATTATCTGAATGGGCGTTACCTTAAAGGTCTGACCGAAGGATGCAACTGCAAGGGAAACCTTGTTGTTTTTATCGGTAAACGCCTTTTCGCTGAAGAAATATCCGTTCGCCTCACCGGGAAGGTCGATGCCTGTTTTTTCAAGAAGTCCGAATGCCTCAAAATAGTCGTAGAACTTTCTGTTTCCCACACGGGCACCGATTTCCATAAGTGCACAGTTGCAGGATTTTTCAAGTGCCTGAGACAGGTTGATAACGCCGTGACCTTCACGCTTCCAACAGTGAATGTTTCTGTCTGCAACACGGGTTACACCCGTACAATTAAAACTTGAATTCGGGCCTACAACGCCCTCCTCAAGTCCCATTGCAATTGTTAGTATCTTAAATACCGAGCCGGGCTCGTAAGAGTCGGAAATAATCTTATTACGCCAGGATGCGTTAAGTGCGTTGCTTCTTGCACCCTTTTGGTCCTCTTCGGGAAGTGCCTCAATTGCGGCCTGCTCCTCTTCCGAGAGTACGAACGGCTGATTTAAGTCAAAGTCTCCCATTGTAGCCATAGCAAGGATTTCGCCGGTTGTAACATCCATCACGATACCCGCACCACGCTGTCTTATCTGACCGTCAATAACCGCAGTTGCAAGGTGTTTTTCCAAAATCTGCTGTACGGTTTCATCTATTGTAAGCACAAGACTGTTACCGTTTTCTGCATCGTGGTATTCCTCATAGTTAAACGGCATTGCGGTACCGATTGCGTTCTTCGCCGCGATTATACGACCGGGAAGACCTTTAAGAGTTTCTTCATACATTGCCTCAACACCTGCAAGCCCCGTGTTTTCGTCGCCGCAAAAGCCTATAACGTGGGAGGCAAAGTTTGCAAAGGGATAGAATCTCTTTGTATCCTCCATGAAGTAAATACCTTTAAGGCTTTCATCCTTAATCCTCTGTCGGAGGGCGGTAGACTCTTCTTTGGGTATTTTCTTTTTGATTACCTGATAGTAGTTCTTGGATTTCTCGGTTTTCTTAAGCACCGAGTCATAATCCACACCAAGCACCTCGGAAAGTGCACGGGCAACTTTACGGCGAAGTTCGCTTTTGTCCTTATCCTTCGTGTCCGCCATATCAACGCCCGAAATGTAGACGGTCTCCACGGTTGCACTTACCGCAACTTCCTTCATATTTCGGTCATAGATAACGCCGCGTTTGGGCGTGATTATTGCGTCACGGGTTTGCTGATCCGCCGCTTTTGCCTGATAGCGTTCATAATTTATAAGTTGTACGTCTACTAATTGGTATACAACCGGTATAAGTGCAATAATGCCAAAAAGGCACATCATACCTATGATGCGCTTAACCATTGTTTTTGTAGGGCGATTACTTGCCACGTCAATTCCTCCCGTTAAATTGCATACGGGGTAAGACGTGCCAAGTCGGAAAACCCGTTTCCGCAACTACATTCTTACCCCGATATTCTCCTTACATCACATTGTGAGTATATGAACTCATTAGTTGATATATTCTATAAACAAGTTGAATCCACGGGCGATTCCCGCAATAAGTGTTGAGTCACCGTTCTTCATTGTTCGGGACTGTGCAATCTCGGTATAATCGCCGGCGTTTGTATTCACATATGTAATCTGAGATTTTTGAATTTTCTGCATACCTAATTGGTTAACTGCAATCTCTTGGAGTCTTTGGGAACCGTACATCTGCTCTTTCTCAATTTCGAGCATCTGATTTTCTTCTCTGATTGTCTGAATCTCATTTTGAAGGTTGCTTACGTGTGCGGACACCTCGTTGAGTCTCATATAACTGTAAATGATGCCGAAAAACAACGCCATGCAAACAATCCATGCAACGAGTGCAAAGCCTGAAATAATCGGCTTACTCTTTGCGGGAGCCTCTTCCTTAACCTTAACCTCGGCTTTTGCCTTCTTCTTGGTCTTAGGCTCACTTTTCATGCTTGTATCAAAACGAGCGAAATCATATTTAGAATCAAAGGTGATTGCTGTCTGCATCAGAGATGCCTCCCCATTGTAATTTATATTTTTTCAGCAACACGGAGTTTAGCGCTTCGTGCACGTGGATTGGTTTTAATTTCATCATCCGACGGTAAAATCGGTTTTCTGTTTGTAAGTTTTAATTTTGCAACCTTGCCGCAAACACATACCGGAAAGGACGGCGGGCAGGTGCAGGGATTAACCTGTTCGTTAAAACTCTTTTTTACTATTCTGTCTTCCAATGAGTGGAAGGTTATTATTGCGATTCTGCCACCATCGGCCATTGCATCTACGATATCTTCAAGCACCTGAGACAGTGCACCGAGTTCATCGTTTACCGCAATTCGTATCGCCTGAAAGCATCTTTTGGCAGGGTGTTGTTTTTCCCTGAGTGCAGATGCGGGCATCGCACCTTTTATAATGTCAACCAATTCAAGAGTGGTTTCAATCGGCTTTACTTCACGGCGTTTTACGATGTTTGCGGCTATTTTTGATGAGTATCGTTCCTCGCCGTATTCAAAGAAGATTAGGCGTAAACTTGCCTCGTCATAGCCGTTTACAACGTCATAAGCACTAAGTTTCATCGACCTGTCCATTCGCATATCAAGTGGTGCATCCGCCATATAGGAAAAACCTCTGGACGCATTGTCAAGTTGTGGTGAGGACACGCCAAGATCTAAAAGTATGCCGTCGATTTTATCTATATTTAAATCTGAAAGTATCTGTTTTATATTGCGGAAGTCGCTGTGAACGAAAGTAACCCGTTCTCCGTATTCCGCCATTTTTGTTTTTGCGGCATCGATTGCTACCATATCACGGTCAATCGCAATAAGCCGTCCGCTTGTAAGCCGCTTTGCAATTTCACTTGAATGACCTGCTCTCCCCAACGTGCCGTCGACGTATATACCGTCTGTCTTTATGTCAAGAGCATCTATGCACTCTGTTAGAAGTACAGGATTGTGGGACATATCCATAGTTTAGATTCCCTCTTCATCCATAATATCGCCAACCTGTTCACTGCTGGGCACGATTGCTTTCCACTTGTCAACGTCCCATATCTGGATGTGGTTGCCCATACCGATTACGATAACGTTTTTGTCAAGTTCCGCATACTCACGGAGTGTCTGCGGAATAAGTACACGCCCCTGCACATCGGGTGAACATTCTTGTGCCGGAGCCATGAAGAAGCGGCGAAGTACCATGGACTTCTTTGTGGGAATGGAGCAAATCTTATCGGAGAACTTCTTCCACTCATCTTCGGGATAAATGGCAAGAGAATTATCAAGCCCTTTTGTGAGAACGAAGTTGAAGCCAAGTTCTTCACGAAGCTTCGCCGGTATGAAAAGACGACCTTTGGTATCGACTGTATGTAAAAACTCGCCTGTCATGTACCTTTCTCCTTCCTCCACAAAAGTGTTGCGAGAATGTTGTTACGCTCCAACTTTCCCCACCGTAGTTCTAATTATACTTTATTCCATTATAAATTGCAAGGGTTTTTTCAAAGTTTTTTTGCTCAATTTTTAATCTTTTTTGCCTTTTTAACACATTTATTCCAAATTTGGGCAAAAAAAGTTCCCACACTACGAACTGCCGTTCGTAGTGTGGGAATCTATTGATTTTTAGGGATTAGAGTTCTATAAATTTCTTCTTTTCTGCGGACTCATATGCAGCGTACATAACCTTCTGCACCTGAATTGCGTCCTCGGCAGGAACCTCGATTTCCTGACCGTCAAGAATGGATCGGCCGAAGGATTCGATTTCCTTGGTGTACATATTGCCAAACTCAACATTAACCTCAACCGGCTCAACGTCGTTACGGTTCTGCTGAGCATCGTAACCTGCCTCGTCGCTTAAGAGAACGGTAAGTGTGCCGCCCTCCACCTGAGAAAGGGTACCCTCTGCTCTCATACTGCCGCGGGTGCCGTAGAATTCAAGACGGCAGATAGCAGCAGCATCCGGAATGTTAAAGTTAACGTCAACGTATGCGTATGCACCGTTTTCAAGTTCCATAAGGGTAGATGCCTGGTCGTCAACCTCATAGTTGAACACCTTGGTATCACTCATACCTGCAACAACTTTTGCCTTGGAACCTGCAATGTACTGAATAAGGTCGATAGCATGAACACCCAGGTCGACAAGTGCACCGCCGCCAGACTCACTCTTAATCTGTCTCCAAGCACCGGGGATGTCCGGATACCAGCAGGTAAACTGACCGCGAATGGAAGTGAGTTGTCCGAGTTTGCCTTCATCAACAAACTTCTTCATAACCTGATGATATGCGTGATAACGCATCATAAGGCCTGTTGCGATTTTAACGCCTTCTTCTTTACAGATGCGTAAAACTTCCTCGCCGTCCTCAACGGTCATACAAATCGGCTTCTCAATTAAGATATGCTTCTTTGCACGTGCAGCAGCAATTGCCTGATCCTTGTGGTAGTTAACCGGAGATGCGATGTAAACCGCATCAATTTCCGGATCTGCAAGAAGAGCCTCTGCACTGTCATAAGCACGTTTTGCATTGTACTTTGCACGGATCTTCTCTGCAAGTTCCATATTGATTTCCATAACTGCTACAAGCTCGGCATTATCTGCAAGCATCATACCGGGGATGGTACGACGATCTGCAATACCGCCGGCAGCGATAACGCCCCATCTTACTTTTTTCATCGTATTTTCCTCCACCTATTTAAATTAGTTGCACTCTGCAACAAGCGGACCTGCAAGTTCTTCAAGGAAGAATAACTTACCTGCGATAGTGGGCATCCAGGAAGATGTAACCCACATATCAGGACCATAGCGGAGAGTCATCCAAAGGCTCATACCCTGCCACTGCATACCACGGGAAAGAGCACCGTCACAACCACCAATAATACGGTCAGACTGTAAAATGATGCCGGGGCCGATGGTGTTTGCACGGCACGGAACTAATGTTGTACGGCTCTTGAAACTTGTAAGAGCGTTCTGCTCGATTGTAAGCGGATGGAGATTTGCCCCGATGCGGTACATCTGGCTCTTCCACTCTTCAACAGTTGCAAATTCACCTGCAAACTGGGGCTCCCAGAATGCGATGTGGCACATACGACCGATACCGAAGGTGGTGATCATACGAGCGCCCTCTGCCTTGAGTGCTGCAATCTTTTCCGGATAAGTAGGAAGATTTTCCTTGGTTGCAAAGTTTCTCTGCTCAACCGGAATGGTCTTGTTTAACTTGCTGTAGAACTGATCGGTCATAGCATATGTAAAGGAACCGGGGTTGGAGGGCTCTAAAGTGTTACCCTCTGCATCACTCCACTCGTCCATATTGAAGCCGTATACGTGTGAGCAATCGATATCCCACTCATTTAAGAAGTAGGTAGCCCAACGGTACATACCCATAGGACCTGCCGGTAAGATCATAATGAGTTTAATACCCTCATCACGAGCCATCTTAATCTGATTTGCAATTTCGTGGCCCATCATCATGTCAAACTCAGACACGTTCTTACAGGGAATCGGTTTAAAATCCTTGTGCCAGAAATCCTGACGGTCACAAATGGTCTCAGGTGCATTGGAGCAACAAGCGTCAATCTTGTCGAAATCCCAACCTGCGGGGTAGAAACCCTCTAAATTTGAACCCTTAACTGTGCTCATAAAATTCATTGTCATTTTCCTCCTAATATTTGTATTTAAATAAAAAATTATTTACGGTAAGAAACGCTTGGTCGTGTCACGAAGATGTGCGTGACATGCCTTAAATGCCTCTGCGTACTGAACGCCGGACTGCAATCCTCTAAAGCGTGAGCAGGACTTTACAAACTCGGCAAAGTCGATTTTATCGTGCTCAAGCATCCACTTAAGTTGGCTTTCATGACACTCAAGGGCTGCAATCTTCTTGTCGATATAATCTGTAATATCAACGTACTGCTCAGGCAGGAAATTAGCACCCGCAAGATTGTCCATATAGTAAATCGGAACAACTCTGTATACCGGATATTCCGGGAACATATGTGCAACGGATGCGGTAAAACTTGTCTCGAAAACAAGTTGAGATACCTGAAGATGGTCTTCCATATAGTCATCCGGACTGTGTGTGATGATGAAATCCGGCTGAACTTCACGGATAATTCTTACCATTTCACGACGTGCTTCGGTATCGTGTGAGTAAAGACGGCAATCGCCGATATTTACGTTATATACTTTCTTTGCACCGAGAATATCGCCGCCGTTCTCGGCCTCTTTCTCACGGAGTTTGCCAAGTTCTTCCGGCATAATGACCATATGTCCCATATCGCCGTTGGCAACGTGGCACATATACACCTCATGGCCTTCGTCCGCCATACGTGCAAGAGTACCGCCGCAACAAATTTCAAGATCATCGGGATGACAACCTACTGCTAAAACTCTCATACTAAATGCCTCCTGTTTCCATATATCAATAATTCTACCACGAATTTCCCATTTTGTACATAATAAACCATAGAATTTATGCAAGGAAACTTGCACAAATTCCATACACTCTATTTGTTCATAAAGTCAAGAGATGCAAAACAATCTATACGGTAGAAAAAAGGTTCCGGCGTCTTGGGTTCAATATTGCTCCACGTACCGTAATGGATTTCCGGCAGACCGTCACCACATTTAAAGAAATTGCCCGTCAGGTGAAGTTCCTCTCCCCGCTTAAACTCCGGCACGTTTTTCTCAAAAAACTCCAGCGGAATTTTTGCAAAAAAGTCCCAATACTCACCCTCCTGCACGTTCTCTCTACGTTCAATGCCGAAATGGTTATATTCCGTAGTGTCAAGGAGAGTTCTCATTTCAATCTCTTTCGGGCCGATTGCAAGATACAAGTTACCCCGCGGGTTAACCTCAAAATTTATAAAAATATCACGCACACCGGGTATGGGATTTACGAAAAATTCCATACAGGAATCCATATA
The DNA here is from genome assembly GCA_017559855.1 of Clostridia bacterium. Taxonomy (GTDB): domain Bacteria; phylum Bacillota; class Clostridia; order Oscillospirales; family JAAYXM01; genus RGIG7332. The sequence continues at coordinate 3,695 of JAFYQP010000021.1, read as the reverse complement.
AACGTCGCCATTATCTCCCGCTTCTGCCCTTCTGTACTTGTCGTATGTACGCATATAAACGTAGATGTTCTCTCCGTCCCACGCAAGGGTTCCGAAGGTTTCCGGGCGATACTCACATCCCCACGGATAGTTTGTTACATATGCACGTTCAAGGTTTGGAGCAATTTCCTTAAATTCCTCATAATTTGCTACTTTTGTCACTTTATAAGTAAGCATTTTTTATTCCTCCTCTACTTTGTACTGTCCGTGCCCGGAAAAGACACAATTTGTTCGCCTTTTAAATTTACTTTATAGATGGGATCGTCCCCAATGAGCATCGCTCTGCCTATTGCTTCGTGACCGTGTTTTTTCCTTATGGCATCCATTGCGGTTTCAAGGGTGGTTTTTCTCTCCCTCTCCTCGGTATCCTCAAAAAGATTCATTTGGAAATCTCCCGTGTCCTCGCACAAATTGGAAACTCTGACGCCTAAACTATGCACCGCACTACCAACAAAATCAGACTCGCAAAAAAGTTTAAACGCGGTCTCCGCAACGGTCGCGGAAAGCATTGTCGCTTCCCCCAATGCACACTGTCTGTCGTGCCACGCAAGGGACGTGTCACGCACGGCAAGAGTTACGGTACGGGTAAGAAGTTTCTTTTCACGAAGTCGCTCACAAACACTCTCGGAAAGTATATAAAGTAAGCGACGAATCTCCTCTGCACTGTCCACGTCACGAGGTAGGGTTATGCTGTTTCCTATGGATTTTACCGGTTCATTATGTCCGTAGTCGGCAACCGGAGCATCGTCCTCGCCTCTTGCGTATTTTGAGAGCATAAGCCCTCCTTTACCCAAAAGGCGTTCCAAAAATTCAGGCTCTGCATTTGCAAGTGCCCCGATTGTTGTAATTCCGCAGTCGGCGAGTTTTTTCTGCGTTGCACGTCCGGCATATAAAATATCCCCGATAGGAAGCGGCCAGACAATGTCTTTGAAATTATCATATGTTATACAGGTGGTAGCATCAGGCTTTTTCAAATCCGAGCCGAGTTTTGCAAAAACCTTGTTAAAACTCACACCGATTGACACCGTAAGGCCCAGTCTGGCTTTAACCGTTTCACGTATCTTGTCCGCTATCTGTTTACCGTCGCCGAAAAGGCGGACGGAGCCGGTAACGTCAAGCCACGCCTCGTCCAGGCCAAAAGGTTCAACCTTATCGGTAAATTCATAATAAATTTCGCGTACCTTCTGCGATACCTTGCGATATTTCTCAAGATCTGGCGTTACCATTACAAGGTCGGGGCACTTTTTCTGTGCCTGCCATACGGTATCGCCCGTTTTGATGCCTTTTTTCTTCGCAAGTTCGTTCTTCGCAACCACAACGCCTCGGCGTTTTTTCGCATTACCGCATATGATTACCACGCGATTTTTAAGTTCGGGGTGCTCTGCACATTCAACAGATGCGTAGAAATTATTTAAATCCGAATGTAATATTACTCGCTCCACCTGCAGCACCTCCGATTTGATTTTATCATATGCGTAAACCCTTTGCAATCTTTTTAACACTCATGCCTCCGCTTACATATACTGCATTGAACAGGAGAAATGCAGTATGACGACACTCGATACAGTCCCAACAGGCGGCGTCTGCAAGGTGTCTGCTCATCGTAGCGACGGGATTCTGCACCGCAGATTTTTAGATCTCGGCATCATTTGCGGCACGGAAATACGAACGCTTTTCCAAAGTCCCCACGGTGACCCGAAAGCATACCTTATACGAGGTGCGGTTATTGCACTCAGAAATGCGGACGCAAGTAAAATCGCCGTAGAAATCATATAGGAGGAACACGTATGGAACAAACACCCTCCCCGCACGGGGTTACATATACAGTCGCCCTTGCAGGCAATCCCAACGTGGGGAAAAGCACGGTATTCAACGCCCTGACAGGACTTAAGCAACACACGGGTAATTGGTCGGGGAAGACGGTTTCTTGTGCAGAGGGCGAATTTTCATTTATGGGGCAGAAATTTAAAATAGTTGACCTGCCCGGAACTTACTCTCTTTACCCTGCATCCTTTGAGGAGGAGGTGGCACGGGATTTCATCGTAAATGAAAACCCCGACGTCACCCTTATCACCGCAGATGCCACCTGTCTTGAGCGAAACTTAAATCTGGTTTTGCAAATTATAGACCTCGGCAAACCCACGGTTTTATGCGTAAATCTTATGGACGAAGCGAGAAAGAAAGGTATTGACGTAAATCTTGAAAAACTCACGGAACTCTTGGGCGTTCCCGTCATTGGTACTGAGGCAAGAAAAGGCGTGGGTTTAAACGAATTAAAGACCGCACTTCTTGAAAAAGCACGTGAAAAAAGTGCTCCAATCCCCGCAAACGCAAGAGATATAGAGGATATCATCGCCCGTGGAGAAAAGATTTTCTCCTCTTGTGTTGTGATAAACGCCACGAAGAGGAAAGGTTTTGATTTAAAACTTGACAAAATCCTCACCTCACGCATCTTCGGCATTCCCATAATGCTCACTCTTTTCGGCGGAATTCTATGGCTTACCATATGGGGTGCCGGCTACCCCTCCGAACTCCTCTCCTCACTATTTTTTACATTGCAGGATAAATTAAGCGTTCTTTTCTTAAAACTCGCCCCTCCCCTTTGGCTGCACGACCTGCTTATACTCGGCATATTCCGCACTACCGCCTGGGTTGTTGCGGTTATGCTTCCTCCTATGGCAATTTTCTTCCCGCTTTTTACTCTTCTTGAAGATTTCGGACTTCTGCCCAGAATCGCCTTTAACCTTGACCGACATTTCAGAAATGCAGGTGCACACGGGAAACAAGCACTCACTATGTGTATGGGACTTGGTTGCAACGCCTGCGGAGTCGTGGGTTGCCGCATAATAGATTCACCCCGTGAACGTGCCATTGCAATTATCACAAACGCCCTTACCCCGTGTAACGGCAGATTCCCGACTTTGATTGCCATTATCGCAATGTTTTTTACAGGTGTTGGCGGAAGTTTTATTCAAGCACTCCTCTTACTCTCCCTTATAGTATTTTCGGTTTTTACCACGTTGATGCTATCTAAAGTTTTATCAAAAACCATTCTCTCCGGTTTTTCTTCCTCATTTATCCTTGAACTTCCGCCCTATCGCAAACCGCAATTCGGAAAGGTAATAGTTCGCTCCATTTTCGACCGTACCTTATTCGTTTTAGGTCGTGCGGTTGCAGTCGCCGCCCCTGCAGGTCTTGTTATCTGGTGTTTTTCAAACGTCAGTATAGATGGCATATCACTTTTTAAATACTGCACGGATTTTTTAAATCCTATCGCTACTCTTTTCGGGCTTGACGGCACGATTTTACTTGCCTTCATCCTCGCCCTGCCCGCAAATGAAATTTTCTTTCCCATTATTTTAATGGGCTATCTTTCCGGCACCTCTCTTTGCGACTTTTCATCACTTTCCGCATTTAAAGATATACTCATTACAAATGGTTGGACCTACACCACCGCAATATGTACGCTTATTTTCTCCCTGATGCGCTTTCCTTGTGCCACAACAATTCTCACCATAAAAAAAGAAACAAGGAGCATGAAACTCACACTCCTTGCGATCTTTCTGCCTACAATTTGCGGACTTATCCTTTGTGGCTTTGTAAACTTAATATCCAAAATTATATAAAAATCAATGCACGGTAAACGTCATTATGAT
>JAFYQP010000020.1 GCA_017559855.1 Clostridia bacterium | reverse complement strand
GGTGTAGGTGGTGGTAAGAGCACCTGCAGCGAGGGAGCCGTGTACTGCACCTGCAGCACCTGCCTCGGACTGCATCTCAACCATCTTTACACGATCGCCAAAGATGTTACGAGCGGGTTCTCCGAAAATGTTTTTGTCTGTTGCAGACCAAGTGTCTGTAACTTCAGCCATGGGGCTTGACGGGGTGATCGGGTAAATCGCAGCAACTTCAGTAAACGCGTAACTTACGTGAGCAGCAGCGGTATTACCGTCCATGGAAACTTTTCTTCTTGCCATGTTTTGTTTTCCTCCTTTTTATTAAAGCATAATAGCCTAATATATTATACCGTACCACTCATTTTAACACCTTTTCTCCCTTGTGTAAACCACTTTTTTGAAAAAAACTACATAAATTTATTATTATTATTTTTGGTTTTTCTTCAATTTTATAGAATGGCGGGTTTAATATTGAATTTATGCCTTATTTATATTAAAATGGAAAAAATGAGGTGATTTTATGTTATCCGTTATAAATTCATTGGGCATTGCCGGTATTCAAGGTTACAGGGTATTCGTCGAGTGCGACCTTGCAAGCGGTCTTCCCAATTTTGACGTTGTGGGGCTTCCCGACGCGGTAGTAAAGGAATCCAGAGGTCGTGTACGAAGTGCTGTTAAAAACAGCGGTTTCGACTTTCCTCTCCGAAGAATTACGGTGAACCTCGCCCCTGCCGACCTGAAAAAGGAAGGCTCACTCTACGATCTGCCCATTCTTTTAGGCATTCTCTCCGCATCCGAGCAAATTTCTTGTCCCGACGGAAAATCCGCTTTTCTGGGCGAACTTTCCCTTGACGGAAAACTCCGTCCCGTAAACGGCGTTCTTCCCATGGCGATATCCGCCGTGCGTGCGGGTTTTGATAAGATATTCGTACCTGAGGCAAACGCAAACGAGGCTACTCTCGCAAAGGGAATTGAGGTCTATCCTGTCCGTGACGTGGCACAACTTATCGCACATTTAAAAGGCGAGGAGTTAATCTCCCCCGCCCCGATTTGGACACCCTCTCCCTCCTCGGATTTCACCCTTGACTTTGCAGACGTTAAAGGTCAGGAAAACGCAAAACGTGCTTTAGAGATTGCCGCAACCGGCGGCCATAATATACTTATGCTCGGCCCTCCCGGCTCCGGTAAGAGTATGCTTGCACGAAGAATCCCCTCGATTCTGCCCGATATGACCTATGAAGAATCCATTGAAACCACCGAAATTCACTCGGTTTGCGGTCTTACCTCACAGGAAAATCCATTTATATACGAACGCCCCTTCCGCTCACCTCATCACACGGTGTCAACCGTTGCACTAGCCGGTGGCGGTGTGCCCCTGCATCCGGGCGAAATATCCGTTGCACACAACGGCGTTCTGTTTTTAGATGAACTTCCGGAATTCTCACGTGATGCCTTGGAATCAATGCGTCAACCTTTAGAGGATATGGAAATTACCGTATCCCGTGCCGCCGGTAGTTTCACCTTCCCCGCATCGGTTATGTTCGTCGGGGCAATGAATCCCTGCAAGTGCGGATGGCACGGACATCCTTCCGGCAGATGCACCTGCTCTCAGTCGGAAATCGACCGCTATATGCACAGAATTTCCGGCCCGCTTCTCGACCGAATTGATATGCATATCGAGGTGCCGTCGGTGGATTATGATGAACTCTCTGCGGTAAAACGTGGTGAGCCGTCAAGTGAAATAAGACGTCGCGTAAACCGTGGCCGTGAAATTCAGCGGAAACGTTTTGAGGGCACGGGCATTACCTGCAATGCAAATATGACCGCAGCAATGCTTGGCACCTACTGCGTCCTCGACAAAGCCGCAGACACACTGCTACGAAACGCATTTGAAAAATTCGGTATGACCGCAAGATCCCATGCAAAAGTCCTTCGTCTTGCCCGTACCATTGCGGATATGGCGGGTAGTGAGAATATTCAAGCGATACATATTTCCGAAGCACTGCAATATCGAACACTTGACAGAAATCAACTGTAAAAAAAGCGATGGTTTAAAACCATCGCTTTTTTCTTATCTGATTGTGGAGCCGGGGGCAAGACCGTCAACAAAGAGTACCTTTGCATCGTCACCGTCATCGGCAGCTAAAATCATACCCTGACTTTCAACACCGCAAAGTTTAGCCGGTGCTAAGTTTGCAACGAAAATAACGCTCTTTCCGATCATATCCTCAGGCTTATACCATTGAGCGATACCCGAAACAACTTGACGTGTCTCAGAGCCTAAGTCAACCTGCATCTTAAGAAGTTTCTTGGACTTGGGCACAGGCTCACAGGAGAGAACCTTTGCAACACGGAGGTCAACGTTCATAAAGTCGTCAAATTTGATTTCATCCTTAAACGGCTCAACCTCTGCGGCTTTTGCAGCCTTTGCGGCAGCAGCCTCACGCTCTTCCGCTTCTTTTTCAAGTTTCTCAAGTTCTGCCTTAATGTCGATTCGGGGGAAGAGTGCCTCGCCCTTCTTTACCGCATATTCTTTACAAGCACCCCAGGTAAGTGATTCCCAATTCTTAAGATTTGCATCACTAACGCCTAACTGCTCGAACATACGCTCTGCAGTGTCGGGCATTGCAGGGGTTATCAATACTGCGGCAATACGGAGTGCCTCGCATAAGTTATAAAGCACCTGTGCAAGTCTTGCGTGTTTTGCCTCATCCTTGATGAGTGCCCAGGGCATTGTCTCGTCAATGTACTTATTCGCACGGGAGATAAGTCTCCATGCCTCTGTGAGTGCATTGGGGAAGAGGAGATTTTCCATATTCTCCTCATACTTTGCAACAACCTCTTTTGCAAGGTCGATCAGTTCATTGTCGAGAGCGTCCGCCTCACGATTTTCAGGCACTTTGCCCTCAAAATATTTCTCGGTCATTGCAACCGAACGGGACAAGAGGTTTCCTAAATCGTTTGCAAGGTCGGAGTTTATTCTGTTAAAGAGTGATTCGTTAGAGAATACGCCATCAGAGCCGAAGGGCACTTCACGGAGCAAGAAATAACGGATTGCGTCAACGCTGTACTTTTCGCAAAGCACAACCGGATCAACCACGTTACCCTTAGACTTTGACATTTTTCCGCCCTCAAGAAGCAACCAACCGTGGCCGAAAACCTTTTTCGGGAGGGGGAGGTCAAGTGCCATAAGCATAATCGGCCAGATAATGGTATGGAAACGAACGATTTCCTTACCGACCATATGGATATCTGCCGGCCAATATTTGTTAAAATCAGACTCGTCATCGGAGCCGTAACCCATTGCGGTAATATAGTTTGAAAGGGCATCAAGCCATACGTACACAACGTGCTTTTCATCAACCGGTACCTTAACGCCCCAATCAAAGGTGGTACGGGAGATGCACAAGTCATCAAGACCGGGCTTTATGAAGTTGTTCATCATTTCGTTAAGTCTGCTTTTCGGTGCACAGAATTCCGGATTCTGCTCGAAATACTCAACAAGTCTGTCCTGATACTTGGAAAGTCTGAAGAAATAGTTCTCTTCATGAGAAAGTTCAACCGGACGTCCGCAGTCGGGACACTTGCCGTCAACTAACTGATGATCGGTCCAGAAAGACTCACAAGGAGTGCAATACCAACCCTCGTAAGTGCTCTTATAAATATCTCCCTTATCGTAGAGTTTCTGAAAAATTTTCTGTACCGCTTTTTTGTGTTGTTCGTCGGTGGTGCGGATAAAACGGTCATTGGAAATATTTAAAAGTTTCCATAAATCGCGAACACCTGCAACGATTTTGTCAACATATTCCTGCGGGGTTACGCCCTTTTCCTCGGCGATACGAGCGATTTTCTGACCGTGCTCGTCGGTGCCGGTGAGGAACATAACGTCAAAACCACGCATTCTCTTATAACGTGCCATCATATCGGTAGAAACCGTGCAATAAGCATGGCCTATATGCAGTTTATCCGACGGATAATAAATCGGCGTTGTAATATAAAATTTGTTTGATTCCATTATAGATTCACTCCTCTTGAGTTTTTACAAAAAATCATTTGATGCTATTATAGCACCTTTTTTCCCGTTTGTCACACATATTTTTGAAAATATATCCGAAAATTCGAAAATCGTAACATAACTGTAATTGAATTTTGCATAAAATCAGTTTATACTTATTATAATTAGATAAGTATAGTGGGTGGTATTTTTATGAGTTTTAAAGATTTCATTTCAAACAACAAAAAATTGCTTATTATCATTGCTTCGGTAATAGTGGGTATTTTTGTCCTCTACGTCGCTCTCGGTTTCTACGTTGACAGCCGAGAATCCGTTTTCCCGAATACATATCTCGACCACGTGGATGTATCGGGTAAAAGTCCCGATGAACTCACCGGACTTTTAAAAACCGAGGGTGAGAAGGAATACGGTGCGGTATCCTTTAACGTCACCGTGGGTGATATTACCCGAACCGTCCTTGCTTCCGATTTATCGGTTGCCATTGATACGGAGAAAGCAGCGGCCGTTGCACTCTCCCGTGGCAGAAACGGCAATTTCTTTACAAATCCCCTCCGCTTTATAAAGTCCCTTTTCGTAGATCACGTATACGCAACACCGATTACACTTGACGAAGAATTACTTGAACACTTAACCGCAGAATTTACAAAGGCAAACACCCCGCCGGTTGATGCAGGATACGTTATCGACGGTGATAAGATGACTCTTACCCCGCCGGTTGACGGTATGATGCTTGACGAGACCGAGTTTGCCGACACTCTTCGTCGAAAATTCGTCACCTTCTCATACGACGACGTGACCATTGAACTTAAACACGCAGAGGCTAAACCCCTTGACCTTGATGCGGTATACGAAGAGGTCCACGCAACCGTTGCAGATGCCAAACTTGAGGTTGTTGACGGTAAGAACATCGTTACTCCCCACGTTGTAGGTACTGACTTTGACCTTAAGGCGGCAAAGGAAGCACTTGCCGCATCCCCCGACAAAGAGGTTGTCATTCCCCTTACTTTGGTACAACCTAAAGTTACCACTCTTTCAATTCAGTCCACCCTTTTCCAGGATACACTCTCAAGCAAGACCACCTATTACAGCCCGAAGAAAATTAACCGTTCACACAACGTTCGCCTTGCGGCAAGTCTTATAAACGGTACTATATTAAATCCGGGCGAGGTTTTCTCCTATAATAAAGTTGTAGGTCCCCGTACCTATGCACGTGGTTTCCGCGAGGCGGCAATCTTCTCACAAGGTGAGGTTGTTGACGGTCTCGGCGGCGGTATCTGTCAGGTATCCAGCACCCTTTATATGGCGGCTGTTTATGCGGATATGAAAACCGTTGAGAGGAAAAACCACTCTTTCTTCGTTGACTACGCACCTAAAGGTCAGGATGCGACCGTTGTTTACGGTTCTATTGACTTTAAGTTTGAAAACACATCGGAATACCCCATCAAAATCGTGGCTTATGCCCGTGATAACTTTATAACCGTTACAATCAAGGGTACAAAGACCGAGGAAAAGACCGTACAATTCAGAGCAAACACCATAAGCACCACCGGTTATACAACAAAAACCGTTGTGGACTCCTCGCTTAAACCCGGTCAGCGTGTTGTTAAACAAGCAGGTCAAAAAGGTATGACCATGGACGTATACCGCTACGTTTACGACAAGAACGGCAATCTTATAAGCAAGAGTTATGAAAACAAAACAAGATACGTACCAATGACGGAAATTGTTCACGTAGGTCCTGCCGAGACTCTTGCTCCCCAGACTCCCGTTACTCCGGCAACACCTCCTGCACAACCCGTAACTCCGCCTCCTGTAGAAACACCCGTTACCCCGCCTCCCGCAGTAGAGCCGGAGGAAACACCTGTAACTCCGGAAATTCCGGTGGAGCCGGAGACTCCCGCCGAAAATGAACCAACTCCTGATGACACGCCGTCCGACGAGGTTTCCACCGTTCCCGATGAATCTGCATCAAGTGACGCAGGAGAAGAAAATACAGTAAGTCAGGAGTAAATCCTTTATGAAAAAATGGACAGACCTTCGCCGTGTGGCAAAATCAACGGCTCTCCGTTGTTTACACGGCAATTATTTAAAAGGCGTTATCGCATCACTTATTGTTTTTATTGCCGGCTTTTTTGCCCTTTCCTTTATGCCGTTAAACGTGCCCGACACGGTAAATTACACCGATCCCAAGGCACTTTTAATGTCGATTTTACCTGAGGGGGATATTTCGGTAACTATAAAACTTTTGGGCATATCCATTCTTTTGTTCCTTCTTTTATCCGCACCGCTTAGTATCGGCGTACACAGATATTATATTGAAGTGGCGATGTCCAAAAAAGCAAAATTCAGTACAATTTTCACACCGTTTTTGAATATGGGCGAGATTTTCTCATCTTGTGCACTTGTTATCCTTTCCACACTTTGGAAATTCCTTGTGGCTGTAGTGTTTTTCGCACTGCCTTTTGCACTACTTATATTCTCACCCACTCTCGGACCTCTTGCACAGATCGCAGGATTTTTGCTATATATTGCAGCGGCGATATTTGCCCTCGTTTTTCTTTCGCCTTGCACTATGGCACCGTTCTTCCTTGCACATAAGCCTGAACTCGGTGCTTTAAGAAGTCTTATCCTTGCATACAAAAAGATGCGTGGTCGCAAGAGAGAGTTTTTGATTTTTGATCTTAGTTTTATTTTATGGCGTGT
>JAFYQP010000019.1 GCA_017559855.1 Clostridia bacterium | reverse complement strand
TTGCAATGAGACGCTTTTTGTGTTATACTCGTCTCATGGTAATCGAGAGTTGGTATTTCTTACGGTGAGGGTCCACCCGTTCCCATTCCGAACACGGAAGTTAAGCTCACTCGTGCCGAAAATACTTGGCTGGAGACGGCCTGGGAAAATAGGTATTTGCCAACACAAAAACAGACGCGTTAGCGTCTGTTTTTTTATTTGTTGAAATCAACATGTTTTGTGTTTTGTGTTGTTCAGTTAATCTCCTTGGAATTGTTGTCGGCATTGTTGGCATTATCGGTTGTTGTGTAAATTATCCCATCTAGAAGAAATTGCTTGAAAAGAGCAAGGCGATTCAAGCCTTGCTCTTTTTTCATTTAATAAATAACTTCACGCACCAAAAAACGAACGGAGGAGTTTGAAAAGTGTTACGTACGTTTTAAACCATTGACAAAGCAATATATCATCACAAGCCCGGTACTAAGCAAAGCACCACCGACAATATCGGAAAACCAATGAACACCTGAGATAAGTCTGCCAATTACCATAAAAGCAATAAATGTAACAATTACAAGTTTTAAAACTGTTTTCAGGCGTTTGCATCTGAGGCGATCATTAAGTTGCATCATAACGGTTGGCATAACACACATTACAAGAGTAGTCGTTGATGAGGGGTAAGAGGGTTCTAAAACTCCGTTTATCAGAACCGGTCTGTAATTTACAACGAGAACTTCAAATAAGATGTAAACAGCCATAACGAGAATATAGAACCCGCCTAGTGTAAGAATAGTATAATCTACTTTTAAAAGACTGCGTCTTTTAATCCTTTGGCATAGACCGAGTATGCCAAAGGCTAATATAAAACAAATAGGAACAAGCCCAAGCCAATCCGTGAAAGTGTATAGTGACATATGCACACCCAATGTATTATGAATAAGTTTATTGAGTGATGCAAAACCGACAGATGAACCTTGCGGTCCGATTGCTTTAACGTCGACAAACCGAAGTGCGATTGTCCAAATGATAAATAGCACAAGTAACCCAAAACCAATGTAAAAACTTTTTCTTTTCATCTTTATCCACCTTTATTATTTGTATTTGACTTCCGTCTAAATACACTTTACATAATGGTGATAAAAAGCAAAAGAAACAGGCGGTTACAGCGGTGATACTTTCCGTGTCATTGCCATTTTATAAGAAGCAGGCCTTTTATTGCAAGGAATATGAACAAGAGCACACAGGCATAAGGCTGCGGACTTATCATAAATAAAAGCACAGCAGTTGCATTTAATACGAGGGATATTCTTGTCAGAAATACTTTTTTACAGTTTTGAAACGCGAGTGATAGAATGCCAGATAAAACAATGGCGATTACAATGGTATAGTATAAGACCTTTAAATAAAATGCGATTTCACTTAAGGCTAAAAGGGAAGAGGCCCGTACTGTTCCGCCTATATCATGCCCGAAGAAAGGAAGGAAAAAGAACATCAGAACGCTTACGTCCAGCAAACCAAATACAAGGCACTGAAGCCGCTTTTCATTTTCTTCGTTATCTTTTTCGGCAATACATAAAATTTCGTCGCTTGAAAGCAAATCGTCAATCGACACCGAAAAGTAATGGGATATCTCCTTGAGTGAATCTATGCTGGGATACCCACGCCCCGATTCCCACTTTGAAATTGCAGTACGGGACACATATAACGCCTCTGCAAGTTCCTCCTAAGAAAGCCCTTTGTTTTTTCTTAATTTTTGTAATTTTTTATTAAATTCCATAATCTCCACTCTTTCTGCAAACAACGTGCGTGTTTATAGTATCATATTTCCGTATTCATATCAACGCTTGCCTTCTAACGGCTAATATGCTATACTCGTTTTTAATAAGGAGTATGGTATGAGTAAAAATAATAAAGCGATTATATGGATAAGTGTGGTTGCGGTTGTCGCGGTTATTTTATGCGGCGTCTTCCTTGATGACGAGAAAATATCTTATGCGGGGATTGCGGCAGAACCAATTGATGAATACAAAATCAATATAAATACAGCCGACTATTATGAACTTAAAAATTGTCCCGATATGGGGGATGAAACTGCAATGGAAATAATATCCTACAGAAATGAGAATGGGAAATTTGCGTCAATTTACGATCTCATTGAAATTGAGGGAATAGGCGAGAAAAAACTTGAAAAATGGGAAGATTACCTTTGTGCGGAGTAGAGAGGTGCTAGAAATGAAAACATTAAGAACTGCGGTAGTTGGTCTTGGCAGAATTGGTTGGCAGGTGCATCTGCCCGAAATCAGAAAAAATGACAAGTATGATTTACGCGCGGTAGTTGACGTAAATGAGGAAAGACTCCGTGAAGCAGAGCAGGAATATAAGGTGAAGGGTTATACCGACCTTGCGGCCATGCTTGAGGCGGAGGAACTTGACCTTATTGTAATCGCATCTCCCACTCATTTACATAGAGCGCAGTGCGAAATATGTTTTGAGCACGGCGTAGACGTGTTTTTGGACAAGCCGATGGCACCCACCCTTGAGGATTCGATTAAAATTGCGGAGGCGGCAAAAAAACACGGCAGAAAAATCATGGTCTATCAGCCCCATCGTGCGGTACCTGCGGTAACGGTACTTCGCCGCATAATAGACGAGGGGAAAATCGGCCCCGTTTATATGATGAAACGTGCACAGTCATCTTATATAAGACGCCACGATTGGCAGTCGCTTCGCAAATTTGGCGGCGGTATGATAAATAATTACGGTGCACATTTTATTGACCAGATGATTTATCTTGCAAGAGAAGACGTGGAAGATATTTTTTGTGTCAGCCACCACATTGCAACTTTAGGTGACGCAGAGGATGTTGTGAAGGCAGTTCTTAAGATGAAATCCGGAATTACCATTGATATTGACATCAACAACGCAACCGCCCATATGATTACCCCGTGGATGGTGTTCGGCAAGTACGGTACCATTGTTGCCGATGGTGATTCCTATTCACAGACAGATAATTTTATCGTAAAATATTATGATCCCGCGGATATGCCGGAGGTAACCTTGGATGAGAGTTTATCGGCAGAGGGAAGAAGGTACAATAACGACGTTCCCGTTCCGTGGAAGACAGAAATTGTGCCGGTAAAACCTGAAGATGCGGTAATTTTCTACGATAAATGCTATGAGTATTTCGTCCTTGACAAAGAGCCTTTTGTGCCTGTTGAGGAAACGCTCCGAGTTATGGAACTTTTGGAAGAGGCACACAGAAAGGCGGATTAAGGAATGAAAACGTTAAATACAATTTGCACAGCACTTGGTGCGGGACTGATAGGTTTTTTTGCAAATAAATTAGATGACGGCATGGGAATAGCACTCTTTACTTTCGGTGTAATTCTTCTGACATACTCAATAGTTGTAACATTTAAAAAGCCGAGATGATTTTCATCTCGGCTTTTTTGTTATAGTCATTCAACAGCACAATTATTCATAGCAAAATCCAATAAAAGATTGATTAGTTCATTTCTTGAACGATTGGTTTCTTCGGCTAAATTATTAAGTTTCAGTACGGTGTCTTCCCTTATACGCACGGAAAAAGTTTTATATCCGTCCTCACCCTTTAGTTTCTTTTTATTTATAATTAATTTTTCATTCATAAAAACACCTCACATATAATATATGTTGACAATTATTGCAAATATATGTTATTATGTGTAACATAAAATATAACATATGAGGAGCGGTACAATGAAAAGAACAATAAGTTTTTTACTAGTTTGCTTGGTTTTATGCGGTAATGCTTTTTCAGCAAACAACTATACAATAGTGGATATGTCGATGTTTGCAGATGCTGGTGAGTTTGGTGAGAACTTGTGTGCTACAAAAGATAAGGCGACGGGACGATGGGGGTTTGTAGATACAAATAAAAAATGGGTTATTGCACCACAGTTTAAAAATGCAAGTTATTTCAAAAATGGATTTTGTGCAGTAACTACGGCTGATAGCGAAACAGTTTTAATAGACCGTACGGGGAAAATATTCTATAAGTGTTTGACATCAACAAATCGTGCAGACACAAGATCTCTATATGTTGAAAAACACGGGACATATTATATGATAATTGATAAAATATCCAATCGTGCGAGATTAATGGATGAAAAATACAAGGATATAACGCCTGATGATGTAGACCTATATCCCATAAGTGAAACGTTTTATGGTGTTCGGAGTGAGCAAGGGACGGGAATACAAAACGGAAAAGCGATTTTCAATTATAAAGGACAAGATATTACTCGCAACCTTGCAAGTGAAAACGTAGATTTTAGGGGACTGGTGTATGCAAATAACAAGTATATAGTCTACTCAATTAATGGAGAAATAAAATGCTTTGATATAAATGGCAAAAAAGTTGCGGAGTTTAACGGTTCCGGAGAAATAAAATTAGACGGTAATCTGATTATGTGCAATAAAAAAGTTTTTAATATAGCAATTGATAAAACGGTGTTTGAAGATGAGAGTATTAATATTCAAGAAATAAGAACATATTACAGTAAATATTTTACTGTGAAGAAACAAAACGGGACATCGGCACTTTACGCATCCGACGGGAAAATTATGGTTGATTTCGGAAAATGGGATTATATCTTCCCGTCATCTGTATCAAGCAACATAGTTGTTTCGATTGGCGACAAATACGGTATCGTTGATATAAACGGAAAATATATTATGCCGTTGGAATATAGTATAAATCCGGTTTGGACTGCGGATAAAAATCCTATGCAGTACGGATATATATCAAATACCGGAAAATTTGCAGTTCTGACAAAAGGTAATCAGATTATTTTTATAAATATGGGAAATTTGAAAACACATAAAACGATGACTACATCTGACATTTTTACAGGATATAAGTATCATAGAGTGCAAGGAACTGTTTTAGATGACCAATTTAATTTAGTCTACAGTGATTCATCTATAATAAGTGGAAGTGCGGACGAGATTAAAAATGGCATAATTAGCGGAGCGGTAAAAAGAGTGCACTCCCGCAATCCGATGACTTACGATTTTGTAATTTTCGCAGATAGTGGAGTCAAAGTAGAGTTGGACGGTAAGCGAATAGAATTTGACGTGTTGCCAGTAATTAAGAATGGGAGAACTCTTGTACCGATGAGAGCAATTTTTGAAGAGTTGGGTGCACAGGTCGATTGGGAAGGAACTACTCAAACAATTACTGCAAAAGGTAAAGACGTTACCATAAAGATGCAGATAGGAAGCAATATTCTGATAAAAAACGGAGAAAAAATCGTATTGGATGTTGAGCCGCAATTGGTTGGAGGACGCACAATGGTACCGGTGAGAGCGGTTTCGGACAGTTTTAATGTGTTAGTTGATTGGAATAACTACTTGCGGACCGTATTATTATACACAAACTAAATAAAAAGCAGAGACTTAATGTCTCTGCTTTTTTGTTATTAAATGTGTAATTATTTCGCTTATCGAGCAAATTGCAAAATAAATTGCGGAATACAGGATAGGGAATGCATTAGTAAAGGTGAGGGTTGCGAAAATCCAGAACAAGACCGCAAGGATTATGGGAGAAAACCAAAAGTGTTTTAGGTCCTTGCCCGACAAAATCCCGATAAAAATTGCGAGTGCAGGATACGCAACAAAAAACAACAAAAGACATATAAACATTCCTGCATCGGGTGCGGCGGTGTTTATTGCGATAAGCGGTACGACGAGCATAGAAAAAACGATTGATGCAAGGATTATGAAAATTCTTTTTAATTTACTCATTTATCTCACCTGCACTGTCTTTTGAAAATCTGCAGCCGCAGAAGTTCTGACGGTAGAGATTGTACTTTTTTGAAAGTTCGATGGAGCGAAGATAGCCGCCCTTCTTCTTAAAATCCGAGGGCAGATAGGGGATACCGTACTTTTCCGCAAGTTCCTCGCCGATTTTATTTAAAAGTGCTGCGTTTTTGTGAGGACTTATGGAAAGGGTAGTGCAAAAATAGTCGAAATCATCTGCTTTTGCCGCTTTTACGGTTTCTTCAAGGCGGAGATAAAAACATTTGTCACACCGTTTTCCACGCTCCGGCTCGTTTTCCAAACCAAGAGATGCATTAAAAAAAACATGGGGAGTATATTCACCGTTTATTATCTCAATATTGTTTTTATGTGGAAGAGTATTCACCAGACGGGCAAGTTCTGCAAGTCTTTTTTCATATTCCTCAAAACTATCAATGTTCGGATTATAAAAAAAGAGGGTAATATCAAAATAATCACTTAAATATTCAAGCACGTAACTTGCACAAGGGGCACAGCAGGCGTGGAGCAAAAGACGGGGCGGTTTATCAAGCGAGGAAATGAGCAAATCCAATTCTCTCTGATAATTTCTTGTCATCAATTTTCGCCTCCTCTCAACATATATTTTAATTTTACACAGCATTGGAAAAAAAGGCAACAAAAATGCTTATAGTTCCAACATTTTACAATGTACAAAGCAGTATATATATGGTAATCTAACCGCGTAGAGAAAACCAACTGCTAACATTTAGCAAGGAGGAGTTATTATGAATAATAAAAAATCACCGTGGGAGGCAAAATTTACCTGGACGTGGATTTCAAACGATGAAATCCGTAATTTTACTCAGGAGGATTTTGACAATCGCGCCAAGGATTTTAACGATCGAGGTATCACCCATGCAATCGTTTTTACTTTAACACATTTTCGCCTGGGCTTCTACAGATATTGGGACGATATTCATACAGCTCTTAAAAAACTTTGCGATGCGTGCCACAAATATAACATTAAGGTTATAGAGCATAACTCAGCATCACTTATTCACAATGTTACATGGAGCAAGGGTTTTAAGCGATTAGAAGATGACATCGCGTCCTTTACCCATTTTAAGGCAACTGTCGAGGATTGGATAGAAGTGCCGCGTTTTCTCGTTGACAGACCAGAAATTTACGGTCATAAAATTTCCGATATGTTGCAGATAGACGGAAGAACCGGTAAAATCGCAAACACGGTATATAACTGTCACGTTGTTTGCTATAATAATCCGGAGTATCGAGACGCATATAAAAAGTACCGCACAATGGAACTTGAAAAAGTGCCTTTTGATGGCATTATGGACGACGACATTCAGTGGTTTGGCGAGGGTAATGCTTGTACCTGCGAACATTGTCGCAAACTCTTTAAGGAGAAATATGGCTACGACTTGCCGCAACCCTCGGATTGGGATAAGTTTTACGATGACTACTCAAACCCCGCATACGTCGCATGGCGTAGATTCAAGAGAGAAAGCACCGAATTGTGGTGGAAGGAACTTGACGATATGTATAAGAGCCTCGGCTTTAACATGATTCGTCCCACCTATTCCTCCGATGTGCTTAAATGGGCACCCAGCCTTTCTTGCCTTGGCGGTTGCATGGACCGTTATCAGTTCCTTTTCCAAGAAAACTGCTTTAGTGCAATTATGAGATATTCATACCCTGATTTTATGGTTGAGGCAATTCACCGCTTTGCAAACGCAGAGGTTAACGGCATCCCCTCAATGTCGATGTTCTACCCCGACCGTCCCGATAGTGTGTACTTCGGTTGGGCACTTTCCCGTACCTGGGGACAACTTTATACAGGCACATGCGAGGGCATGGACATTACCGGTATGGAGAAGAAATACCGCGACTTTGAGAGTGCTAATATTTCCGCATACTCATCTCCCAAGAAGATTGAGGACGTTGCCTTCTGCTACTCCACAAAGACTCGTGATTTCACTGCACCTCAATATGAAATGGCGGAGCGTTACTCCCTCAACTGTCTCGGTGCAATGCAGGCGGCGATTTACTCACGCTTTGGTGTTGGTATGGTCATGGACAGTAAGGGCTTTGAAGAACTTTCAAAGCACGATGCGGTTGTTAGTGCGTTCTCCGGCATGATTACCGATGAAGAACTTGCAAACTTTAAGGCGTATGCCGAAAACGGCGGTAAATTCATTATCTACGGTGAGTTTGCAAACGTTGATGAGACAAATGAGGCACGTGACGCGAGCGATACTCTGGCAAAACTCGGCGTAAATGCCAAGGCGAGCGTTTGCACGCTCTCAGGCGATATTGCCCTTAACTATAACGGTAAAGAGGACACGGTTTGCGGTATGAACACTTTCCTCACATTTGAGGGTGGTGAGGCGATCGCTACTTTGAACGGCAAGACCGTGGGTATTCGCGGGAAAGTCGGAAAGGGTGAAATCATCTGGATTTCCGCACGCACCGCAGAGAGCGAGTTTCAGAAGTCCATCTGGTCCAACCGCCGCGAAAAGCATCCCGAACCTGCGGAGAGTCAACCGTGGCTTCGTGATTACCAACTTTCACACAGCGGTAAGATTTTGAACACATTATTAGAGCGTAAGTATGAAATCAAGTGCGATATGGATGAACTTCTCGCCGGAGTATACAACACAGAAGCGGGACTTTGCGTAAACATTGCAAATGTCAGTGATACCATCCCGAAAGAAGTTGTCATGGCGGCACATACTGACGTGATACCGTCCTTTGTCGAGGGTGCAGAAAAACTTCCGGAGATTAAGGTTTCCGTAAAATGCGATGGAGCCGAGAGTGCAACTCTTAAAACACCTGAAAACGCAGAGGATGTTAAGTTAGACGTCACCTATTCCGACGGCGTGGCTGAATTTATCATACCGGCGGACACATTTGCATCATATGCCCTGATAGTTATTGAAAAATAACGATATAAGTTGAAAAAACGGCGATATACAAAGCGAAATATATATAGTAATATTAAAATAGCAAAGTGTAAGCACCGCTATCTTCAAAGCGGAATTTAGACCGCAATTCGGTCGGGAGGAATTAACATGGAAATTAAAACTAAAACACCTTGGGAAGAAAAATTTACATGGTTCTGGTTCTCTGATGAACAGATTTTCGAGTGGACTCAGGAGGATTTTGACCGTGCGGCAAAAGAACTTTACGACAACGGTATCACAATGGCAATTAACTTTACCTTAACCCATTTCCGTATGGGCTTTATCAAGTATTGGGACAGAATTCACAACGCATTTAAAATGTTCTGTGATGCTGCCCATAAGTATAACATCAAGGTAATTGAGCATAACTCCTCCTCCCTTTCTCACGACCTTTTAAGATCTGCGGGATGGAAGAGATTTGAGGATGATATCAACTCTTACACAAATTTCAAGTCCTGTGTTGAAAATTGGATTGAGGTACCCCGCTTCTTGCTTAACGATCCGGAGGTCTATGGCAAGAAACTTGACACCTTATTCCAGGTAGACGGCAGAACGGGCAAACGTGCAAACAGCATCTATGACCTTAACATTTTCTGCTACAACAACCCGGACTATCGTGAAATGTACTTTAAGTACCGTACCGAGGAACTTAAAATCGTTCCTTTCGACGGCATTATGGATGATGACGTACAGTGGTTTGCAGACGGTCATGCCTGTGCCTGTGAGCATTGCCGCAAACTCTTTAAGGAGCAGTACGGTTATGACCTTCCGTATCCCGATAAGTGGGATGAATTCTACGGCGATTACAACAATCCCGCATTCGTTGCTTGGATTCGCTTTAAGAAAGAGAGTACCGAGCGTTTCTATCGTGATTTAACCAAACTTTACGAGAGTATCGGCAGAGGCGATATCGGTCGCCCCAATTATCAGTCCGACATTCTCAAATGGAACCCCACATTCTCCGGCTTTGACTCCTGTATGGATCAGTGGACATTTATTTTTCAGGAAAACTGCTTCAGTGCGGTTATGAAAAATTCCTACCCCGACTTTATGGTTGAGGCGGTTCACCGCTTTGCAGCAGCAGAGAAGAACGGCGTTCCGTCTATGTCAATGTTCTATCCTGACCGTGAGGACTCTACATATTACAGTTTTGCCCTCTCCCGTACCTGGGGCCAACTTTATTGCGGAACTTGCGAGGGTGTGGACATCACAAGTATTGAGAAAAAGTACCGTGACTTTGAGTCAAAGAATATCCTTGCATACTCATCTCCCAAGAAGATAGAGGACCTTGCATTCTACTACTCTATGCAGACAAGAGACTTCTCTGCTCCTCAGTACGAGATGGCTGAAAAGTACTCCCTCCCGTATCTTGGTGCAATGCAGGCCTCCTGTCATGCGTTGCTCGGAACAAATATGGCGTTTGAAAGCGATAGCGTAGAGGAACTTTTAGAGCATAAAGTCCTTGCGGTTCCCTTCATGGCGATGGTTAACGAAGAGGAACTTTCTAAATTCAAGGAATACGTAAACCGTGGTGGCAGACTTATCGCATACGGTGACTTTGCTACCGTCGATGCAACCAATGCAAAACGCGACGTTAACAAACTTTTATCCTACTTCGGAATTAATGCAACCGCTGAAGATTTTGATGCTACTTCCGATATGACCGTAAATTACAACGGTAAGAGCGTAAACATTACCGAGATGAAGTCGTATCTCGCATTCGAAGGTGCAGAGAGTGTTGCGACAATCGGTGGCAAGACCGTTGGTATCCGTGCAAAACTTGGCGACGGTGAATTTATTTGGGTTGCTGCAAAGCCTGCGGTTTCCGAGTATCAGAAAACCATCTGGGTAAATCGCCGTGTTGCAAATCCCACCCCGGAAGAAGCACAACCGGATCTCCGTGCACATCAGGCGGCGCACAGTGGTGCACTTTTAGATATTTTCGTTGGTGAGCGTATGTATGATATTGAATGTGAAAACGGTGACATCCTTGTTGGTGCATACAATACCGAGGCAGGTCTTGCAATCAACATTTCAAATATCAAGGGTGCGATCTCCGAAAAGGCAGAGATGGTAACACATGCAGACCTTATCCCCTCGTTTGTGGCAGATGCTCCGAAAATGCCGGAGGTTAAGGTTTCCGTTAAGTGTGACGGTGCAACCGTTGCTACTCTTAAGAGTCCGGAACTTAAAGACGATGTAAAGATCGCAGTAACTTATGCAGACGGCAAGGCAACCTTCGCCATCCCTGCAGGTACATTTGCCTCCTACGCACTTATCGTTTTGGAGAAATAAAATGAAAAAAACAGTAAATTGGGAGGAAAATTATTCCTCGTTCTGGTTAAATGACAAGGAAATCTTCGAATATACCAAGGAAGATTTCCTGCGTCGTGCAGAAGAATTTAAGAAAAACGGCGTAACCATTGCGGAAAACTTTTCCGTTACCCATTTTCGGTTCGGCTTCTTCCCTTATTGGGAGAAACTAAAAAAAGCATTTAAACTATACGTTGAAGCATTCCACGAGTGCGGTATTGAGGTTTATGAGCACCATAGTGCCTGTCTTGTCCACGACCTTTTAAGGTCGGAGGGTTGGGAGCGTTTTCAAGGTGATATCGATTCATACACACATTTTACGTCAAGTGTTGAAAATTGGATTGAGGTGCCACGATTTCTTGTGGGCGAGCCGGAGATTTACGGCAAAAAACTTCGCACGATGCTCCAGATAGACGGCCGCACTGGAAAGGTTGCAGACACGGTATATAAAACAAACGCCTTTTGCTTTAACAATCCCGACTATCGTTACGCATACTTCCGCTATATAAAAGAACTTTTAGAGGAAGTGCCCTTTGACGGTATGGAAAACGACGACGTGCAATGGTTCGGTGACGGCCACGCTTGCACCTGTGAGCATTGCAGACGTCTGTTTAAAGAGGAGTATGGTTATGACCTTCCGGAGCCTTCGGGTTGGGATGAGTTTTATAACGATTACTCCAATCCTGTATTTATTGCATGGCTCCGCTTTAAGAAAGACAGTACGGAACGTTTCTACCGTGATTTAACAAAATTATATGACAGCATGGGGCTGCACGAAATCGGACGTCCTAATTATCAATCGGACATTCTCAAATGGAACCCCACTTTCTCAGGTTTTGACTCTTGTCTTGACCAATGGGATATGATAATGCAGGAAAATTGTTTTTCGGCGATTATGCGGGCATCTTACCCGGAATTTATGGCGGAGGCGATCCATCGCTTTTCCGCAGGTGAGCGAAACGGCGTCCCGTCGATTTCCTACTTCTATCCGGAAAATCAGGATGACACATATTTTGCCTGGGCACTTTCCCGCACTTGGGGGCAACTCTATTCCGGAACATTTGAGGGTAAGGATATCACAGTTATTGAAAAGCCTTACCGTGATTTTGAGAAGAAAAACATTTTAGCCTATACCGAGCCGAAACGGTTAGAGGACATCGCATTTTATTACTCAATGCAAACGAGGGATTTTTCCGCACCGCAACTTGTTATGGCGGAAAAATATTCCTACCCATTTATCGGGGCACTTCAGGCGTCAAGTTTTGCAAAACTCGGTACAAATATGGCTTTTGAGGATGACTCGGTAGATAAACTTTTAACACATAAAAATTTACTTGTCGCTTTTATGGCAATGGTAAATGACGATGAACTTAAAAAGTTTAAAGAATACGCAAACGGCGGCGGAAAACTTATAATCTACGGCGACTTCGCCACAATGGATGCTCTGGGCCGCACGCGGGATGCAAACTATGTGCTTGAAGCGTTAGGTATTCCGGCGAAAGCCAAAGTTTACGAGCAAACTGCAAATCTTACCGTAAATTACAACGGCAAGAGCGTAACACTTACCGATATGAACTCCCTTCTTGCATTTGACGGAGGAGAAGCAGTTGCCGTACTTGATGGTAAAACCGTAGGCATCAGGGCGAGTGTTGGCAAGGGCGAAATAATATGGATTTCCGCAAAGCCGTTAAAAAGTGAGTTCCAACCTACAATATGGTCTAATCGCAGGGTTCAAAATCCCGCCCCTGTGGAGGCAACGCCATGGCTTTATGACCATCAGATCTCACATACCGGTACATTGCTCAGGCTTTTAGTGGGTGCGTGTCAGGTTGAGATTGAGTGCGTACAGAAGGAACTTTTGCTTGGTGCGTACAACACGCCAAAGGGAATTGCAATCAACATATGTAACGTTGAAGGAACGATTCCGAGAGATGAAACCCTTATTGCACACAGCGATAAACTCATAAACTTTTGTGAGGGGGCAAAACGCCTCCCTGCAATGGAAATATCCGTCAAATGCGAAAAAATAAAACGTGTATACCTGCAGACGCCTGAATACGAGGGTGAGGTAGATCTTGAATTTACTCGCAATGACGGAGAGGTGAAAATTAACGTGCCTGCAGATACGTTTGCGGCATACGCATTAATTTTATTGGAGGAATAGAAAATGACTGTTTTACTCATGACAGACCTTGAGGGTATTTCCGGCGTTGATTCCATTGAACAAATGGAAGGCGAGGGCTACGTTTACGCATGTCGCCGTTTAGAGGCTGACACCAATGCAGCAATCGCCGGCTGTTTCGACGGCGGTGCAACAAGAGTTCTTGTTCTTGACGGCCATTCTACAGGTATTAACTTCGATCCGAAGAATATTGATCCGCGTGCGGAACTTCCCGGTAAAGCATGGCAGGATGAGGTCAGATCCGGAAACGTTGACCTTATGATGGAGGTGGGCATTCACGCAATGCCCGGCACTATGAACGGATTTTTAGACCATACCCAAAGTTCTGTTCAATGGTTTGAATACACAATCAACGGAAGACCTTGCGGCGAGGTTGCACAGGGTGCTCTTTTTGCAGGTGAGTTTGGCGTTCCTTTTGTAATGGTATCCGGTGACGTTGCCGCCTGTGAAGAAGCGAGAGAGTTTTTAGGCAATGATATTGCAACCGCGGTTGTTAAACGTGGTATCGGACGAAACAAGGCGGAGTGTATTCCCAATGATGAGGCAGAGAAACTTATTTACGAGGCAGCAAAGAAGGGAATGACTTTAAAGGATAAGGTAAAACCCTTTAAGATGATCTATCCCCTTGAGGTAAAACTCGTGCACACCCGCACCGATTACTGTGACGCTACAATGGAGCGTCATCCCGAGTTTGACCGAATTGATGCCCGTACCGCACGATTTACCGTGGACAGAATCAGAAACTACGGCGATATCATGTTCTGGTAAACCGTCAAATTGTAAAATAGTCCATTGTTTTTAAGTAAAATATGGTCTAATATCAAAGTATATCCTAAGATTACTATGAGGAGGAAAAAGAAAATGTTTAGAATTGGTATTGTCGGTTCCGACAACAGTCATGCTGATGCGTTTTCAAAACTCATCAATATTCCTGATGAAAATGGCAACTATCGCTATCCGGATTGCCGTGTTACCGCAATCTTCGGTTTAGAAAAAGAGCGTACCGAAGAGGTTGCTACAAACGGCAAGATTGATTACATTGCAGAAAAGGTAGAGGACCTTTACGATAAGGTAGACGCTGTTATGATCGTTTTCCGTCACGGCGGACTTCATGCACAGTATGCAATGCCTTTCTTAGAGCGTGGTATTCCGGTATGGCTTGACAAGCCCTTCACCATCTCCAACGAGGACTGTAAGATGGTTATGGAGGCTTCCAAAAAGTACAACACAATCTTAACCGGCGGCTCCACCTGTAAGTTTGCATATGACGTTTTAATGGTTAAGAATGCACGTGAGAATCCGGAGGCTGCAAGAATCGGTAAGATCAGAAGTGCTATGATGAACTTCCCGGCAACCCTCGTTAACGATTACGGCGGCATCTACTTCTATTCAGGACATCTTGCTGAAATGGCGGCTACCGCATTCGGCTACGATATGAAGTCTGTTATGGCTACCGAGAACAACGGCGACGTTGTTGCAGTTCTTAAGTACGACAACTATCAGGTAGTACTTAACTTCCTTGCAGAGGCAGCACAGAACACAGTACTTGTTATCGGTGACAAGGGCGTTATGTACCGTGAACTTGACATATCCTTCGTTTATCGCCTCGGCGTTGACGAGTTTGTCAATACTTTAAGAACAGGTGTTATTCCTGTATCACATGAGAAACTCTACAAGACCGTAGCACTTTTAAATGCGGTTAAGGAGTCTTATGAAACCGGTAAGGAAGTCGCAATTTGCGGCATTAATGACTAATACATAAAAAGGAGAAAAAGAAAATGGAAAAGTTAGCTATTTTTGGCGGCGACAAAGTTAAAACCACTCCCTTCGGCACCGGCAAGCGTTTCGGTGACGAGGAACTTCAGCAGTTAAAGGAAGCACTTGAGCAGAACACATTATTCTATTGGTTCGGCAACAAGGTTAAGCAGTTCCTTGACAAATTCAAGACCATGTACGGTGCAGAGTATGCGGTTGCTACCTCTTCCGGTACTTCCGCTATCCACGTAGCACTTGGTGCTGCAGGTGTTGGCCCCGGTGATGAGGTTATCACCTCCCCGATTACCGACATGGGTTCCATTATCGGTATCGTTTTCCAGAACGCTATTCCGGTATTTGCTGATCTCGATCCACATACCTACAACATGACCGCAGAGACCATCGCTGCAAAGATTACCGACAAGACCAAGGCTGTAGTTGTTGTTCACCTTGCAGGTAACCCGGCTGAGATGGATCCGATTATGGAACTCTGCCGTCCCCGTGGCATCAAGGTTATCGAAGACTGTGCACAGAGTTACGAGTGCTTCTACAAGGGCCGTCGTGCAGGTACTATCGGTGACTTCGGTTGCTTCAGCTTAAACGACTTCAAGCACATCTCCGCAGGTGATGGCGGTATGATTCTTATGCACAACGAAGAGGACTACGTAGTTGCTCACAAGTTTGCAGACAAGAACTACAACCGTTTCTCCAAGAACCCGCAGGAACTCCGTAAGATCGAGTACATCGCTCCCAACTACCGTATGAACGAACTTACCGGTGCTGTTGCTATCGCTCAGCTCGATCGTCTCCCCTGGATTTGCGAACGCCGTAACGTTCTCGGTGAGCGTTTAACCGCAGGTATCAAGGATCTTCCGGGCATCCAGATTCACGAAGTTAAGGAAGGCAACAAGTCTTCTTACTGGTTCTACATGTTCCGTATTGATGAGAAGGCTGCAGGCGTTAACCGTGCAGATTTCGCTGCTGCTCTTACCGCTGAGGGTATCCCGGCTTCCGTTGGTTACCTCCCGGCTTGTGTATATGAGTATGATATGTTCAAGAACTTAGAAGGCTTCCGTGGCACACACGTTCCTTTCAACTTACCGGAATACGGCCGTGAGATCAAGTATGCAAGTGGCGATTGCCCGGTTGCAGAAGAAATTCTTGAGACCTCTATCCGCTTAAATATCAGCGAGTTCTACACTGAGCAGGATATCGACGATATCATCCACGCATTCAAGAAGATTTGTGCACACTACGCAAAGTAAGTAATTGCTAAGTTTCATACCCATAGAAGTTTAACTTCTATGGGTATGTTCATATGAGGTGAATATAATGATTATTGATGTTCATAACCATCCGGATTGGTGCGGTCACGATTTAGACAAGTACCTTGCCAATATGGATAAATACGGCATTGACAAGACCTGGCTTCTTACATGGGAAGCACCCCATAGCGAGTATGATCCGGAATATCTTTGCCGCACCCCCATTCATAACTGCCAGTGGGGCCCCATTCCTTTTGAAAGATGCTTATCCTACATCGAACGTGCACCGTCTCGCTTCGTTTTAGGTTACGCTCCCGATCCCCGTCGTCCCGATGCCATTGCAAAACTTAAAGCGGCAAAGGATATGTACGGTGTTCGCGTCTGCGGTGAACTTAAAGTTCGTATGATGCTTGACGATTGGGATGCTATCCGTATGTACCGTTATTGCGGTGAGGAGGGCTTGCCCGTTCTCGTTCATATCGACTATGAATTCTACCGTGGTAGCGATTATCCCCGTCCCAACTATTGGTACGGCGGCGGCATTGACGCGTTTGAGCGTGCAATTGCAAAATGTCCGGAGACCAACTTTATCGGTCACGCACCCGGCTTCTGGTCACATATTTCAGGTGACGATCTTTATGATAAAGATCCGTATCCCACAACAAAGGTTGCACCGGGCGGCAAGTTAATTGAAATGCTCCGCAAGTACCCCAACCTCTACTGTGACATCTCCGCAGGCAGCGGTTGCAAGGCACTTTCTCGTGATCCGGAATTTGCGGTACAGTTCTTGACCGAGTTCCAGGATAGAGTGCTCTACGGCCGTGACTACTTCGACAACGTACATCAGGAGTTCTTAAATTCCATTACATTGCCGGAGGGTGTTCTTGAAAAAATCTACTACAAGAACGCACTTAAGTTAGTTCCCCTTGATTAAAAAATTAAAAGACCTGTGATTTTATCACAGGTCTTTTTGTATATTACGGAAAGGAGATGAGAAAATAAGGGAAAAGGAGTGTTTGTATGAATATAAAGGATCAATATCTTGCCAAAGTTTTTGAAAAGGTAATTACTCGCAATCCGGCAGAAAGCGAATTTCATCAGGCGGTAGGGGAGGTGTTGGAATCACTTTCACCAGTAATAAAACGCCGCCCCGAAATGAAAGAACTTGGAATAATCGAGCGAATGATAGAACCGGAGCGAAGTATAACTTTCCGTGTATCATGGCTTGATGATAAAAATCGTGTACGTGTAAATCGAGGCTACCGTGTGCAATTTAATTCAGCAATCGGGCCGTATAAGGGCGGTTTGAGATTTCATCCCTCGGTTAATCTTTCCATAATTAAATTTTTAGGGTTTGAGCAGATTTTTAAAAACTCGCTTACAGGGCTCCCCATTGGCGGCGGTAAGGGCGGTGCGGATTTTGATCCGAAAGGACTCTCTGACTATGAAATTATGCGTTTCTGCCAAAGTTATATGACTGAACTTTCAAAACACATCGGTGCGGATACCGACGTGCCGGCAGGAGATATCGGCGTTGGCAGCCGTGAAATCGGATACCTTTACGGTCAGTATAAGCGTGTAAAAAACGAGGTAACCGGTGCACTTACGGGAAAGGACTATGCTTACGGAGGATCTCTTGTGCGACCTGAGGCGACGGGCTATGGACTTTGCTATTTTGTTTGTGAGATGCTCGGTGCCAAAGGTGAGAGTTTTGACGGGAAGAGGGTTGTAATTTCAGGTTCGGGAAACGTTGCAATCTACGCCCATGAGAAGGCGGCCGAGTTGGGTGCTAAAATTGTTGCAATGAGCGATTCGGGCGGATATATTTACGATGAAAACGGCATTGATCTCGAAGTGGTGCGTTATATCAAGGAGAAAAAACGTTGCAGAATTTTTGAATATGTAAACGAGGTGAAACGTGGAGAATACCACGAAGGTTGCAGGGGCATATGGCAAATACCTTGTGATATAGCACTCCCTTGTGCAACACAAAACGAACTTGATGCGGTGAGTGCAAAGGCACTTGTGCAAAACGGATGCAAATACGTGGCAGAGGGTGCGAATATGCCATCTACGCCGGATGCAATTAAGATATTTGAGAGTGCGGGAATCTGTTTCGGCCCTGCAAAGGCGGCGAATGCAGGTGGTGTTGCAACCTCGGCTCTGGAAATGGCACAAAACAGTATGAGATATACCTGGGGGTTTGAAAAAGTGGATGCAAAACTTCAGGAGATTATGAAAAACATCTACCTAAACTCCGCCAATATTGCCGAAGATTACGGCAGGGCGGGAGATCTTGTTTTCGGTGCAAACGTTGCGGGATTTTTGAAGGTAGCGGACGCGATGCTTGCACACGGCGTTTCGTATTGACTTTTTTCCTTGCGGTTGCTAGTATATAGAATATAAGCAACCAAGGAGGGACTTTTATGAAAAAAACACTGGCAATTTTAATGGCATTCATTATGCTTATTGGCAACTTAACAGCATTTGCGACAAGTGCCGATATAGTTTGGACCATAAATCCTACCGACGCATACTATGCTACGCACAACATTAAGTATATTGATGGTTTAGGTCTTATCCTCACCGACAATAATGATAAAAACGGTGTTGTCGACAAAACGGGAAAGGTTATTATCCCATTTGAGCACGACTATCTCGATGCGATAAATGCTGACTATCTGCTCACGTGTCGTGACGGAATGTGGGGAATTATTGATAAGAACGGAAATCTTACCGTACCCTATACCTACGACTATTTAAATCCGGGCTATAGTGAAAATTTTGTAGTCGCAGGTAAACAGCAGAACGGCGAAGAGAAGACCGGTATCATCGATACCAAGGGTAACGTAATTATTGCACTCGGCACTTATGATGAGGTTGTTAATATAAGCGACGAGTTGTTCTGCGCAAGAAATAACGGTAAGGTGGGCGTAGTCAACAAGAGCGGCAAGGTTGTTATTCCTTTCACCAAAGAAGGCGGCATCTATATGCTTAATGACAACTATTTATATTGCAGCCAGTACGACAACGGCCTTGAGATTTACGATTTGAACGGCAAGGTACTTTTTTCCGACAAGACGGTTGCCCACATAGAAAAGGCAGGAGAGTATTTCGTTCTTTATAAAGATACAGGCAAAGAAAAATACGAAATCAGTTTCATTGATAAAGATTTAAAGCCTGCGGATACAAAGGGCTATGAAATAAGCGAATTCTCCGATGAGTATTTCGTTGCTCGAAAGAAAAATGATGCATCCGAAAAACTCGGATTGGTTGACAAGAATTTTAACCAAGTACTTCCTTTAGAGTATGACGATATACGAAAAATCCACGACGAAATGCTTGTGGTATCAAAAGACGGTGAGGAAGGCCACTATATTAATACCAAGGGTGAGCGATTAACTGCTTTTGATAAGTATGAGGAGATTGATTATTTAACAGACGGCTATATTGCGGCATACAAGACACAAGAGGGAAATGAATATGAAACTCTTTGTGGCATAGTGGATACCAACGGCAATGTAGTGGTTGATTTTGCGTTTGAATCCATCTCTTATTGCGGATACGGCGTATTTGCACTGGTAAGTAAGAGTTATCGCGTCGGTTTTGCAGAAATCGGAACGGGAAATAAGGTGACAGGCTACATTGACGGCATTGTTTTACAGATAGGCAACAAAAATGCAAAGGTATTCGGTGGCGATGCGATAACCGACGTTGCACCGATTATCAAAAACAGTTCAACGATGCTTCCTGCACGATTTGTAGCGGAGAACTTAGGCGCTGAAGTTAAGTGGGATCCGAATCTTCGCCAGGTTAAAATCATTCCCGCGGACGAGAGTTTAGGTGAAATCATTATGACCATCGGCTCCAAAACCGCAACGGTAGGCGGTGAGGTTAAAACCTTACACACAGCACCCTTTATTGAGGGCGGCAGAACCTACACCCCGGTTAGATTTATCGCTGAAAGTTTAGCATGCGACGTTAAGTGGATTCCCGAAACGAGAACGGTTGAAGTAATAGTGAAATAATAAAAAAGGCTTGGTCACAGCGACCAAGCCTTTTTTATTATGTAATTTTAAAATTACTTCTTGATGATTTCGCCGTAAACAACACCGGAGAGTGCTGCAGCGTTGGATTCATCGGTATCAACGTGCATAGCGGGAGCGAACTTTTCAGAAACGCGGCAAACAACCTCGTCAAATACGAGAGCGCGTTCACCCTCAACCTTAACCATAACGGTTTCCTTATCAGCCACGCCGAACTTCTCAGCGTCAGCGGGAGTCAAGTGGATGTGACGCTTAGCAACGATAACGCCCTCGGAGATTTCAACCTCACCTGCAGGACCGACGATTTTGCAGGGTGCACTGCCTGCAACGTCACCGCTTTCACGAATGGGAGCAGCAACGCCGATGGAACGAGCATCGCTTAAAGAAATCTCAACCTGTGTAGCAGGACGCTCCGGACCTAAGATGGAAACGCCGTCAAGGGCACGCTTCGGGCCTTCGATGCGTACACGCTCTTCACATGCAAACTGACCGGGCTGGGAAAGGTCCTTCTTGTGGGTAAGGGTAGCACCCTTGCCGAAGAGAATCTCTAAATGCTCTTTGGTAACGTGCACGTGACGTGCAGAGGTCTCGATTAAAATTTTCTTATCCATAGTTTAACACCTTCCATATATAATATTGTATCCTTATTTTACCTAATCGCAGGCGAAATGTAAAGAGATTTGAGGTTTTTTTTAATTTTTCTAAAAATCTTAAAAAATTCCTTTACAAAATGTATTAACATATGTATAATATACCTACTGTCGCTTTTTTGAAAGGAGGTAAAATCGCTATGAATTCTAATTTTCCCCGTACACTTTCCCTGCTTCGTAAAGAAAAGAAAATAAGCCAGAGAAATGCCGCAAAGGAACTTGGCGTGTCCCAGGCGGTTTTATCTCATTACGAAAACGGCGTGCGTGAGCCCGGCCTTGACTTTGTTGCCAAAGCGGCGGACTTTTATCACGTTACCACGGACTTTCTCCTGGGGCGCACTATGTCCCGTGATGATTTTACCATCCGTGCAGAGGATATTCCCGACATAAGCCAGAATAAGGACAACGTTTTAAGCGGCGATATGTCCCTTCTTTTAAATAAGAAACTTCTTGTAAATTCCTGCGGCCTTATCTTCGACCTTTTAGGTCGTGCGGATGACAGGGAACTTATCTCCGATACCGCAATGTATTTAAGCAATGCACTTTATAAAATTTTCCGCACACTTTATTGTGAAAAGGGCGTTCAGGAGGAGGAATTTTTCTCCGTACCGCAAGATGTGTGGAGTTATCTGTCCGACAGCGAAATGAAACTTTGTGAAATGCGTATTAAAAAAGCAATTAAGAAATCCGACCTACCTGAAATAACGCAGGAGTTTTTAGAACGTGAACATCCGGAACTTTTACAGTCACTGTTAAGCGTTCTTCAGACGGTTGGAAAGAGACTTAACGAGCATATTTAAAAAAATAATAAAAAGGGGTTGACAAGAACTCACTTTTCTGTTAACATTGTTTTTGTGCTCGAACGAGATCTGCTGGTATAGCTCAATTGGCAGAGCAGCTGATTTGTAATCAGCAGGTTGTAGGTTCAAGTCCTATTACCAGCTCCAATTTTATATGGGAGAATTCCCGAGTGGCCAAAGGGGGCAGACTGTAAATCTGTTGCGTCTCGCTTCGGTGGTTCGAATCCACCTTCTCCCACCAAAACAAAAAGGACATCCTGACGGATGTCCTTTTTGTTTTGGTATAAATAGGAGAAGGTGGATTCGAAAGGCGGCACTTGGAAACAGTCCGGTGGACTGTTTCAACCGCCGTGGCTTTCCCGCAGGAAAGCGAATCCGTTTTACATCCGTCAGGATGTCCTTTTTGTTTTGGTATAAATAGGAGAAGGTGGATTGTGATAAGAAATTTATAACATTGAAAAATATAACTATCTATGGTATGCTTTAAAAAACACTGCAGGAGCGAACTATGGTACATAATATGAAACTAAACCCCAAACCGTATGGTATGATAAAAAGCGGGGCAAAAACCATTGAACTTAGGCTATACGACGAAAAACGGCAAAGTGTCGCAATTGGTGACGAGATAGTTTTTACAAATCTTGAGGATGAAAACGACAAAATCAGAACACGGGTTCTAAACCTGCACAGATTTTCCTCATTTGAAGAGTTGTATGATGCACTTTCCCTTGAAAAATGCGGGTACACCTCCGAAAATGTAAAGAATGCATCGCATAAAGATATGGAAGAATATTATTCTCGTGACGAGCAGAGTAAGTACGGCGTTGTAGGCATAGAGTTGGAGGTAATAAAATGAAACTGATATCTTTTAACACACAACACTGCCACAATTGGCCGGAGGGAAAAATCAATTACGACAAGGTTGCGGATGTCATCCGCGATTTTGATATTATTTGCTTAAACGAAATGCGTGGTGAGGGAAAAACAGCCGAGCATCCCGATCAAATTGTGGAAATTGCAAAACGCACAGGTATTGAGAATCATTATTTTGCAGTAGCCTGCGTACCGCAAGGTCTA
Source organism: Clostridia bacterium (assembly GCA_017559855.1). Lineage (GTDB taxonomy): Bacteria > Bacillota > Clostridia > Oscillospirales > JAAYXM01 > RGIG7332. The sequence goes on along the minus strand of JAFYQP010000019.1, from coordinate 9,529 downwards.
TACCCTTATGGTGACGCAATTTTCTCAAAAATTCCGATAATCTCCGCAGAAACTATCGCTATCCCCGATCCGATAGAGAAAACCGGCGACCGTTGGTATGAAACAAGATGCATACTCCACGCAGAACTTGAAAACGGCCTCCGTGTAATCATTACCCATATGGGACTAAACCCTGACGAGCAGGAACTTGCGGTTCAAACCGTACTGCCGCTTTTAAGAAAAGAAAAATGTATTCTCATGGGTGACTTTAACGTGGGCCCCGACAATACTGTTTTAAGTCCCATAAGGGAGATAATGTACGACACCGCAGAACTTTTCGACGAGGAAAAGTTAAGTTACCCCTCATATGATCCGGAAATTAAAATCGACTATATTTTCGCAAGTCCGGACATAAAGGTGAAAAGTGCGGACATTCCCAAGATGGTTGTGTCCGACCATTTCCCCCATTTTGCGGAAATAGAATTATAATCCTACATATTATATATAAAGGGTGTGGCAGAGCCACACCCTTTCGGCGACTTCTCCTTAAGCCTGGCCGCCGTTACTTTAACTACATCTGCAGGAAATTTTGCAAACCGCATTTATAATCATATAGGAAAAGAAGAATAAAAGAGCACCTGTAATAATCGCACCGATTAAACTTGTAGCGGCAAAAGTAATGCCGAGGAGAATAACCGAGGTTAAAATTGTGCCAAGGATTCCTGCTAAATACGGTGCGAGGGCACGGCATTCGCAAGAATCATTTCTCTGCGTGAGGAGTGAAATGCCCAAAAAGCCGATTGCTATACCAAAAACCACCCAAAGAAAAGCGGGCGTCACGGTGATAATTGCCAGATAACGGAAAATAGCGGAAAGAACACCTATTGCGATGCTGACGATAAGTGCCACACCGCCGCAACCGAATGAGCAGCCACAGTTCCTTTCGATCATATTGAATCACCTCCGTCCACATTATATGAAACTTGCAAAGAGTGGGTGAATGGTGGTAGAATAAAATTCGGAGGTGAGGTTCGTGCTGCTTTATTATTGTTACAGAGAGGCTTTTTCCACAAAGGGAAGAGAGTTTAATATTTTCAAAACGCCCTACGGGAAAGAGTATCTGCATATAAAAGAAGCGCTTAAAAGTCTTGTTGCAGAGGTGGACGCAATCCCCTTCGAGCAAGTATACACCAAAAGCCATGACGGACTAAACCTTGCCGCGCGATATTATCACGTAAAGGACGGAGCACCCCTTGAAATTCAATTCCACGGGTACCGCAGTTCGGGACTTTTTGATTTCTGCGGCGGTACAAAACTTGCCATAAGAAACGGGCATAACGTTCTTGTGATTGACCAACGAGGCCACGGACTAAGTGAAGGAAAACATCTTACCTTCGGTGCACTTGAAAAATACGACTGCATCTCATGGATAAACTACGCAATAGAGCGTTTCGGAGCGGACCTGAAGATATTCCTTCTTGGTGCTTCGATGGGTGCCGCCACCGTACTTTTGGCATCCGGACTCAATTTACCCCCGAATGTTGCGGGAATCATTGCCGACTCGGCATACTCAAGTGCGGAAGAGATAATTAAAAAAGTGTGCGAGGACAGAAAACTCCCCGCCAAAATCTCATGGCCCCTTGTGAAAAAGGCGGCAGAAGTGTATATGAAATGTGATTTAAAAGATGCGGACGTGGCTTTTGCCGTTAAATCGGCGAGAGTACCCATCCTTTTAATCCACGGTGAGACCGACGGTTTTGTTCCTTGTGAAATGAGCGAGGAAATTTTAAAGAACGCCAAGGATGCCGAGCGGATAACATTCCCCAATGCAGGACACGTTATGAGTTATATGGCAGATCCGGTTAAATATGAAGAGATGATATGTGAATTTATGAAAAAAGCAGAGGCATAGCCTCTGCTTTTTTATTTCTCTTCCAACGCACGCATTTTAAGGTATGCGTTAATAAATCCGTCGATGTCGCCATCCATAACCGCATTTACATTGCCGTTTTCAAAATTTGTGCGTGTATCTTTTACCAAAGTGTACGGCATGAATACGTAAGAGCGAATCTGGCTGCCCCATTCAATCTTCTTCTGCTCGCCCTTGATGTCCTCAATGCGTTCTAAATTTTCACGCTCTTTGATTTCAATAAGTTTCGACTTTAACATTCGCATCGCCACGTCACGGTTTTGGTGCTGACTGCGTTCATTCTGACAGGCAACCACAATTCCCGTGGGAATATGGGTAATTCGCACCGCGGAGTCGGTCTTGTTAACGTGCTGACCGCCCGCACCGCCGGAACGATAAGTGTCAACTCTCAAATCCTCGTCACGAATATCAATTTCAATTGTCTCGTCGATTTCGGGCATAACCTCAATTGCCGCAAAGGAGGTGTGGCGTCTGCCTGAAGAATCGAAGGGGGATATACGCACAAGGCGGTGAACGCCCATCTCACTTTTAAGGTAACCGTAGGCATTTTCACCCTCAATTAAAATACTTGCCGACTTAATACCCGCCTCTTCGCCGTCTAAGTAGTCAAGAATTTTATAGGTGTAACCGTGACGCTCTGCCCAACGGGTATACATACGGTAAAGCATCTCCGCCCAATCCTGTGCCTCGGTGCCACCTGCACCCGCCTGAAAACTGATAATCGCATTGTTTCCGTCATACTCTCCCGAAAGCAGGGTAGAAAGACGCATTTCTTCAAGAGTAGACTCTACACTGTTTAAATTCTCACAAACCTCTTCGGTAAGAGAATCCTCCTCTTCCTCAATCGCCATAAGGCAGAGGGTAAGGGTGTCCTCAATGTCACGGGACAAGGTTTCAAACTTTTCAACCTTGTTGCGAAGTTGCTTTATCTGCTGAAGCACCTTCTGTGAATTGGCAAGGTCGTCCCAGAAGCCGTCTTTTGCGGACTCCGCCTCAAGGGTTTCGATATTTTCAAGTGCAGCGTCAATATTAAGTGCCTCTCGAAGTTCTGCGAGGGGAGCACTTAAGGCGTTAAGCCGCAAACGATACTCTTCAAGTTCTATCATAATAAACCTCCGTGGGAATGTTTCGTCCTATATAATATATCATATGCGACGTATATACGCAATCGTAATTTTACGTTAAACGCACCTTTTGTAACAGAAATATGTGCTTATGTTACAGTTATATTACACCGCAGGTTTTTCTATTGACGAAAAAATTTTGATAGTATATTATAATTAGCGTAAAGGGCAAAAGCCCAAAAATATTATTATGGGAGGAATTATCCATGAAGAACCTTAAAAAAGTTCTTGCATTAGCGCTCACATTTGCTATGGCAATCTCCATGTTCGCTAGTGCAGCATTCACCGATGCAGCTGACATCAATCCGGCTCACGCTGATGATGTAGCAATGCTCGTTGAACTCGGTGTCCTCAATGGTTACACCGACGGCAGCTTCAAGCCTGCCAACACTATCACTCGTGCAGAGTTCTCCAAGATGGCTTACACCATCAAGTTTGGCCGCGATGACGCAGGCAAGCTCTTCGCAGGAAGCGCTTCCAAGTTTACCGACGTTGAAGGTAACGCAAACATCGCATGGGCAAAGGGTTACATCAACTACTGCGCAAACCAGGGTATTATCGCTGGTGTAGGTAACAACAAGTTCAACCCGAACGGTAACGTTACTGTTGCTGAGGCAGCTAAGATGCTCCTCGTTATCCTCGGTTGCGATGCAACTAAGGAAGGCTTCATTGGCGCTAACTGGATGGGTAACGTAGTTTCCTTCGCTAAGGACCTCGGCGTTTTCACTGACGAAGACCTCGATCCGACCGCTCCGGCTACTCGTGAATTAGTTGCTACTCTTATGGCAAACACCATCTTCGCTCCGACCTACGTTTACAACCCGCTTACCGGTGTTGGTTCCCAGAAGAACCCGCTCGACACCGCTAAGAACAACGAAACTCTCGGCGAGAAGACCATGGGTCTCAAGCACGTTGAGGGTATCGTAGTTGCAAACGACACCGCATGGATCGAGTACAACGAAGACGGTAAGCTCTTCTCTGAAGAAGCTAACCTCACTGTTGGTTCTGCTGCTGCAGAAGACGAAATCACTCTTCTTGTTGAAGACAACGATGGCAAGTTCAGTCTCGTTGACGTTGAAGTTGACGCTGGTAACGACGTTCTCGGTACCAAGGTTAACGTTTACTACACTGTAAAGAACGGCAAGACCGAAATCCTCGGTGACGTTGTTGTTTCTGCTGATTCCGTAGTTTATGAGCTTACCGCTTCTGACATCGAAATCATGCCGAACGGCGAGTCCGGTTCTACCCGTGAGATCGTTCCTTACATCTCTGTAAAGACCGCTGACAAGGAATTCCAGGTTCGTCCGCGTAACGGCAAGAGCACCACTGTTCCTGCTAACGTTAAGTACGAAGGCACCGCTCTCCTTGACTACTTCTTCTTCTCCACTGCAACCAAGGCTGCTGACAAGTTCACCGGCGAGCTCGTTAACCCGGCTGACATCAACAACGAGTTCTACAAGCTCCTTGGCGAAGACAGCATCCAGGAATACCGTGCAGTTTCTCTTGACGGTGGTAAGACCATCTCTTACATCTTCAGAACTGCTACCAAGGCTTTAGCTAAGGTTTCCACTTACGTTGCTGCAAACGATTCAATCACTCTTACCAACAGCATCGGCACTGTTACCGAGCTTGATAAGAACGTTGTATTCGCTGCAGAAGTTGCTAAGGGCGACGAAGTTATCGCATACTTCGATGGCGGCAAGTTATACATTGACGCTACTGAAGAAGTTGTAGGTAAGGCTACCATCGTTGATGACAACGAAGTTACCATCGGCGATGCTAACTACAAGGCTGACCTCACTATCTTCACTGATCCCAACGCTGTAAATGGTCTTGCTAACTACTACCGTCTTGCTGGTAACAACAACGAGGCTACCAAGTATATCACTTACAACGGTTACATCCTCGACGTTGACGGCGAAGGCGTTACCGCTTCCCTTGATCAGTACGCTGCAGTTCTCGCATCTTCCTACGATGCAGACCTCGGTGCTGTAAAGGTTCGTCTTGCATTTGCTGACGAGACCGTTGGTACCTACGCTGTAGGTAAGGTTGACGGTTACAAGATGACCAGAAAGACCCCGATCTCCTACGTTCAGTTCCAGAACAACGCTGCAGTAGGTAACCTCTATCGTTACGCAATCGCTGCTGACGGTACTGTAAACCTCTTCACCGATACCGGTGCTATCAAGAACGATATCACTGCTAAGGAAACTGACGGTTTCGACCAGGGCAACATCATCATCAACGGTGTACAACACATGGCTGATGACAACTCCGTAGTATTCATGCTCTACGGTGGTTGCGCTGCTGGTGCTTCCGAATCTGACGCTACCAGCTACGAGCCGGTTGAAGCTCTCATCTACAAGATCGCTGAGCTCCCGACCGCTACTGCTTCCGCTTACGGTTACTTCGATGGTTCTAAAGAGTCTACTTCCATGAACTGTGCATACGTTGCATCTGCTGACAAGTCCATGCCGGCTATCATCGCTGCAACCATGCCGATGGGTAAGACCGAGCCGACCATCATGCCTGAGACCGACAACATCGCTTACCTCGTAGAGGCTAAGTACGGTTACGACTACGACAACTACGAGTTCTTCGCTAACGTTACTATGGTAACTGCTGCTGGCCTCGTAGAGACCAAGACTGTTGGTAACATCAACGCTAAGATCGGTGATACCGGTGCTGCTTACGGCGGTACTCCGAAGTCCACCACTGGCGCTGTTAAGGGTGAGTTCGTTCGTGGCGCTATCATCGAGTACGCTCTCGACGCTGACAACGTAATCACCGCTCTCGGCCTCCGCGCTAACCCGGCTGATATGGCTACTTCCATCCCGAGCACTGGTTTCGCTTATGCTACCATCGCTTCTGTTGGCGACAAGAGCATCGGCTACTATGCTTACAGCACTGGCGCTATCGACACCGAGACCGCACAGATCACCGCTATCAAGCGTAACAAGTACGAATTCGAGACTATCGCTATCGACGACGGTAACTTCGTTGAGGGTGGCGAGGTTGAGACTGTAGGCCGCAACGATTCTATTCCTGCTGGCGCTTACAACGCAATCGTACAGACCCGCAGCGGCGAAGTTGTTCGCATCTTCTCCATCTACGGCAACATCTAAGTCCCTTATAAGGATTTAAGATAAAGAAAGGGGTCGGGCTTTTAGCCCGGCCCCTTTTTTATATTTATGTATTCAAAGACTTCTTCTTTGAGGAGAAGGGGGACCGCTTGCGGTAGATGAGGTGTGACACAACCATCTCATTACATAGCGGAAGGCTATACTTTAAATAAAAAAGCACCGTGGTAAATTTACCACGGTGCTTTTTATTGTTTGCTTTAATAATTTTCTGCCTTAATGTGGAAGTATGCCTTGGGATGTGCACATACCGGGCAAACTTCAGGAGCATCGGTACCAACTTTAACGTGACCGCAGTTGGAGCAAATCCACATCTTCTCAGCGTCAGACTTAAATACCTTACCGCCTTCGATGTTAGCAAGGAGTTTGAGATAACGCTCTTCGTGGTCCTTCTCAATCTTTGCAACTTCGCTAAAAAGGAATGCGATGTGGTCAAAGCCCTCTTCCTTTGCCTCTTTTGCGAACGTTGCGTACATATCGGTCCACTCATAATTCTCGCCTGCAGCCGCATCTTTTAAGTTGGTTGCGGTGTCCGGAATAGAACCGTCGTGTAAGAGTTTGAACCAAATTTTTGCATGCTCTTTCTCGTTGTTAGCGGTTTCGGTAAAGAGTGCAGCAATCTGCTCGTAACCGTCTTTCTTAGCCTTGGATGCGTAGTAGGTGTATTTGTTTCTTGCCTGGCTTTCGCCTGCAAAAGCGGCCATTAAGTTAGCCTCAGTTCTTGAACCTTTAAATTCCATTGGTAAATTCCTCCTAATAATAGAATATATACTTAGTTTACCCAAAAAAATTAAAAAAGTAAAGTATTTCTAAAAATATATTTGAAATTTTTTTAAAATGCTATACAATATATTTAAGAGGAGTTGATTTCTATGAATAAAGTAAAAGTTGCGATAATCGGTTGCGGTATGATTGCGGAAAGCCACGCAAAGGCAATAATAAGTGACGGCAGAGCAGAAATCGTTGCCGCTGCATATGGTACAAATATTGAAAAGGGAAAGAATTTTCAGGAAAAATACGGCGTTAAGAAAATTGTAGGGGATTATCACGAAATTTTAGATGATGATATTGATATGATATGTATCTGTACCCCTAGCGGAATCCACGCAGAGTGTGCAATAGATTTTGCAAAAAGGGGTGTTTCCATCCTTTGCGAAAAACCTCTTGATATTACTGCCGCTAAAATGACCGCAATGATTGTGGCTGCCGAGGAAAATAACGTTCATCTCGGCTGTGTTTTCTCCAACCGTACCCGTGTGGGTATTAAAAAGGCGAAAGCACTGCTTGAAAGCGGTGAACTTGGTGCAATGAAGATTGTTGAGTGCCAATACAGAGGTTACAGAAGTCCCGCCTACTACACTTCGTCAAAATGGAAGGGCACAAAGGCGTTGGACGGCGGCGGTTGCCTTATAAATCAAGGTATTCACGCAATTGACCTTATGATGTACTTAACAGGTGATGTAGACTATGTTGTTGCACAAACCGGTGCTTTAGGCCGTGATATTGAGGTTGAGGATACTGCGTCCGCACTCCTTAAGTTCAAAAATGGTGCACAAGGAGCACTTATGGGAACAACTCTTTCCTACATTCCGGAGAGAGCACCTGAGGGCGACCGAATCCGCATTGAGTGTGAGCGTGGCAGTATCCTTTATGCAAACGGCAAGGCTACGTACTTTAAAAACAACAGTTTAGATGGCAGTGACGTTGAGGAGATTGCATTAGATGAAGCACTCGCTTGTGATTTCTCCGGCACAAATGCGGCTGACGTTGATATGGCAGGTCATTGCGAGATTGTGTCAAATTTTATTTCAACCGTATTAGGCGAGGCGGAGGTGCTTATCCCTGCAAGAAGTGCTCGTCGCGGTGTTGATTTAGTGCTCACCATCTACAAATCCGCAGAGAGCGGTATGTGGGAGCAGGTGAAATACGAGTAATCGTTGACCGCATAAACTATTTATGATATAATTTAGATAGAACCTGAAGTGAATGAAAGAATATATTTGCTGATAACAGAGGTGTATTCGTGAGAAAATTAAGTTCGTCTGTGAGATGTGTTGATGCACCTCATAGGCGAACTTTGTGCTTTTTAGGAGGAACGATAGAAGCCTTCCCCTTGAGGGGAAGGCTAAGAAGAGAGGAAGTCTTAATAAACTTTATAAAGAGGTGAGATTATGAAAAAAGTTTTGTCATTGTTAGTTGTAGTATCTATGCTTGTATCCATACTACCTGCAACGGTGTCCGCTACACATTGGGCGGATGAGGATGTAAAATACCTTGTTGAAAATGGTGCAATTGCGGAAGATGATGCTATGCTTCAAAACCTCGATACACCCATTACAAGATCACAGATGGTAAAGGTAATCGTTGCTCTTTTAGATGGTGATGAACCGATTGAGGGCAAAGAATACTTTACCGATATTTCTCCTGAAGATACCCATATTGCAAAAGCGGCGGAGAACGGTTTTGTTAACGGATTTGGTGACGGCACCTTTAGACCGAATAACCCCATAACACGTCAGGACTTTTTTACCATAGTCGGCCGTGCATATGAACTCACAGGTGAAGCGACAAATGAATTTACGGACAATGATTCCATTGCAGATTATGCAAAACCCTATGTTGATGCTTTGCAGGGTATCGGTATTGTAAACGGTTATGGCGACGGAACGGTTAACCCTCGTGGAAATATCACCATTGCAGAAACGCTTGCAGTAATGCACCGAACTGACGAGCACGTAAAAACCAACACCCCTGAAGAACAACCCAAAGAGGAAGAAAAAAAGCCTACCGGTAGTTCCGGTGGCGGCGGTGGCGGATATGTTGGCGGAGGCAACCATCCGACAGGCGTACCGAATCCTACTCCGAAAGTAAAAATGTCAGTAGAAGTAGAAGAGGATTGTACTGGGAAATATGTTGGATACCTTACGGTTGAAGTTATTGACCGTCCTTCGGCTGGGCCAATTCAAAAAATAATGCTACTTAAGGAAGGTGATTATTCTTTTCCGGATGTTCCTCTATACGCCGGAGTAACTAAACCTAAAATGGATAAGGCAGAAACGTTTGGACAGTATATCGCGGAAGAAAATGGTAAATATGCTCTCCCTGATTTTGGAAAATACGAATTACACATTCTTGCATCCAACGTTAGGTGGTCCCAGAGTTTCACTGTTAATCCACCGATATCTAGTGATAATACAGCACCTGAACTAGATTTGGAAGTTGTCAATGAAGAAGGTTCATCTACCTATCCATGCACATTTAAAGTTACAGCTACCGATGGTGCCGGTATTGCACGAATTGATTACGTTAAAAGCACAGGACTTATAAGTAAAAGCGACCGGCCCGCAGAAATGAAT
>JAFYQP010000018.1 GCA_017559855.1 Clostridia bacterium | reverse complement strand
GAACCGGACTTATCCTTATATTCCTTGTGATGCTTGTGGAATTCCTCCATGTAGGAAATTGCGTACAAGCAGATAAGACTTCCCACAATGCCGATGATAAGTGCCATAATTACGCTTAGCTTATCAACCTCGATTGCATAGTGGCCGGTATGCTCTCCGGTTTTAAGGAAGAGTTCATAACCCAGCATACATACGGTCTGCACGACAGAGAGAACAACGGGGGCAATTCTTTTGTACTTAATTCCGTAGAACACCACCGCAACGCAGATAAGTGCTTCGAGCACCATAAAAATCGGCTCAATCAACGTTGTGTCGATACTGTAGGGCACTTGCGGTATTGCAAAGTGTACCACCGCAAGACCGATGGATGCAAGGATATTAACAATTACGGATACCCTTATAATCCACGCTCTCGCCTTTCTGTTTTTTGTGAGCAGTACAAGTCCTGCACTAAGCAGCGGGAACAGTACTAAGAAAACTGTTAAATTCATTTTTCATCATCCTTTTTTGACCTTATACGACACATCATTATACTCCTATCGTATCTTGATTTTCAAGTGTTTTTTTTATTTTTCTCTCGATTTTTTTGCAAAAGCAAAAAGCAGGTAATACGTCGCTATTACCTGCTTTATATCCATTTGTAAAACGAAGTTTATCTTGTCGGCATTTCGGTTACTATTTTCCGTTGACTAAACGCCGGAGTAACCACCCTGTCTCCTGCGAGAATTTCCACAGATTGTACGTTCCAGAAGTTGGAGAGTGTCATTAAAATTGCATAGTCCGCAACGGTTTTATCAAACCCCTGCAGGTTTGCATATTCCTCTGAAAAACTTATTTTTACCGCACCGTGGTCGAATTTCACACCTAAAAGTTTTATTTCCTCCGGGATTGCAGGTTTCAAATTATCGCCAATCGGTTTATGTTGCATCTGTTCTACAGATGCGGTAATTGCGGCGGTTATGCTGTCCTCTACGGATATTGCCCTCTGCTCTGAATCTATGATTTTATCCCCGGTATCCGCATAATACACGTCTATCCATCGTATATTACCCTCCGGTTCACGGCGTTCGGACGAGCAGGATGTCAGAAGAAGTACCGCAAACAAAACACTTAAAACCCTCTTCATTGCTCTACCTCCTCCGGGAACGTAACGGTAAATCTTGCGCCGCCGTCTACCGACTTTTCCACCTTTATATCACCGTGGAAATAGCCCACGATTTTTGCAACGATGGAGAGACCGAGACCGCTTCCGCCCTTATCACGGGACCTTGCCTTGTCTACACGGTAAAAACGCTCAAAAATCAAGCTGAAATCATCCTCCGGAATACCTATTCCGTTATCGTCGACAATTAAATTACACACACCATCTGCTTTGAAGATGTAAACTCTGACAACACCGCCGCTATTGTTATATTTAATGGCATTTTCTACTAAGTTGAAAATTATCTGATATGCCCCGTCGGAAGTACCTTTAAATCGAACTCCATCGGCAAAGTTGCAACTCAGTTTAACCTGTGCTGACATTGCACTTTGTTCAAGAGTTGCAATTACCGCCTCCGCAACCTCTTTCATATCTACGGTTTCTAGTTCAAGCGCCTTTGCACCATCTAAATTCGTAAGTATAAGCAAACGCTCCGCTATTCTTGAAAGACGGTCGATCTGCTCACTGATATCGGTCATAAATTCTCTGGTGGTGCTCATATCAATATTTTCGGTCTGTATTATAGAGTCTACCAGAAGTTGGATTGAGGAAAGGGGTGTTCTCAGTTCGTGGGATGCGTCGGAAACGAAAGTGCGACGCAACTCTTCTGTCTCAAGCATCTGGCGGGTAAGTCTGTTTAATTCCCCCGCAAGTTCGGAAAACTCATCTCCGCCGCCAATTTCAATAATATCCTCGGAAGTAACGCCGGAAATAAGAGTCTTTACCCTCTTTTTAACGTGGAATGCACCTAAATTTATTACCAAACAGAATATAATACCCACAATGAACCATGTTAAAAGCAGACTCTCTTGCGTATCTTTTAAAACCGCTATAGCCTCTGTGTCTTTTTGCAGTACAAGCACCGCACCACGCTCACACGATTTAACCACCGTGGTTTCAATTGCGGTGTCTTGAATTTCCGCATTCTCCACACACTCGTTACGAAGGGCACGTTTTATCTCCGGTATTACAAGATATTTGCCCTCCAGATTATCCTTATCTCCGCTGTCGTATGTAACCATTCCGCACTCATCCACAAGCACTATCCGCTCGGCTTTTTTCGTTGTAAACTCGCTACCACTTGTAACCTCATCTGCCCGCAGGTTTGCTTGTGCAATGTTTTTTCGGCACATCTCATGAGAAAGAATTACCATAGGAAAAATGTTAATTATAATCGCCGTAAGTACAAGTACGCACATTGAAATCGCAAATGCACGAGGCGATATTTTTTTAATCTTTTCACTAAGCCTTGAAATAATAGCCAACTCCCCGCTTTGTAGATATATGCTGCGGCTTTGCCGGATTGTCCTCTAATTTTTCTCGCAACCTGCAAATATGTACGTCCACCGTGCGTGCATCGTCCGGATGTGCATAATCCCAGACGAATTTAAGCAGATTTTCTCTGGTATACACTTTACCTTCATTACGCATAAGAAATTCCATAAGGTCAAATTCCTTTGCGGTGAGAATAACCTCCTTGCCGTCAAACCACGCTTGTCTTCGCTCGGTATCAATGACGATTTTCCCCGCAACAAGACGCGTTATACCCTCACGAGACATTGGATTTGCCACGCGGCGTAAAATCGCACGGATACGGCTTTTAAGTTCCATTATGTTAAACGGTTTAGTCATATAATCATCTGCACCGTAGTCAAGACCTAAAATTTTATCGGTGTCCTCGCCTTTTGCGGTGAGCATTATGATCGGCACCTGTGAAAACTCACGAATACGTGCACACGCTTCAAGGCCGCTCATTTTCGGCATCATTAAATCAAGTATTACCAGATCAACTTTAACTTCACGCACAATTCGTACCGCTTCTTCACCGTCATAGGCACATTCAACTTCGTATCCTTCGTTTTCAAGGTTAAATTTAACACCTTTAACAATAACCTTCTCGTCATCAACTACTAAAATTTTCATTGGCTTTATCCCACCGTATCTTGATTTTTCTATATATTAACACATTTTCAACATTTGTGAAAGAGCGTTTTTGAAAATTACTTGTTGTTTTATTCCTGCATTTACTGTATAATAATTTAAGACTTTAAAAAGGCGGTGGTCATTAAATGAAATACTTTAAAATTTTATCGCTTACACTTGTTTTTTCCGTCCTTCTTTCCATATTTTCCTTTGCGGCAAATATTGATGTCGACGCAAAGGCATCCCTTCTTATCGATGCGGAGAGCGGACAGGTTTTATATTCCAAAAATGAGACCGCAAAGTTATACCCCGCAAGTATAACAAAACTTATGACCGCACTTATAATTGCTGAAGAAAACGACCTTTCTCAAACAGTTACGGTAACCGAGACCGCCCTTGAAAACCTGAGTGCGGCAGGAAGTACGGTGGGTTTAAAAAAAGGTGAGAAAATCACGGTGGATAATCTTCTCGTCTGCCTTTTAGTTGCCTCTGCAAACGAAGCGGCAAACATTTTGGCCGAGTACAACGCAGGTACGGTTGATGCTTTTATTGAGAAGATGAATAAGCGTGCGGAAACTTTGGGACTTAAAAACACTAATTTTGTCAATGCACACGGTTTGCACGACGATAACCATTACACCTGTGCTGCCGACGTCATTACTATCGCACGTCAGGCTATGAAAAACGCCCGTCTTGCAGAAATCGTGGCTATGCAAAAAGCCACTATCCCCGCTACAAATTTAGAGGATGAGCGTTTGTTTTTCAGTACAAATTCCATGCTCTCCCCCTATAAAGAACGCACTTACCTTTACAAATACACAACCGGCATCAAAACCGGCCACACAACCCCCGCAGGTTTGTGCCTTGTTGCATCCGCAACAAAGGGTGACTTATCTCTTATCAGCGTTGTTCTGGGTGCACAGTACGGAGAGAACAAGGAAAAAGGCCACTTTATTGAAACCACAAAACTCTTTAAATGGGGCTTTGACAGTTTTGACAGAAAGACCATTCTCGCCAAAACAACCCCGATTTCCGAAATTAACGTACGCCTTGCATGGAGCCGTGACCACGTAATTGCGGCACCGGATGCCGACTTTACCTGCCTCGTGCCCAAGGATTATAACAAAGAAAAACTTGAACTTATAAAGAACGTTCCTGAAACCTTGGATGCTCCTATTGTAAAAGGCGATGTTTTAGGCTCCGTAAGTCTGATTTATGACGGAGTTAAATTGGGCGAGGTTGACCTTGTGGCAATAGACGACGTTGACCGCTCATTGATTCTCTATCTGTGGGATTTACTCGCAAAACTCTTAGGCACAACGGTTGCAAAAATTGTCCTTATTCTCCTCGGTGCATTTATACTGTTTTACCTGTTCTTCATTGTGCGTTTTAACCGCAGACACCGCAACTCCCGAAGATATCGCGGCAGTCGAAGACGAAGATAAATTTTTAAAGGTCAATGGTTTTCCATTGACCTTTAATTACCGTTTGGTATAATATATGTTAGAAAAGGTGTGATTTAAAAATGCTTTCCCCAAAAATTCCCTACCGCATAAAATTTGTGTTTTTTATATTAGTTCCGTTTCTTACATATATTCTGGCAGAGTGGCTACAGGGGGCATTTCAGTCTCCCGTAGGAGTTAATTTTTGGCTCAATCTGCTTTTTTATTACGGTTTTTCTTTTACACTCTATGGCATAACGGGGAAACTATTTGTATATACACTCGTACCCGCCACGCTGGTATGGGTTCTCGGCGTTATCAATCATTATATGATTATGCTCCGTAGCAAGGCCTTACTCCCTTGGGAACTTGCCGCCCTTAATACCGCCAAAACGGTGGATGGAAATTTTGACATTCCAATAGACGCAACCACCATTCTTTCCCTAGTTGTTCTTATATTAATCTGTATTCTTGCCTTTCTCCTACGAAAAGGCACGTTTTTTAAATCTCGGCTTTGGTCTGCGGTTTCAGGTGTCCTTATGCTATGCGTACTTTGGACGATTTTGTGGGCATCCCCGTCATTTATTTCCACCGACGCCGATAATGTAAAGGCGTCCCGACATAACGGACTTGCGATAAATGTTCTGCACAATCTAAACTACCTTGCAAGTCCGGAGCCGGAAGATTATTCTCCCGAAAAAGTTCGTGAAATAATCGGTGAAAATGAAAAGGACGGCACGATGAAACCTGACATAATCGTAATTATGAACGAGAGTTTTGCAGACCTTTCCACCATTGCGGATCTTAATGAGGAAGAGGATTTTATACCCTTCTTCCACTCTGTATCCGACAACGCAATAACGGGCAGTGCTCGTGTCTCTGTATTCGGTGGTGGCACCTGCACAACCGAGTATGAGTTTTTAACGGGCAATGCCGCCCACCTTCTGCGTCCCGGCAGTTACCCCATGGTACAGTTTGTAGATGATAAATCTCCATCCATCGCACAAAGCCTCAAAGCACAAGGATATCGCACTATAGGCCTCCATTCTTTCTTCCCCGAATGTTGGGACCGTGATACAGCCTATCCCAAACTCGGTTTTGATGAGTTTTTGTCCATAAAGGACTTTGAAAATCCCGAAATGGTGCGTGACTATATTTCCGATGCGGCAAGTTTTGGTAAAATCATCGAAATACTTGAGGATGACGTATCTCCTACTTTTATTTTTAACGTCACAATGCAAAATCACTTCGGTTATGACCGTTCATATAAGAACCTTGAAGAAACCGCAAACTTCCCCGAAATGAACGAATTCCCCCGTGCAAGACGATATTTTTCCCTTCTTTCACTTACCGATAAGGCGTTAAGCGACCTTGTTGATTATCTGAAAAAACGTGAAAAGCCCACCATTCTTCTTTTCTTCGGTGACCATTTGCCGTCATTTGAGCAGGAATACTATGATATCCTGCAAAATCGTGCAGGACTCTCCGATGAGGAAATGGAAGTCAAAAAGCACACGGTACCATTCCTTATCTGGGCAAATTATCCTATAAAGGATGCAGATAATCTTGAAATAAGTGCAAGTTTTCTCTCACCTCTCCTTCTTGATACCGCAGGTGTGTCAATGACCGAGCATCAGAATTATCTTCTTGAATTGATGAATAAAATGCCCCTATGGGAAAAGGGAGATCGAGAGAATTTAGACGGCTATAAAATGGTACAATACAATATGATATTTGATAAAGAAAATACACAAGGAGATTTATTTAAATGAAACTTATTTCCTGGAACGTAAACGGACTTCGTGCCTGTGTAGGCAAGGGTTTTATGGAATTTTTCAACGATATTGATGCGGATATTTTCTGTCTGCAGGAAACAAAACTTCAACCCGACCAAATCAGCCTTGACCTGCCCGGTTATCATCAGTTTTGGAACAGTGCGGTAAAAAAAGGTTATTCGGGAACGGCGGTTTTCTCGAAAACAGAGCCTATTTCCGTCACATACGGCATCGGTATTCCCGAACATGATACCGAGGGCAGAGTTATAACCGCAGAATTTGAAAAATTCTACCTTATAAATGTATACACTCCCAATGCACAACGTGGTCTTGCCCGTCTTGATTATCGTATGAAATGGGAGGAAGATTTCCGCACGTATTGCGTAAATTGTGCAAAGGTTAAGCCCGTGATAATCTGCGGTGATATGAACGTTGCACACAATGAAATCGACCTGAAAAATCCCAAATCCAACGTTGGAAACGCAGGCTTTTCCCCTGAAGAGCGTGAGCAGATGACAAATATGTTAAATGCGGGATTTATCGACACCTTCCGTCACTTTTACCCCACCCTCACAGGTGCTTACACATGGTGGTCCTATATGTATAACGCACGTGCCAATAACGCAGGATGGCGTATTGACTATTTCCTTACGTCCCGTGATTTAAAGGACAATTTAGTGGATGCCGGAATCCACCAAAACATTTTCGGCAGCGACCACTGCCCGGTTGAACTTGAAATAAACATATAAAAAAAGAGGAGTCATATGACTCCTCTTTTCTAATTTTATAAACCTAAGTATCCTCTGATGTTCTCGGACATAATTGCCTTTTTCTCATCCTCTGTCTGGGGTGAGAAGGTAAGTGCAACCGCTGCCGGGCCGATGTGAGTAAAGGGATAATTTGTGCCGAATACAAGATGCTCACAACCAACCGCATTTACGGCAGCCTGCCAATAACATGCGTCGTAGAACGGATCAAGACGGCGGGTATTGAAGAACACGTTCTTGCGTGTCTTTACAATCTCTGCCATACGAGCACCCAATCTCTCAGGGAAATAACCGCCGATGATAAGAGTTGTCTTATCGGATGCTGCGAGCATGTCTGCCATCTGGTCACCCGTGGGGGACATACCGCTTTCCATCCAATGTCTCTGACGGTAGTTCTCAAGTTCGTTTTCAATACGGACGGGAACGCCGAGTTCACCTGCAAGTTTAAACGCCTCTTTATAGCAGGGATCGGACAATGTGCAAACGTTGCCGCCAACATACTTATGATAAGCAGGTGTAAACTCAAAACCTTTAAAGCCAAGTTCCTTTACGCACTTAACCATATCCTCACGCCAATTGATATATGAGGGATTGATAACGGCAAATGGTAAAAACTCAACCTCACCCTTGTAGTTTTTCATTTCCTCATAAAGTTCCATATTGCCTTCCATTGCGTCTTTATAGAAAAAGGCGTTTACGTTTGCAACGATTGCGTGGGTAACTTTGTGTTTTGCAAGGACGGGTGCCATTTCATTAAGAGTTGCACCGTCAACCTTTCTGAAGGGCCAATGGCCTACATATGTACTAACATCTATAAGCATCTTATTTAACCCCCTTCTTTAAGAATCTTTCATATTTCGGACCTGCAAGGATAATTTTCTTCTCTTCATCGGTAAGATTTGCGGAGAGAAGTTTACCAACACCGGCGGAAGCCGAGCCATCGGTACCCCAGAGCACACGCTCTGCACCGAGTAATCTTACGCTCTCCTCAACCGCACGAGTATCAGACACACTGCCGCTTATGTCGGTAACAACGTTGGGACAGTCGATAACACCCTTTAACTGCCAAGCCCAATCACCGCCGCCGGTAACGTGTGCCATAATGAAGTTCGCCTCAGGGTAACGACGAGCGATATTCGCAAAATGCTCACCGCCGGAAAGTCTGGGCTGAGTTTCGGGACCAACCACAAGTTTTCCTGCGTGCATTAAGATAGGAACGTCAAGTTCAATACACTTTTCAACAAGGTCATACTGAACCGGATCGTCCATAAAGTACTGATGGTACATCTTGATACCTACGAAGCCGTATTCACGAACGCAACGCTCAACCTCTTTTAGGGTGTGCTTGCCGTTGCCCGGATTTACGAATGCCATACCCATAATGGTATCGGGATGACGTTCCATGGCCTCAATAGTAGCGTTGTTACGCATTTCCTGCTCCTTGGGGGTACAATGGGGATTAACACTTACCACAGAGCAAATAAGTTTATCAATACCACATGTGTTTGCAAACTCAACAAGACCGTCGCATCTTACGGTATCAAGTGTGCCGGGGTCTGTATTGTTCCACATATCGGTAGTCCAAACGTGTTCGTGCCAGTTTACGACGGGATTGTCATAAAACAGTTTCAGTTGTTCTTTAATATATTGCTGCAAAATAAAAACACCCTTTCTTTTGCATTTGTTACTTTCATTTTACCATTCTAAACTATTATGTCAAGGGATTTCGGATAAAAAAATGCGGTGAAAAAATGTTTTTTCACCGCGTTTTTATTTAGTCATTTTTACCCGCAAACTGTGCTTCAATCATCATATCCTTGACCTTCATAAGACGTGAGAGATTGCCA
Organism: Clostridia bacterium; assembly: GCA_017559855.1. Lineage (GTDB taxonomy): Bacteria > Bacillota > Clostridia > Oscillospirales > JAAYXM01 > RGIG7332. The sequence continues at coordinate 41,572 of JAFYQP010000018.1, read as the reverse complement.
CGCTCATTCTCGTCAAGTTTCATTGTAATATACTTGATTGTTTCCTCAAGTTGGGGAATCATAAAATGCTCAAGAGCATTTACACGACGACGGGTTTTCTCAATTTCCTGAGATAAAAGTTGTGCGGATTTTTCCACCTCTGCAAGGCGAAGCATCTGCACGGTAACGTCTGAGAGATTCTGTACCGCATCGTCAAGTTCTCCCGACGTATGAAGGAAACTGTACGGAAAAATCTCACTTGCATCCTCGGTTTTCATATGAAATGTGTAACGGGGTACGTCAACACTCATAATGTTTTTGAAATTCATTTCAACAGAAACGCTCTGCTTCGGCAAAAGAAGTGCCTGAGTAAGCATTTCGTGTGACATAACCGCAGACGCAACCGCAAAACCCTTCTGTGCTTTTATAAGAGATGCCTCTACCTGTTCACGTAAGGTACGATTCTCACGGACGATGTCGAGAAACTGTTTCATAAGTTCGTCTCGCTTGTCCTTTAAGAGTTTATGTCCTCGACGTGCGGTTTTAAGACGCTCTTTAAGCCTTTTAAGTTCCATACGGGTGGGGTTAACGTTAAGTCTTGCCATCAAAACCCCTCCTTAGTCTTTCTTGGGGAGATATTTTTCAATAAATTCGGGCTTAATTCGCTTAAGTTCGCTAGCCGGAAGGATGGAGAGAAGTTCCCAGCCTAAATTCAAGGTTTCCTCAATGGAACGGTTTTCATTATAGCCCTGATTTACGTACTTTGACTCAAACTCATCCGCAAAACGAGCGTAGAGTTTATCAATATCGGAAAGAGCCGCCTCACCCAAGATGGTCATAAGTTCTTTTGCTTCCTTACCACGTGCGTATGCGGCAAAAATCTGGTTCATTGTGCCTGCATGATCCTCTCTTGTCTTACCCGCACCGATACCTTTATCTTTAAGACGGGAAAGGGAGGGAAGAACGTCAACGGGAGGCTGCATACCCTTGCGGTAAAGTTCACGGGAGAGAATAATCTGTCCCTCGGTAATGTAACCGGTAAGGTCGGGAATCGGATGTGTCTTATCATCTTCAGGCATGGAAAGAATCGGAATCATAGTAATTGAACCCTCGGATTCCAATGTTCTTCCTGCACGCTCATACATAGATGCAAGGTCGGTGTAAAGGTAACCCGGATAACCACGACGGCTGGGTACCTCTTTACGTGCAGCGGACACCTCACGAAGTGCCTCTGCATAGTTTGTAATATCGGTCAAGATAACAAGAACGTGCATGTTCTTCTTAAACGCAAGGTATTCTGCAGCGGTGAGTGCCATACGAGGTGTTGAAATACGCTCGATAGCAGGGTCGGACGCAAGATTTACAAACATTACCGTACGGTCAATAGCACCGGTTTTCTTAAAGTCGCTGATAAAGAAATCAGCCTCTTCAAAAGTGATACCGATAGCCGCAAAAACAACCGCAAACTGTGCATCGTTGTTTAAAACCTTTGCCTGACGGGCAATCTGTGCCGCAAGTTGTGCGTGGGGAAGACCTGAACCGGAGAAGATAGGGAGTTTCTGTCCGCGTACCAGAGTGTTAAGTCCATCAATGGTGGACACGCCGGTCTGGATAAATTCATCCGGATAGTCACGTGCCGCCGGATTCATAGGCATACCGTTAATATTACGACGCTCGTCCGCTAAAATTTCGGGACCGCCGTCTTTTGGTCTGCCCATACCGTCGAATACTCGTCCGAGCATATCCTCGGAAACCGCAAGTTCGATACCATGACCTAAGAATCTTACCTTACTCTGTGCAAGGTTAATACCCGCACTACTTTCAAATAACTGAACGAGAACGTCGTTTCCGTTAACCTCAAGAACCTTACAACGGCGGATATCGCCATTGGGGAGTTGAACCTCGCCAAGTTCGTCGTAGGAAACGTCGATTACGTTTTTAACCAGCATAAGAGGACCTGCAACCTCTCGGATGGTACGATATTCTCTTAACATAATTACTGTACCTCCTTTTCAAGAGCTGCAATTTCGTCTTTCATAAGATCCTCAATCGCCTGATACTGCACTTCATAATCCATCTCGGAAATATCCTTTGCACGGCCGATTCGCTCACGTGCGGTGATGGAGAAAAGTCCCTTCATATCAACACCTGCATCAAGTGCCTTTTTACCTAACTTATTAAAGGTCAGGATAAGGTCTAAAAGTCTTGCCTGTTTTGCAAGGGATGTGTAAGAGTCGGTATCCGAGAATGCGTTCTGCTGTAAGAAGTCCTCTCTGAGAATCTGTGCGGTCTCAAGAGTGAGACGGTCGTTTGCAGAAAGTGCGTCGATACCTACAAGACTTACGATTTCCTGAAGTTCACTCTCAAGTTGGAGAATCTGCATTGCATCGGTGCGATTTGCCGCAAAGTTCTTGTCAACGTTTGCGTTAAACCAGGGTGATAATCTGTCGAGATAAAGTGAATATGAGTTAAGCCAATTAATTGCCGGGAAGTGACGGCGATATGCAAGAGAACTGTCAAGTCCCCAGAAAACCTTAACTATACGGAGTGTTGCCTGAGCAACCGGCTCTGAAATATCACCGCCGGGAGGTGATACCGCGCCAATCGCGGTAAGGGAACCTGCACGGTCATCACTTGATGTACAGATGATTCTTCCCGCACGCTCATAAAACTGTGCAAGACGGGAGGAAAGATATGCAGGATAACCTTCGTCACCGGGCATTTCTTCAAGTCGGCCTGACATCTCACGAAGTGCCTCTGCCCAACGGGAGGTAGAGTCTGCGATAACCGCAACGTCATAACCCATATCACGGTAGTATTCCGCAATGGTAATACCTGTATAGATAGACGCCTCACGTGCCGCAACCGGCATATCGGAGGTGTTTGCAATCAAAATTGTACGTTTCATAAGAGATTCGCCGGTTTTCGGATCGCGAAGTTCGGGGAACTCTCTTAAAACGTCGGTCATCTCGTTGCCACGTTCACCGCAACCGATGTATACAACGATGTCAACGTCGGACCACTTTGCAAGTTGGTGCTGAACCACCGTCTTACCGCTTCCGAAAGGACCGGGAACCGCTGCAGTACCACCCTTTGCAATGGGGAATATTGTGTCTATAATACGCTGACCGGTCTGCATGGGAACATCCGGCGGAAGTTTTTCCTTAACCGGACGGCCGCGACGAACAGGCCATCTTTGAAGCATTGAAATCTCCTTGATTTCTCCGCTCTCGGTTCTGATTTTCGCAATAATATCCTCAACTTTTTTCTTACCTGAGAGGATTTCAACAATTTCGCCCTCGATGCCGAAAGGTACCATAACACGGTGCTCTACAACGATTGTCTCGGGCACGGTACCTAAAATATCGCCGGAGGCTACCTTGTCACCTACCTTGACCGCGGGGGTAAAGTCCCACTCACGCTCACGGTCAACCGCAGGAATGTCGATACCACGGGAAATGTTACTGCCGGAAATTGCACGGATTTTCTCAAGCGGTCTCTGGATACCGTCGTAGATGTTCTCCATAAGTCCCGGTGCAAGTTCAACCGACAAGGGTGCTCCGGTAGTTACTACCTCATCACCGAAGCCGATGCCTGCGGTTTCTTCATAAACCTGAATGGATGCCTTGTCGCCACGCATCTCGATAATCTCACCGATAAGTTTGTCCTGTCCTACACGAACAACGTCAAACATATTTGCATGTGACAGGCCTTCCGCTACAATAAGCGGACCTGAAACCTTAATAATTTTGCCATTACTCATAATTTACGCTCCGTTCCGCCATTTTTTATGGCTTGGATTGTTTCTAATTATCTAAAATGTCAGCACCCACCGCACGCTCAACCGTTGCGTGAACGCCATTCATACCAATACCGAGAGTTCCGTCCTTACCGGGTATTAAAATAATTGCCGGACGGACATCGTCTTTATATCTGTCGATATCGTCTTTGATTTTTACCGCCAACTGCTCGGTAATATAAATTATAGCGGTATCCTCTTCTGCAAGTTCGTGTAACTTTTCACGTGCGGTTTCCGCATCATCCACCGCAACAGCATTAAAGCCGAGAGCCTTGAAGCCGAGGACACTTTCTCTGTCGCCTAAAACCGATACTTTATACATAACTTGCCCTCAACCTCTCTCGAATTTCGTCGGCGGGAAGTTCCTGCACCTTTCCTGCGAGGATTATGCGAATGGTGATAATGTCCGCCTCTTTTGCCGCAACATATGCAACAAGCGGCTCCTCGCCGAATGCTACGTAACGGGCGGAGCGAAGATATGTCATAACCGCATTGTCACATTCACGTTCAAAGGAAACCATATCTCCCGACGCTTCCAGTGTGCTCTCAAGGAAAGTGCCCTTAAGTGCATCATCTAATGATATCTCGCTTGACAGGACCTCAAAGAATTTATCGCAAAGAATATTTCCGCCTTCTTGCAATGCGTTTTTAAGAAAATCTGCATCCTTGTTACGACGCATTGCACGGATAGTTGCCCTGAGATTTGTAGTGTCAATAAGACATTTTACATATCCCTCAAGGAACTTACTTCCCGATTGTTTTGCAAGGGACACCATTTCCGCAAAATACGCACGGTCTAAAATGAAATCGCAAAGTTGTGCATCTTTTGTTCTTGCAAGAGTTTCCCTTGCATTCTCAACCGCAACTCTGACGGTTTCGGGAAGTTCTTTATACTCCCTCTCACGCATGAGAGACACAAGTGCCTCCACGCCAAATCGACCTGCGTCAATTAAAAGATTTCGTGCATCTTCTCCGCTAATTTCACCTTTAAGTATAGCCTTAATGTTATGGTAATCGTAGCGAAGACGGAAAACGTCGCAAATTTCACTATCAGGTGAAATGCTCTCAATCAACTCAAAAGTTTCACGTCTTGCACTAATAAGGGAATTTTCAATATCCTTTATTCCTGCCGTCTGAAGTTGTGTGTATCCGAGTTCGGACATTATTTTCGCCATATCTTCAACACTTGCGGCCTCAATTAACCTGTCGGTAACTCCACGGTCAAGAAGCCCTCTCTCAAGTGATCGGATACGGGTAGTTGCGTATAAATACTCGGTATCACGGGTTTTCATATAACCACCTCTTAACCGAATAATATTTCTGCTACGTCACCTGCAAGTGACTCACGCATTTGATTTACAATAGTTGCAAAGGATGCGTCGATTTCCAAATCTCCATCCTTTAAAATTAAACCGCCGGAGATTTCACGTGTCTCATCGGAGAGTTTAACACCCTCACCACGAAGAAGTTTTCCCGCCGCCGTAATGATGCGGGAAATACCCTCGTCATCGTTTAAGAGTTCGTTTATGCGTGAAACCACGTCCTTGCCGTATTTTTCACGGTCTTCTGCAGAAAGAATGACCTCTTCGTTTCCGGTCTGTACGGCAGCAACGCCGAGTTTTGCGAGAGTTTCCACATAATCCTCACCCTCAAGGGAGGTAAGTTTTTCCTCAGCAGTGCGGAAAGCCGCGTCAATCATCTCCTGCTTCGTGCGAAGGAGCATCTTTCTCGCATCAAGACCTGCAACACCCTGAAGGCGAACGGTACGGTCATCCGCACTTTTTTTGCCTTTTTCAAGGATTGCCTCGGTCTCCTTTGCCGCAAGGGATGCATACTTTGCGGAAATTTCCTCCGCCTTACCCCTTGCATCGGCTAATATTTTGTTAATTTCCTGCTCCGCATCTTCTTCGATACGTGCAATGATATTTTCAATGCCGTTCATATAGGGCACTTCCTTATGCGAGAGTAATTCCGTTGAGCATCAAGAAAGAGATAAGAAGAGCAAGTACCGCATAGGTCTCAACCATTGCAGCAAAAATCATACCCTTTGATAACTCTTCCGGTCTTTTTGCGATGATGCTTACACCTGCAGCAGCTGCTCTGCCCTGTGCGATAGCGGAGAAATAACCTACAACCGCAATGGGGAGACAAGCGAGGAAGATGTTAAAGCCATTGCCTAAAGTAACGGTAACCGGATCGCCTAAAAGGCCGATTTTAACGAGAACAAGGAACGCAATAAGAAGTCCGTAAAGGCCCTGTGTACCCGGAAGTACCTGAAGAAGAAGTGCCTGACCGAACTTGTTTGGGTCCTCTGTAACAACGCCTGCAGCAGCCTCACCAACAGAACCTACCGCCTTTGCTGAGCCCATACCTGCAAGTCCTGCCGCAAGTACTGCACCTAACAGTGCAAAAAGAATACCGCCGTTTGAAGTCATAAATTCTAACATTTTATTTTTCCTCCTTAATAATGTCTACATATTTTGTTTTTGTATCAAGTGGGGAGAATTCCTCTCCGCCGCCTTGATAAAATTTACCAAAAAACTCTACATACTGCAGTCGCGAAGTGTGTACGTAGGTACCGATTAAGTTGACCGCAATGTTAAACGTGTGTCCGATAAGAAACACGATAACAAATCCTACAGGTCCGGTCATGGCACCCATTGTATTGATAACACTTGCGATAACCGCCGTCGCAAGACTTAGTGCAAGCAGACGGGAGTAAGATAAGATATCACCCAAAAATCCGGTTATGTCATAAAGACTTGCAAGACCTTTTGTGATTTTCTTAAAGAATTTCTTCTCGTTTCTTCCCTGTGTAAGCAGAAGCGCGAGAGCACCGACACCGATTAAGATAAGTCCCACGTTGGTAAGTCCCAACAGTGCGAAAACGATTCCGCCGAAGAGCACCCACCAGGAACCTATATCAAAAATCGCATCGAGAAGTTTGCCGTCACGAATCATCATATACGCCTGAATCGCCATACCTGCGAAAATATGAATTCCGCCGAAGGCGAAGGAGAATATGAGCATAGTCATCGGTTCTTTCATGGGGTTAAACCACACCGCAAGTTCAAAACCGAAGGGCTTTCCGGTTATCATCTTATAAACCGTGGGTATTGCATCGCCGAAGAATCCGCCGAACAGAACGCCCCATACAAACGTTGTCACACCGCACATTGCCGCCATTGCCATAAGTTGTCGTGTACCGCCTCGCGGTTTAAACTTTAACAAAACGATGGAACTTACCAACGTCAGCAATATACCGTACGCCGCATCGGAGAACATAATGCCGAAGAATATGGCGAAAAACGGTGCCATAAACGGGTTCGGATCGATTCCTCTGTATGCAGGGGGCGAGTACATATTCGTAATCATACTGTACGGCTCAACCAATTTTGAGTTGTAGGTAAGAGTAGGCGGTTCCTCCTCATCAAGAGGATCACGCATCTCATACGCCGCACCGTAACTTTCAAACAGTTTTTCAAGTTTGCCCTTTTCTCTCGCAGGAAACCATCCGTTTAAAATCACGGTTTTTGCCGTTGACAAAAGTTTTTCCTGTGCCTCTGCCTTTTCTATCTGCACACTCAGTGCATCATAGGCGAGTTTAAGTTTGGGTATCGAGTCGCCCATTTTTGAAAATTCTTCAGCAAGAGATTTTCTCTTTTCCCCGGATTTTGTGATTTCTTCTTCAATACTCGCAATATTCTCACTGACAAGTCCCGTGGTGTCTTTAAAAGAAACCTTTGAAAAAGAAAGTGTTCTCAATGTATCGGCAAGGACTTCCTTTTCCCCGTCGTGACACATAACAAGTACATAATGTTGCTCTTTGTCGGAAGATGGACATTCCAAATACGCACTCTTTATCTCCGCAAGTTGATTTTTAATCTCTTCAACGGAGAATTTTGCAGGTATTGTACCGAAACTTAAAAAGTATCGTTTTCCCGATACGGTTTCAAGAGGAACATCAATACCCTTCCACGGTACAAGCGAATCTTTTTTTGCGATAAGCCTTGACTCGTTTGCAAAAAGTGTGGCTATTTCACGTGATATGGAATTTACTTCTTTCGCAATTTCCAGAGCATCATCTATTGTTTCCGAGGCAAAAAACGTTTCCGCCGCAACCTGTTCACGCTGAGGAAACAGGCCGCTTTTAACCTTAACGTATTTACCTAAAACCTCAAGTGCACCTACTATTTCAGACCGCTGAGCCTTAAATTTACCAAGATCCGATCGTTCCTTTTCCAGGCTTTCGCCGGAACTTTCGGAAATTTGTACCACGCCGAGTTTTGACAGGTCGTGGAGCAGAGCGTCCCGATCTTTTTGAAGTGCAATCAGGCTAAGGTGTTTCATAGGTACAATTGCCATTAGCCTTTCACAACCTTTTCTGCAATAAATAATGCCGCTTCATTCATACGGCCTTTCGCCAAAACACGGAGTTTTTCACACTCACGCTCGGCACCGGAGGTAATTTCAAGTGATGCACCTGCCGCCGCATCCTCTGCTCTGACAAGCATCTCCTCGACCTTCGCATTGGCCTCCGTCTTTGCAGTGTCAAGACTCTCCTCGCCCTTTTTTTCCGCTTCGGCGATAATTCGTCTAGCCTCTGCATATGCCGCCGATATTTTTTCGTCGGCTGCTTTTTCAACTTCTGTAATTTTCAAAATTGCGTCTTGTGCCATTTTTACAACACCGCCTTTACGACAAGACTGTAATTTTATATATTTTAACATATTTTACCACCCCCGTAAAGGGGTTTTCATTGTTTATTTTATAACAATCTCCGCCACTTATTGCCCTATTTAAAAACCTATGGTAAAATAAATTCGAGGTGAAACAAATGACTGATTATTTACACACCACCCTTTCGGAAAATGAGGTTTTTGGCATGAGTATGCTTGCTCTTGCCCACGTGGGAGATGCGGTATTTGACCTTCTCGTTCGTGCAAGTGAAAGTGCACGAGGCGTTGCAACCGCAAAAAATTTGCACCGAAACACGGTAAGTCGGGTTTCTGCAAATGCACAGGCGGGTGCGGTGGATAAAATTCTTCCCCACTTGACCGAGCGTGAGGCCGATGTTTTTCGACGGGGCAAAAACGCAAAAGTTCACAAAATCCCCAAGGGTGCAAGTCACGAAACCTATCATAAGGCAACCGCTCTTGAATGCCTGTTTGGATATTTATATCTCACGGGTGATTACACTCGCCTTAATGAAATTTTTGACATAATTATAAAATAATATGTAACCGCCGCAGTACTGCGGCGGTTTTTTAGTACTGCTCGTTGTGATTACGCTTATTCTGGATATTATTGTCCTTCTTGTTCTGATAGTTGGAACTATTCTTGTTCTGGGAATTGCTATCCTTTTTATTCTGGGAATTTGAATCTTTCTTATTGTTGTACTTATCCATTTTTATTTTCTCCTTATTTTTTTTGTTTTTACAGACGCTGTCTGCAAAATATATTGTGTGCAACAAACTTTCCATTATTCACACTTGAAATATATATATAATGTATGTTAAAATAAACTTTGATTAAAATGTTATAAGGAGATATATCTATGTCTGGTCATTCCAAATGGAAAAATATTTTACACAAAAAAGAGAAAACCGATGCACAACGTGCAAAAATTTTCACAAAAATAGGCCGTGAAATGGCGGTTGCAGTACGTGAAGGCGGTCCCGATCCCGCTTCCAACTCCAAACTCCGCGACTGTATCGCTAAAGCGAGATCAAACAACGTGCCCAACGATAATATAAAACGTATCATTGAACGTGCGTCCGGTGACGGTGCATCATATGAAACTATCACTTATGAGGGTTACGGTCCGTCCGGTGTTGCGGTTATCGTTGACACCATGACCGATAACAGAAACCGCACCGCAGGTGAAATGCGTCATTATTTCGACAAGTTCGGCGGCAATCTCGGTGCTACCGGTTGCGTTTCATGGCAGTTTGATCAAAAAGGCGTTATCATTATCAGCAAGGACGATCTGGACGAGGACGAGGCAATGCTTTCATTTTTAGATGCAGGTGCTGATGACGTGGACACCGAGGGTGAAGTTTTCGAGGTATTTACCGCACCCGATGATTTTTCTTCTGTCCGCGAAGCGCTTGAAAACGCAGGCTTTGCCATTTTAGAGGCAAATGTGGAAATGGTGCCGCAAAATTATATCACTTTATCTTCCGAAGACGACCTTAAAAATATGCAGAAATTACTTGATGCCCTTGAAGACAACGATGATGTACAGAACGTATATCACAATTGGGAAGAATAGTTTTTCCTAAAGGAGTTTTTTAATTATGAAATATGTTGTTATGCTAGGCGACGGTATGGCGGATTACCCCTTAGAATCCTTGGGTAATAAAACACCCCTTGAAGTTGCCAAGAAACCTACAATGGACTTTCTTTGCAAAAACGGCGAGTTAGGCCTTGTCCGCACCCTTTATGAGGGAATGCCCACGGGTAGTGACATCGCAAACCTCTCAGTTTTAGGCTACGATCCGAAGAAATATTATACCGGCCGCTCACCTATCGAAGCGTTGGGGCTTGGTATAAATTTATGTGACGAGGACACGGTTTTCCGCCTCAACCTCGTAAGCATTTCCACCGACGGCGACTTTGAGGAAAAGGTAATGCTTGACCACAGTTCGGATAAAATTACAAACGAAGAGGCGTATGAACTGCTCGATGCCCTTAGTGCCGAGTTTGCAAGTGACAAGATTTTATTCCACCGTGGCGTAAGTTACCGCCACGTGCTTATCTGGAAAGATATCGACTACGGCTATACCATGATGCCGCCCCACGATATTCTCGATCAGAAAATCACCCCCTACTTACCCGGCGGAAAATACGGCGACATCGTACTTTCCATGATGAAACGCAGTTATGAAATTCTTATGAACCATCCGGTAAACATTGCCCGTATGGAGAAAGGCTTAAAACCTGCAAACTGCATGTGGCTTTGGGGCGAGGGTACACGACCGCAAATTGATCTTTTCAGCGATAAATACGGCATTTCCGGCTCGGTTGTAACCGCAGTACCTCTTATTGCCGGTCTTGCAAACGGAATGGGACTTAAGTACATTCCGGTAGAAGGTGCGACAGGCGACTATCATACAAACTACAAGGGCAAAGCAGAGGCTGCCATGGCGGCACTTGATGCCGACGATTTCGTGTTCATCCACGTGGAAGCACCTGATGAGTGCGGTCACGACGGCGATACCGAACTTAAGATAAAATCAATCGAGCGTATTGATGAAGATATTTTAAAACCGGTACTTGAAAAACTTGCAAAATCCGGTGAACCTTATCGTATTCTTCTTATGCCCGACCACGCTACTCCGATTGTAAAACGCACCCATACAATAGATAAAATTCCCTACGTCATCTACTCAAGTGACGAGGAGGCGAAATCCGGCCTTGAATACAGCGAGAAAACCGCGGCTACTACGGGTATCTCGGTTGAATTTGGCCACGACTTAATGAAGAAATTTATCATCTGAAAGGATTTGAAAACATGGCAAAGGATAAAAAAGTTGAACAAATTACCGATATGGAGGTAGACTTTGCACAGTGGTTCACCGACGTATGCAAAAAGGCAGAACTTATCGACTACTCTTCAATCAAGGGTGTTTTTATTTACCGTCCTTACGGTTACGCCATTTGGGAAAACATCCAGCGTATTATGGATGCAGAATTTAAAAAGCAGGGCGTTGAGAATGTCTATATGCCTCTTCTCATCCCCGAAAGTCTTCTCCAAAAAGAAAAGGACCACGTAGAAGGCTTTGCCCCCGAATGTGCGTGGGTTACCACCGGCGGAAGTGAAAAACTTGAGGAGCGTTATGCAATCCGCCCCACATCCGAAACCCTTTTCTGTGAGCATTTTGCAAACGTACTCCACTCCTACCGTGACCTTCCCATGAAATATAATCAGTGGTGCAGCGTTCTCCGTTGGGAGAAAACCTCACGTCCCTTCCTTCGTCATCGCGAATTCCTCTGGCAGGAAGGACATACCATCCATGCTACCGCTGAGGAAGCAAAAGAATTCACCGAAACAATGCTCAACGTATACGCAGATTTCTGTGAAAACGTTCTTGCAATGCCGGTTACACGTGGTCAGAAGACCGACAAGGAAAAATTCAAAGGTGCGGAAGCAACTTACACCATTGAGTGTATGATGCATGACTGCAAGGCTCTTCAGGCAGGTACCTCCCACTATTTCGGTGATGGTTTTGCAAAGCAGTTTGAAATTGAATTTACCGACAACAACAACCAGAAAACAAATCCCCACGAGACCTCTTGGGGCGTTTCAACCCGTCTTATCGGCGGTATCATTATGACTCACGGCGACAATAACGGTCTTGTCCTCCCGCCAAAGATTGCCCCAATTCAGGCGGTTATTATTCCCATTGCGGCTCATAAGGGCGGTGTTTTGGAAGCATCTGAAAAACTCCTTGCAACCCTTACCGCTGCAGGTATCCGCACAAAGTGCGACACCTCCGACAACTCCGCAGGCTGGAAGTTTGCGGAATATGAGATGAAGGGTGTTCCGGTCAGAATTGAACTTGGCCCCCGTGACTTAGAGGCAGGTCAGTGCGTTCTCGTTTCTCGCGTTACCCGTGAGAAGAAGGTCGTTGCAATCGCAAATATCGTGGAAGAAGTAAATACTATAATGGACGAAATCCACGCATCCCTCTTTGAACGTGCCCTTAAAAACCGCGAGGATCACACCTACACCGCAACAAGCCTTGATGAAATGAAGGAAATTGCCGCAACCAAGGGCGGTTTCGTAAAGACCATGTGGTGTGGCGACCTTGAGTGTGAACTTAAAGTTAAGGAAGAGGCAGGAATGTCATCCCGTTGCATCCCCTTTGCACAGGAGGAAATCTCCGACGTTTGTCCGATTTGCGGCAAACCTGCAAAGCATATGATTTATTGGGGTGTCGCATACTAATTGAAAGGAATTGAAATTTTCAATGCTTACACTTAAACAGAAATTAAGCGAGATAGTAAGTGCCGCTTTTGAAAAATGCGGATATGACGCAGCCCTCGGTATTGTAACCGTTTCAAACCGTGAAGACTTGTGTCAATTCCAATGCAACGGTGCACTTGCCGCCGCTAAACAGTATCGCAAAAACCCCATTGCAATCGCAGGCGAGGTTTGTGCACTCCTTGAAAATGAGGAAATTTTCGGTAAGGTAAGTTTTGCACCTCCCGGATTTATTAACATGGACGTTTCTGACGTATATCTTGCAAAGTACTCCTTTAATATGCTTGAGGATAGCCGCCTTTTACTCCCTAAGGCGGAAAACCCCTCCACCATCGTTATCGACTACGGCGGCCCTAACGTTGCGAAGCCTTTACATATCGGTCATCTCCGCACCGCAATTATCGGTGAGGCACTAAAGCGTCTTGCAAAATATTTAGGCCACAACGTTATCGGGGATGTGCATCTTGGCGATTGGGGCTTACAGATGGGCCTTATCATCGCAGGTCTTGAGGATAAGTGTCCCGACCTTTGCTATTTCGATGAGAATTACACCGGAGAATATCCCTCCGATGCTCCGGTTACAATTGATGAACTCAACACCCTCTATCCTGCGGCAAGTGCTCGTTCAAAAGAGGATGAGGAGTTTAAAAAGGTAGCACAAAAGGCAACGTATGACCTTCAGAACGGAAGACGCGGATACGTTGCTCTTTGGAAAAAATTCCTTGAAATCTCAGTTTCCGACCTTAAGAAAAGTTATGCAAAACTCAACGTTGAGTTTGACAAATGGCTTGGCGAGAGCGATTCCGCACCTTACGTTGACGATATGATTGCCTCCCTTAAGGAGCAAGGTCTTGCTTATTTAAGTGACGGTGCTCTCATAGTTGACGTTGCCCTCGAAGATGACAAGGAGGAAATTCCGCCCATCATCATCAGCAAGTCAGACGGAAGCCAACTTTACGGTACAACCGATATTGCAACCATTATCCAACGTGTCCGTGACTTTAATCCCAATGAAATCTGGTATGTTGTTGACAACCGCCAGGCACTCCACTTCAAACAGGTATTCCGTGCGACACGCCGTGCAAAATTCGTTGGTGACGACGTTAAACTCTACCACATCGGATTCGGCACAATGAACGGCAAGGACGGAAAACCCTATAAGACTCGTGACGGCGGCGTTATGCGTTTGTCCGACCTTATTGAAACCGTAAGTTCCGCAGCGTTTGCCAAAATGAACGAGTCCGAAGTTATGCGTGACATTTCCGATGAAGAGAAGAAACTTGAGGCAGAAAAAGTCGGTATCGCCGCACTTAAGTTTGGCGATTTAATCAATCAACCGGCAAAGGACTACGTATTCGATATGGATCGCTTCCTTGCAAGTGAAGGAAAAACCGGCCCCTATCTCCAATATTGCGTTGTTCGTATATCCTCTGTCCTTAATAAGGCAAATGAGCAGGGACTTGAAGTAGGCGAAATTTTACCGCCGTCATCCCTTTCAGAGCGTGCACTTATTTTAAAACTTGCAAGTGTTGGCGACGTTCTCAATCGTGCATTTGACGAAAAGGCTCCCACCGGTATTTGCGAAATTCTCTTCGATATTGCAGGTGCATTCAACCGCTTCTATCACGAGAACAAGATCCTTACCGAAGAGGATACCGCTCGTCGTGCATCCTGGCTATCTCTTTTAAAACTTACTCACAAGATGATGAGCACCTTGCTTGACATTCTTGCGATAGACATTCCCGACCATATGTAAAATTAAAAAGGTGGCTCATCTTCGGATGAGCCACCTTTTTATGCCTTTGCACGACTTTTTGATACTATGTCAAACACCACAGCCGCAAGGAGAACAAGACCTTTTATTGTTTGCACAAGGTCAGAGCCCACACCCATAATTGACAGTCCGTTATTTAAAACACCCATGACAAGTGCTCCGATTACGGCACCGATTACCGTACCCACACCACCGGAGTTTGAGGCACCGCCGATAAAACAAGCGGCAATCGCATCAAGTTCGAAGTTAAGTCCCGCGGTAGGGGTTGCCGCCTGAAGTCGTGAGGTATAAACAATTCCTGCAACAGCCGCGAGTACAGACATATTTACAAAGGTGAGAAACAACACCTTTTTTGTTTTTATGCCGGAGAGTATCGCCGCCTTTTCATTGCCGCCCATTGCGTATAAATATCTGCCCGGCACGGTTTTACTGACAAAAAACGAATACACAATAATAAGTGTAAGCATAAGCACAAGTACTACAGGAACGCCTTTGTAAAGGTATAACCACAGTGCGAAAAGTCCGATTGCAGCTGATACCGCAACAAGGGATATAACGAAAAAAGCAAGTGAGGTAACCGCAAATCCGTTTTTTCGTTTTTTCATACGACGGCGGATACTCATAAAAACATAAATTGCAATGGCGACTCCACCTAAAATAAGGGCGGCGGCAGGTGTTGCAACAAATCCCGATGAGATGAGCGTAAATCCCTCCGGAAACGGTGACACCGTATGTCCTTGAAGAACAAGTTGAGTAAGACCTCGGAAAACAAGCATTCCCGCAAGGGTGACGATAAACGCAGGGATTCGCATATAGGCAATCCAGAACCCTTGCCATGCACCGATAAGTGCACCGATTACAAGTGCCGCAGGAATTGCAATATACGTGCTCACTCCCATACCCACGATAAGTTCGCCGAGTACGGCACCCACAAACGCCACAACCGAACCAACAGACAGGTCAATGCTTCCGCTGCTTACAATACACAGAAGCATACCCACGGTAAGAATGATTACGTATCCGTTTTGCATAATCAAGTTGGTCACGTTCTGAGGTGTTAAAAGTATTCCGCCCGTAAGCCATTGAAAAAATACCATAATCACAACGAGGGCGATAAGCATACTGAATTGTCGGATATTGGTATTTATTTTAAATTTCCCTTTTAATTTGTCCATAAGAAACTCCTTTTAAAGCCTTCGATTTTTGATAATTGCACTCATAACACCTTCGGGTGTTGCCTCCGCGCCTTTTAGTTCTCCCACAATTTTCCCTTCGTTCATTACGTATACACGGTCGCTGACTCCAAGCACTTCAGGCAGTTCGGAGGAAATCATTATAACGCTTTTACCCTCCGCAACAAGAGCATTTATTATTGTATAGATTTCATATTTCGCCCCCACGTCAATTCCTCGTGTTGGCTCGTCTAAAATAAGCACGTCAGGCTCTGTGAGTATCCACTTACCAAGCACGACTTTCTGCTGATTGCCGCCTGATAAATTTCCGGTTGTCTGGAATATACTTGAACATTTGATTCCCAATTTCTTTTTATACTCCTCGCCGACCATATTCTCAAGGTCTGCATCTATAACACCGGTGCGGCTTACCTTTTTCATATTGGCAAGGGTTATGTTGCGGCGGATATCCTCATCTAAAATAAGTCCCGCACCCTTTCTGTCCTCAGTCACATATGCTATTTTATGGCGAATTGCATCTTTTACGTTTGATATGGAAATTACCTTCCCGTCCTTTAACATTTCACCACTTATTTTATTTCCGAAAAGGCGGCCAAAAATACTCATCGCAAGTTCGGTTCGTCCTGCACCCATAAGACCTGCAATTCCCACCACTTCGCCTTTATATACCTTTAAATTCACGTTATCAAGTCGTGTTCTGCCGGAGACCATAGGATCCTCTACCGTCCAATTTCTTATTTCAAAGGCAATATCGCCCACTTTGTGTTCCCTTTTGGGAAATCGGTCGTTTATTTCACGGCCGACCATCCCCTTTATTATTCGGTCTTCCTTTATTTCATCCTTGTCACGCTCCAGCGTTTCAATGGTGGATCCGTCACGGATTACCGTGATTTCATCCGCCACACGCTCGATTTCATTTAACTTATGGGAGATTACAATGGAGGTTATCCCCCTGCTTTTTAGTTCAAGAAGCAAATTCAGTAAATTTTCCGAATCATTTTCATTAAGTGATGCGGTGGGCTCGTCTAAAATAAGCAGTTTTGCATCTTTTTTAAGTGCTTTTGCTATTTCACAAAGTTGCTGTTTACCAACCGACAAATCGGATATTTTACCCGTAGGCTCCTCATAAAGCCCCACTTTTTGCATAATTTCCCGTGCATCACTTCCGGTTTTTTCCCAATCAATAATGCCGTGTACCTCACGCTCGTTTCCTAAAAAGATGTTCTCCGCAATGGATAAATTGGGAATGGTCGCAAGTTCCTGATGGATTATGGCGATACCGTGCCTCTCGCTGTCCTTTATATCCGAAAATTTGCAAACCTCTCCGTTAAACACAATATCGCCGTCATACGTCCCGAAGGGATAAATTCCGCTTAACACCTTCATAAGCGTAGACTTCCCCGCACCGTTTTCTCCGCATAATGCGTGGATAGTTCCCTTTTTCACCTTCAAATTTACATTATCCAATGCTCTCACACCTGGAAATTCCTTGACTATATTTTTCATTTCCAAAATATATTCGCCCATGTTGCCCTCCTTATGTCCTCGGCACTCCTTATGAAGTGCCGTCAAAAATTTATTTGGATATTTCCTCCTCGGTATAATAACCTGAGTCCACAAGTATCTCTTTGTAGTTATCACGGGTTACAATCACAGGTGCACAGAGATAGGTCGGAACGATTTTTACACCGTTATCGTAGGTTTTTGTATCGTTAACCTCTGCCTCCTGACCGGAAAGAAGTGCATCCACCATCTGCACAACCTTGTCCGCCAATGTTCGGGTATCCTTAAAAATACTCATCGCCTGCTCACCATTCTTAAGAGCAATTACGTTGGGGCGGTCGCAGTCCTGACCGGTAATAATGGGAAAAGGTCTGTCCGTACCGTTATATCCGATATTTTTAAGAGATGCGATAATTCCGATTGCAAGAGTGTCATTTGAGGCGAGTATTGCGTCGAGTTTGTTACCCGATGCGTAATATGCGGTGAGCAGATTGTCCATTCGTGCCTGAGCAACCTCGGATTTCCAAGTATTGATTGCCACCTTGGCAAAATCCGTCTGACCGCTGGGAACTTTAAGTTTTCCGCTATCTATATATGGTCTTAAGGTTTCAATCGCACCTTTATAGAAGTAAACCGCATTGTTATCATCGGGTGAACCTGCAAAAAACTCAATATTATGCGGGCCGCCGTCACCGTTTAAGTTTAATTTATCAATTAAAAATTCCGCCTGAATTTTTCCCACCATCTCATTGTCAAAGGTAGCGTAATAATCCACGTTTTCCGAGTTCATAATAAGGCGATCATAAGCAATTACCTTTATATTGTTTGCCTTCGCCTGTTTTAGCACATCGCTTATGGCCGCACCGTCAATGGCTGCAATTACAAGGATATCCACGCCTTTGGTAATCATATTTTCAATCTGTGATACCTGCGTGTTTACGTCGTTTTCCGCATATTGAAGTTCCACACGGTATCCTTTTTCCTCAAGAGCACGTTTCATATTGGCACCGTCTTGGTTCCAACGCTGAAACGCTTTATTGGGCATTGCAACGCCTACGAGTTTTGCATCTGAGTTTCCTCCGTTTGTTCCGCCGCCTCCACAGGCACAAAGGGATATGGTAATCAAAGCACAAAGACATAAACTAAAAAATCTTTTCATACATTTTCTCCTTCTTGTTTTGGTGTTCCTATACATTTTCACCTTTTTATGTGCTCACTATTCCTTATTATCATAAAAAAATAAAAAGAAGACCGTGTACCTGTGTACACGGTCTTCTTTTTACTTATTCCGTTATCTCAATATTCTCGCAGCATTTCTTTGCCGCTGCAACTATCTGGTCGAACTTTTTCTGATCTTCTTCGTTTTTGAATTTGGTTTCCTCAAAACGGATTGTAAAGTGCTTATTTCCGTCTTTCGAGGTTCCGATTTTCATTTTCTCGCCTTCAGGAGTTGCCGCAAGTGCGGTTTTCCACGACTCATTATTAAAGGATGCAACGGTAAGAACTCCTGCCTCGTCACCGTTTATCACGGTCATAAATTCACGAAGTTCAAATGCGGTCGCACCTTCTCCAAATTCCTTATAATACGGAGTGAACGTATCCTGCCATACAGCGGGAATTTCCATTTTTATTCCGTGCCCCTCGTAATACACCGGCTCTTTGTTCTCGTTTTCGGGTTTTACTTCCTCCGCAATCTCTCCGCCGCAGGCGACAAGTGAGAACAGAAAAGCCAGAGATAGCACGGTACAGATTATTTTCTTCACAGTTATCTACAACCTTTTTATTTTTTACTTGCAATTACGTCGATTTCGATTTTTGCACCTTTTGGAAGTGCCGCCGCCTGAATCGCTGCACGTGCAGGGCACGGCTCCTTGAAGAATTTACCATAACACTCGTTCATTTCCGCAAATTCGGAAATGTCGGACAGATAAACGGTTACCTTACAAGCGTTTTCCAGACTCAAACCCGATGCTTTGAGTATTGCATCTGCATTTTTAAGTGCCTGATTTGTCTGTGCCGCAATACCTTCCGGTATTTCGCCGTTTTCAGGATTTATGGGAAGTTGTCCCGAAACAAAAACAAAATCGCCGCAATCAACCCCTTGTGAATAGGGGCCTATTGCCTGGGGTGCGTCTTTTGCAACAATCGCTTTCATATTAACACCTCTACTGATAATATCTCATAGTGGCAACAACTTTGCCTAAAATCATAGCGTTACTTCCGTCAATCGGTGAGAATTCCTCATTTTCGGGAAGCAACCACACGTGACCGTTTTTAAGAGAGTACGTCTTAACGGTAGCCTCGTCCTCAATAAGAGCAACCACGATGTCACCATTGTTTACCACCATCTGACGGCGTACAACGATAACGTCCTCCGGTAGAATACCCGCATTTTTCATAGAATATCCACGCACGCGTAAAGCAAAATGTTCATAACCCGAACCGCCATCGTCAAAAGGAACGTAGCCTTCTATATCCTCGGTCGCAAGTACGGGTGCACCTGCGGCAACACGTCCTAAAATAGGAATCATGGGAAGTTGGCAGAACTTTTCACCTTGTGCGGTTATGGAAAGACCTCTCGTCTTTCCCGAATGGCGTTTTAAATAGCCCATTTCACGCAGATTTTTAAGTTGTGCGTGAACAGAGGCAGGTGAACTAAGCCCCACACCACGGCATATATCACGCACGGCGGGCGGAAACTCATTCTCCCTTGTATAGTCACGAATGAACTGTAAAATCTGTTCCTGTCTCTCGGTAAGTTTTTTCATATGACCATCTCCTCACCGCAAGTATAGCATATCACGAACATAAGTTCAAGTGTTTCTTTGATAAATTTCACGCACTTCCCGTGTCTCATTTCCCGACTCGTCACGGATAAAGAGAGTCGGCAGAACTTTAAGTCCTTCCTTGCCGTGTTTCCGTGCCTCAACAAGAACGAGAAATGGCTCTGTCTTTACATCGTTCTGGACAAAACGCAGACGCTTAGGCGTAAAATTATGTGCCTTCAGGGCGGAAAACAAAACGCTTAACCGCTCCGGACGATATACGACGGAAAAACTGCCCTGATACTTAAGAAGATATGCAGCCCCACGGCACATATCGTCGATTGTAGAATTGATCTCCATTCGTGCGGAAAGAAGGTTTTCATTTTCCGTATGCAATCCACCGGTCAGTTTCATATACGGCGGGTTTGACACAACGTGTGTAAAACTTTCTGCCGGCAGAAGGTCCTTAATTTTAACAACGTCACCGTGAATCACCTGCATACGGTTTGACAGGTTGTTTATCTCCACATTTTCTTGTGCCAATTGTGCCGCCCCTTCAAGAATTTCAATGCCGGTTACCGTGATTTCCGGATGCCGTGCACACAGCAAAATTGAAATCGCCCCGTTGCCGCACCCTAAATCACATACGTTGTCGTGCTTTTTTATATTTGCAAAATGTGACAGTAACATTGCATCGGTACCTAGTTTTAAAAAGTCATTGCTTTGTTTTAACTTAAACCCACCGATGCCTATCTCATCTATCATATCTGTCTCTCCTGACAAAAAAGCACCGAAGCGTACGCAACGGTGCTTTTTTATTTAATCTGTTGATTATTCGGGCTTGATAGCCTCTACCGGGCAAGCGCCGGCACAAGTACCGCAATCGATGCAAGCATCAGCATCAATTACATACTGGGAATCCCCTGCACTAATGCAACCTACCGGGCACTCACCTTCGCAGGTACCGCAGCTGATGCACTCATCAGTAATTACATATGCCATGTCTAAAACACCTCCACATCTTTGTTGCTTTAATTGTAACACACCTATTGAAAAAATCAAGTAATTTCTGAAAAAAATTTTTATAAATTAAATACATTTTTGGCGATACTATGCAGGAGGTGATTTTTGCTATGTTCAATAACGGTAAATTCAGTGCCAAAAGCGAGGAGGTTCTACGCCTTGCACATAAAGCCGCCGCAATGCTCGGCCACTCCTCCGTAGGCAGTGAACATCTGCTATACGGTCTTCTCGCACAGGGCGATGGTCTTGCGGCAGGACAACTTTTAAAAAACGGTATTACCCGTGAAAAACTCTACCTTAAAATAAAGAGCACCGTTGGTTGCGGTATTTCTTCAAACGCACCCGTTCATGGGCTTTCTGAAAATGCACGTCGGATTATCTGCAGTTCATTCACACATGCAGACAAGGAGGGAAGTGACTATATCAACACCGACCATCTTCTTCTCGGCATATTAAGCGGTCGCGACAGCACCGCCTGTAAAATACTTGCCTCCTGCGGAGTTGACCTCGCTCGTTTGCAGAGTGAACTCCTTACCCAAAGCACCCATACCTCCTCACAGAATCAAAAAACAAATTTGGAAAAACTTATACGCCAATTCGGCCGTGATCTGACTTTACTTGCAGAGACCGGCACACTTGATCCCGTAATCGGGCGTGACGAGGAAATCGACCGAATGATATGTATTCTGACCAGACGGTGCAAGAACAATCCCCTTTTAATCGGCGAACCCGGTGTGGGTAAAACCTGTATCGCCGAGGGGTTGGCACAACGTATTGCTTCCGGAAACGTTCCCGATTTACTTAAAAATCACCGTATTATTTCATTGGACATGCCCACAGTTATTGCGGGAACCAAATATCGCGGTGAGTTTGAGGATCGTGTTAAAAACATAATCCGCGAGGTTAGATCAAACGGTAAGATTATTCTTTTCATAGACGAAATACACACCATCGTCGGTGCCGGTGCGGCAGAAGGTGCAATTGATGCCGCCAATATTTTAAAACCGTGTCTGGCACGTGGTGAGATAAAACTCATAGGTGCCACCACAATCGCTGAATACCGCCGCCATATTGAAAAAGACAAAGCATTAGAGCGTCGCTTTGAATCGATTAAAGTTGAGGAGCCGTCCCGCGACAAAGCACTCCTTATCCTCAAAGGTATCGCACCGATTTACAGTGCACACCATCGCACGGAAATCGGGGAAGAGATTCTTCTCTCGGCAATCGACCTGTCTACACGGTATCTTTGCGACCGCCGTTTGCCCGACAAGGCCATTGATTTAATCGACGAGGCGGCAAGTCGTGCGGCGTTTGAAGGAAGGCATATATGTAAAGAACATCTGATACAGGTGATTTCCGACCGAACGGGTATTCCCGGGGTTGAAAATTATAAGAATTCAGATATTTTCACCCGCATAAGCGAAAAGGTTTTTGGTCAGGAATCGGCGGTAAGGGCGGTTTGCAATTCGATTTTACGCTTTAGTGCAGGACTCTCTGACGAAAACCGCCCTTTCGGTACTTTTTTGTTCCTCGGAAAAAGTGGTGTAGGAAAAACGCACCTTGCCAAAACACTTGCACATGAACTCTTTGGCAAGGCGGAAGCCTTTATCCGTCTCGATATGTCCGAATATACGGAAAAACATACAATCAGCAAACTACTCGGTGCTCCCGCCGGATACGTGGGATACCGTGACGGCGGTTACCTTACGGATAAGGTGCGGCACAACCCCTACTCACTTATTCTTTTTGACGAGGTGGAAAAAGCACATCCCGACGTACTTAACGTCCTCCTGCAAATTTTGGAGGACGGGGTACTTACCGATTCAACGGGCAATTTCTGCAACTTTAAAAATACGGTTATAATTATGACCTCAAACGTTGCGGGCGACCTTATTGATCCGGATAGAAAAATCGGTTTTTTAAAGGATACCTCATCATCCTCTGCAAGTTTGATGTCTCATCTCAAGACAAGATTTGCACCCGAACTTTTAAACAGAATAGACGATATCATTCTTTTTAACACCCTTACATTCGAAGCACTTGAAAAAATCACGAAAAATCACATTGCCCGTGTGATCTCCCGCTGTGAAAAAAATGGTATAAATATACAAATTGATCCATCCCTGATAACCTCCTTTACACATCGCACCCTTGAGAAAAATCAAGGTGTACGCCCTCTGCGGCAAATGATAGAAGATGAAATAATTACAAAAATAGCGGAAATACACATAAATCACCCCACCGTAAAAAGCATAAATTGCATATTATGCAATAATATACCGTGTTTTATGCATAATTAATTCCCGACCTTGGACTTTCCTCTTCCATTTGTCGGTGTATATTTTTTGAATATTATTTTTGCCTTTTCTTCTTTCTCCTTGAATTTCAACGGGTTTGTGTTGTATACTTTTTCATTTGTATTTATTATTATTCATTTTATCCGTTTTTTCTCCAAAAATATTGACAAAACGGGCATACATCACTATAATATTTAAAGATATAAATGTAGAATCGGTGCAGAATGTGCACCTTTTTCGCAAGTCTTTTCAAGGAGGATGCGTGATGACCAAAAAAGCATATTTAATTTTGCAAAATGGCGATGTTTTTGAAGGTAAATCCTTCGGTGCGGAAGGCACCGTTATTTCGGAAATCGTCTTCAATACCGCTATGACCGGATATGTCGAGGCTCTGACCGACAAAAGTTACTACGGACAGACTCCGGTTTACTCTTTCCCGTTAATCGGCAACTACGGCATTATCCCGGAGGATCTGGCAGGACAAAAAATCATTCCCTCCGCATATATTGCAAAGCATTGGTGCGACACCCCCTCAAACTTCCGTTGCGAGGAGAACATCGACACCTTCTTTAAAGCAAACAACATCGTCGGTCTTTGCGAGATCGACACCCGTACACTTATTAAAACACTCCGTGACAACGGCACAATGAACGGTATGATTACCACAGATTTAAGCAAGGTGGATCACAAGGCAATCGCCGAGTACCGTGTCAGAGATGCGGTAAAGAACGTTACCACACGTGTTAAATACGTCGTGCCCTGCAAAGATGCAAAATTCCGTATCGCACTCTTAGACCTGGGTGTGCGTGAGACACTTATCCAGACGCTTGTGGGTTATGGTTGCGAGGTGCACGTATTCCCCGCATCAAGCCCTGCGCATGAGATTTTAGCGGTAAATCCCGACGGTATCGTTATAGCAGGCGGTCCCGGTGAGCCTACCGACAATCCCGACGTTGTGCAGACTCTTCGCTCACTTAAACCGAAGAACATTCCTACCTTCGGTCTCCGTCTGGGACATCAACTTCTCGCCCTTGCAAACGGCGGCGTATGCAGAAAACTTCCCCATGGCCATCGTGGCGGCAACCATCCGGTACGCAACACCGAAACCGGCAGGGTTTATATCAGCAGTCAGAACCACGGCTTTACCGTTGATCCGTCATCCCTTGACGGAAGTATTGCACGTGTTTCATTCATCAATACAAACGACGGCACTTGCGAAGGTATCGACTATCTTGACACCCCTGCATTCTCCTTACAGTTTGAGCCGGATGCTTGTCAAGGTGCAAACAATAAGAACCCGCTCTACGAGCGTTTTATCAGCATGATGGAGGGTGGAAAAAATGCCTAAATACGAATCTGTAAAAAAAGTATTGGTTATCGGCTCCGGTCCTATCGTTATCGGTCAGGCGGCAGAGTTTGACTATGCAGGCACTCAGGCTCTCCGTGCACTTCGCGAGGACGGTCTTGAGGTTGTTCTTGTCAACTCCAACCCCGCTACAATTATGACCGATCAGGCAATGGCAGACCGCATTTACATCGAGCCGCTTACACTTACAACCGTACGCCGAATTATCGAAATCGAGCGTCCGGACAGTATCTTATCAGGTCTCGGCGGTCAGACCGGTCTTAATCTTTGTATGCAACTTGCAAAAGAGGGTTACCTTGAAAAGATGGGTGTGCGTTTACTTGGTGCATCCCCTGAAACAATCGACAAAGCAGAGGACAGACAGTCCTTTAAAGACACTATGAAATCCATCGGTCAGCCCTGTATTCCCTCAAAGGTTGTTGAAGATATTGATTCCGCCCTTGAATTTGCAGATGAAATCGGGCTTCCCGTTATCATCCGTCCCGCATTTACCCTCGGCGGTAGCGGCGGCGGTATCGCTTACACGCGTGACGAATTATATGAAATTTCCCGTGAAGGCCTTGACGCTTCCCCCATTCGTCAGATTCTTGTTGAAAAATGTATCTCCGGTTGGAAGGAAATAGAGTTTGAGGCAATGCGTGACCGTGCAGGTAATGCAATTACCATCTGCTCAATGGAAAACCTTGATCCGGTTGGCGTTCACACCGGCGACAGTATCGTTGTGGCACCTGCCGTTACCCTTTCCGATAAGGAGTTCCAGATGCTCCGCCGTGCTGCACTCAACATTGTTGAAGCACTTGGCGTAGAGGGCGGTTGTAACTGTCAGTTTGCTCTCCATCCGGAATCTTTTGAGTATGCGGTTATCGAGGTTAATCCCCGCGTTTCCCGTTCATCCGCACTTGCAAGTAAGGCTACCGGTTATCCTATCGCAAAGGTTGCAACAAAGGTTGCTATCGGTTATACATTGGATGAAATCCCCAATGCGGTTACCGGCAAGACCTTTGCCGCATTCGAGCCGACCATCGACTACGTTGCGGTTAAGTTCCCCAAGTGGCCTTTTGAAAAGTTCGTATACGCAAAGCGTGAACTCGGTACACAGATGAAGGCTACCGGTGAGGTAATGACCATTGCCGACTCCTTTGAAATGGCAATCATGAAGGCTGTCCGTGGTGCGGAAATCTCCCTTTCCACCCTTCGTATGCCTAAACTTGAATACCTCTCAACCGAGGATATCCGCACAAAACTTTCCGCTTGTACCGATGAGCGTCTCTTCGTTGTTTACGAGGCTCTTTATCGTGGCATCTCCATTGAGGAAATCCACAATATCACAATGATTGACGAATGGTTCCTCTCCAAGCTTTTAAATCTTATAAATTACGAGCGTTCCATCTCCGGTAAAATGCTTACCGAAGAGGAGTATATCAAGGGTAAGCAGTTGGGTTATACCGACTCCTCCCTCTATCAACTCTCCGAAAATCCCATCCGCTACTTCCGTGCACCCACCTATAAGATGGTAGATACTTGTGCGGCAGAGTTTTCGGCAGAAACTCCTTATTTCTACGCTACCTACGATGATGGTGATAACGAGGCGGCTCCTTTCACCGACGAAATGAAAAAGCCCCGTATGTTGGTTTTAGGCTCAGGTCCTATCCGTATCGGTCAGGGTATTGAGTTTGACTATGCAAGTGTTCACTGCGTATGGTCACTTCAGCGTATGGGTTACGAGGTTATTATCATCAACAATAACCCGGAAACCGTTTCTACAGACTTTGACACTGCCGACAGACTTTACTTTGAACCGCTTACTCCTGAAGACGTTCTTAACATCATCAAGCAGGAAAAACCCGAAGGAGTTATCGTTGCATTCGGCGGTCAGACCGCAATCAAACTTACTTCATTCCTTGATAAAAACGGTGTGAAGATTATCGGCTCCTCCGCAGACAGTATCGATATGGCAGAGGATAGAGAGCGTTTCGACGCACTTTTAGAGAGTCTTAACATCAAGCGTCCGAAAGGTCGTACCGTACTCGACTGCGACGGTGCACTTACCGCGGCAAAGAATCTTGGTTATCCGGTACTTATGCGTCCGTCTTACGTTCTCGGCGGTCAGAATATGATTATCGCATACTCCGACAATGATATCCGTGAGTATATGTCAATTATTCTTGCAACCAAGAACGACAACCCGGTACTTATCGACAAGTACTTAAGCGGTACTGAAATCGAGGTTGACGCAATCTGCGACGGCGTGGACATTTTAATCCCCGGTATTATGGAGCACGTTGAGCGTACCGGTGTTCACTCAGGTGACAGTATTGCAATCTATCCGGCACAGAGCCTTACTCCCGAACTTACCGAACGTGTTATCGAAATCACCCGCCTTCTCAGCATTGGACTCAATGCAAGAGGCTTGGTTAATATTCAGTACATCATTATGGACGGCGAGGTTTACGTTATCGAGGTTAACCCCCGTGCATCCCGCACCGTTCCTTATATCAGCAAGGTAACCGGTATCCCCATGTGCGAACTTGCGGTTCGTGCAAGTCTTGGCGAGAAACTTTCCGACCTCGGCTACAAATACGGTTTACACCCCTCTGCAAACACAGTTGCTGTTAAAGTTCCGGTATTCTCATTTGAAAAACTTACAAACGTTGATACTCAGCTCGGTCCGGAAATGAAATCTACCGGTGAGGTTTTAGGTGTTGGCGAAACCGTTCGCGAAGCAATCTTTAAAGGTCTCGTTGCTGCGGGATATACAATGGACGTTTCCGGCGGTGTATTCATCACCGTCCGTGATCAGGACAAGGATGAAATCGCACCCATTGCGAAGAAGTATTCCGACCTCGGCTTCAAACTTTACGCAACCGCAGGTACTGCAAAACTTCTCAAAGAGGCAGGTCTTGAGGTTTCCGTTGTGGATAAAATACACCAGAATCCGGATAACAACACAAAGACACTCCTTGATAGTGGTCTTGTTCACTACGTTATCTCCACTTCCGCAACCGGCCGTGATCCTGCAATGGATGACGTTAAAATTCGTCGTCGTGCAAGTGCACGTCGTATCCCCTGTCTTACCGCACTTGATACCGCAAATGCGGTGGCAGATGCTCTCGCAAGTAACTTTAGCGAAGAGAGCGTTGCACTCTACGATATCCACGAAATTTCCTAAAAAGTAAAAAAGAAAAGGCTTGGCGATATAATCGCCAAGCCTTTTTTATTTGTTTTTTAACCCATTATTCCGTAAGTTACGATGAGGTTGTAGATAAGTTGTGACATTTCCGCACGGGTAAGATTTGCATTGGGGTTAAGGCAAAGTTTGTCGTCGCCACGTACCACTTCCGCGGCAACACATTTTGCCATATTTATCTTCGCCCAGTCAGCAACCTTGTCGCCGTCGTTAAATCGTGCAAGAATACTCTCCGCCTCTGCCTTTGTCATATTGACATTGGCGGTGCTGCCAAGATATTCCATAACACGTGCTACAATAGTCATAACCTCTTGGCGGGTAATATTTCGCTCAGGGCCAAAGGTTCCGTCACCGTAGCCGTTGATTAACTTGTTCTCAACCGCAATGGATGTGGATGAGAAGTACCAATCGGAGGGCAGGATGTCAAAAAAGTTTGAAACGCCGCTCTTGTCGGTAAGGATACCCAGCGTACGGGTAAGCATCTCGGTAACCTCTGCACGGCTTACCGCATCTTGTGCCCTGAAAGGTGCGTTACTTGCACCCTGAAGAATCATACGGGAGGCAAGTGCATTCACAGCGGTCTCCGCCCAAGTGGGTGTGTCGGTAAAGAAGCGATTTGCAGCAATTACGCCGTAAACGCCGTTGCTCTTTACCTTTGCGGACAAATACTGACCGTTAGCTGCTACTTTCTTGGTAGTGGGCACCGGATTTACCTTGCCGGACGCCTCTATACGTACTACGGTAAGAAGTTGGTTTTGATTTGCTACGGGGCTTACGTTGAAGCGTTTCTCAACATAGTCCGGATACTTTGTAATTGCATATCGGCTATCGTTGCCCTCGTATGTTATGGTAAATTCGGTGGCAAAGGTTAAAATCGTATATGATTTATCCGATGCACTCTGTGCAAAATCAATGCTATACGGTGTTTCAACCTTGGAAATACCGATTTCCACCGTTGCATCCTCGGCATAATCAACACCGAGATTATCAAGTGCTTCATCAAGGCCGATCTCATCCGCCTTGAACACGTGAGCCGCACCATCCGCCTCAACTATAATGGTCGCATTTCTGTTAATGAGTTTTTCTACGGTATCGCAATTTAATCGCACTTTAGCACCGTATGCGTGGTTGGGGAAAAGCACCTTCAAGGTGTCGCTGTAACTCATTGTGTCAATGGCATCCGACGCCTTAATGGGATTTATAATCATTGTGAAAACTCTGTTTCCGTCAAGACCTGTGCTTTCATCTTCTTCACCGATGTAAACACGGCTACTGCCGATAGTTACCTTTACACTCTCTGCGGTGCGACCGAGAGGATTGGTTACTATTTCATCGGTTATGGGGCTGCCTTTGGAATCCTGAAGTGCACCGGGGAGGATTTTTATTCTCGCTTCGGGATTACTTACCGTTTGAGGGAATGTGATGGTTATCATGCCAACACTCTCAAACTCAAATTTAACGTCATCATCAAGTTCCTCGAAGTCAATGCCGTTATATGCAACACGAATCATCTGTCTAAGACTTGAAATCGACGCCATATTGTTATACACACGCTCGTTGAAACTGATACTTACCGTCTTTTTATCTGCGGAAATGGTGACACCGTCCTCCAAATCGAGAATGTCCTTATTGCCGCTGAGGGAAACGCCAACCCTGATATCGTTTGCCATAATTGCACCGTGTGTGTCTTTGAGTGCAAACTTTCCGACACGGATAACGTCGGTGCTTGAGATAGCACGTTGGAAGATGATTCTTAATGTTCTTCCGTTAATTGAAATATAGTCGTTTGAACCAAGTGCATCGTATCCCACGTTACGCTGAATGGTGATCTCTGTTTTTAAGTAGTCAAGGTTGGTGTCGTAGGGATAGTTACTTTCGATATAGCGGTCGAAAACGATATCCACGGTTTTCATATCATCGCTAACGTTAAACTCCGCCTCGAAATCCTCGTAACTGTCAGCGGTTGTGTCAACATAACCGGTTACCTGAAGCACGGTCTGAACGTTGTTCTTATCACCCTTGATTGCATTAGGCTGAATACGGAAACGATTGCCGTCACCGGAAAGTCCTTCATCAAGTGTGATTAAAATGGTATCCTTGCCGTAAACCTCTGCAGAATCGTAGATGGATAAATCCTGGAAAGTGCCTTTGTTACGGGAAATCTGAATCATATTTTTAAGTCCGGTTACGGATATGGGGTAAATAGTTGCGTTGTATTTAATTGAAACCTGCTTTTTCGCCTTGTCATAACTGATGCTCTTATACATAGGTGCATCGTACTGAATATCTGCAATGCCAAAGGAATTTGTTGTAATCTCTTCTTCAACAACGTCACCGTTTGCACCCATAAGAACATTCTCACGGATCTTAATGCGGTTATAATCGGTATCTACGGGGAATTTGAGTTTAATGGTAAGAACTTTTCCCGAAATAGATACTCTGTCGTTGATATTAAGCGGGAGGAAATTTGAATTGTTACGGGAAATAAGGATATATTCGTCGATTCGTCTTTCGATTTCTTCGGATGCAAAGTAAATGTCTTTATCAAAAGTCAACTTGATTGTAGCAAAATCATTTTCCATTTTAAATCCGGTTTGCGGATCAAATTTAGGAAGAACCTTTGCCGCAGAAATTGCAGGAGTAACAATATCTTCAAGGTTTATGTTGCCACTTGCGGCATATGCAATTGTACCTGCAGGAATCTTAAATCTTGAGTAATCTCCGGTAAGCGGAGTGGGAAGTGTAATCTTGATTGTTCCCGAACTGCTGTCAAGTTCCATCTGCTTTGCACTTAACGCATCGTAAAAATCGCTGCCGTTACGAGCAAGAAGGATGTCTCCGTCATAAAGGGTGTATGTACCGAGTGCACTTGAAATAGCAGAATCAAACTTAATTGTCACCACTTTTTTGGTATTGTCAACGGCAACACTTGAAATCGCTTCAGGTCCCTTGGCGTCAAAGCCGGGAGAGACCATATCGCTCGTCTGACCGATGAAGGTGCCACTCTCGATTGTTACAACCGTATTTTTGGAATTAAGTGCGGTGGTAAGGTTAATTTTAATTACCGCCCCGTCACAAACCGCAGTACTGCCATAGGGCAGGGATGTAGCGGTACCTGAGTCTTTTTTTATTGTAATTCGGGATGCGAGGTCCACACCCTCGTTAAGTTCCACGTTTTCCGCAATATTAAGGGTAATTGTTGTTCGTGCCTGATTAAGCACTACCTTTCCGATGCGAGGAGCATACGCACCAACCGGCAGGGCAAATGCCATTATCATGGCAAAAACCAATGTTAAACTAACAGCCTTTTTCATAAATTTTCTTTTCATTTCCATTCTCCCTTACAACGAAAACTTTATACCTATATAATAGTTTATTTGCGTAAAAAAGTCAATTACTATACCACATTTTGTGGTTTTGTGCTATAATATTTCTATTCTCACTCGGAGGGACACTTATGAAAATTACACTTCTTTCCATAAATTCAAAATATATCCACTCCTCCCTTGCTTTATGGTACTTAACCGCCGCCTGCGAAGGCATAGGAAAGGTAACTCCTCTTGAGCACAGCATAAACGAGCCCTCTTCCAAAATTCTGCAGTCGGTATATGAAAGTCACCCTGACTTTCTTTGCATCTGCTGCTATATATGGAACATTGATATTGCACTTCGCCTGTGCCGTGAAATAAAACTCTTACTCCCCAACTTAAAAATCGTCTTAGGCGGTCCGGAGGTAAGTTTCAGAGGAGAAGAAATTTTAAAAGATGCAAGTGAAATTGATGCGGTAATTTTAGGCGAGGGCGAAGTTTCTCTCCCCGCATTTTTAAGAGGCGATCTTCCAAACGGTGTTATATATCGTGACGGCGATCGCATCATCAAACAAGGCGATTATCAGTGTATTGAGGACTTAGACTCACTCCCGTCCCCCTATACTCCGCAAATGATGGAGAGTCTCCGCGGAAAACTTGCATATTTTGAATCCTCCCGTGGTTGCCCTTTCTCCTGTGCGTACTGTCTGTCCTCTGCAACAAAAGGTGTGCGAACGTTCTCAATGGAGCGTGTTAAAAGTGATCTGTTAAAACTTGTTTCATCGGATGTTCAAACGATAAAGTTTGTCGACCGCACCTTTAACTGTGACAAAAACCGTGCTAAAGAAATAGTCCGTTTTTTACTTTCAATAGAGCAAGACACCACGTTCCACTTTGAGGTTGGGGCGGATCTTTTCGACGATGAACTGCTCACCCTCTTAAAATCAGCACCGGTCGGCAAATTCCAGATAGAGGCGGGAATTCAGTCCACAAACGAGGAAACCCTTGCATCCGTTTGCCGAAAAACCGATACCGCAAAGGCTCTTGATGCCATAAGCGAAATCGTTTCTTGGGGTAATATCCATGTTCACGCAGACCTTATCTGCGGTCTCCCCCACGAGGGACTTGAGAGTTTCGAGCGGTCATTTAACGATCTTTTCGCAACACGCCCCCACGCATTGCAGGTGGGATTTTTAAAACTTCTCCACGGCAGTGCATTAAGAGATAATTTCGGCGGTAAATTCTCACCATTTGCACCCTATCAGGTGCTTGAGACCGACTCCCTTTCCGCAGATGACCTTTTCTTCCTGCAAAATTTTGAAAATTCGGTGGAACTTTTCTACAACTCAGGTCGATTTACCTGCACGGTAAATTATCTTACCACGGTATTCACTTCCCCATTCAGGCTTTTTGCACACCTTGCGGAAAAGGTCTCGACAAAACCTTCCTTCTCTCCCGACAATCTCTTCGCCCTGTTATCTGCATTAGATAAAGACGGCATTGATCGTAAGCGTCTTTATGCATCCCTTGCCTTTGACTACTTATGCTCTTTTAAAAGCCGCCATCTTCCGGAATTTTTGCAAGAGCCTCGTGATGCTTTCCATCTCATAGAGAACGGAAAAATTGCCGCGTTTTCGCATATTCCGGTTAAAGTTCTTTTAAAAACCATTGCAGTTAAAGAGTTTCCCTTTGATATGCAGTCTCCCGCTCTTCCCGCAATTCCACGCACCTATATTTTCTCACGAAAAGACAGATGCAAGATTACCGGACGGTTTAAATTCTTTGTTGCGTGAAAACCCGTTGCGTGTTATACTATATATAAGTATTGAAAGGAGTGTTCCTTATGTTTAAAAAATCACTTTCCCTGCTACTTTGTCTTTTACTTGTTTTTTCATCAACCGTGGCACTCGCTGCCGACGGTGATGCGGAACAACAGTACTCTATCACCCTTCTCACTTTAGGTGGTGGTGTTGTTCAGGCATCACAAAGTTGGGCGACACCCGGCACACAGGTTACAATTATGGCAAGTCCCCATACCGGCTACGTTTTCTACAGTTGGGCGACAAGTGACGTTGTCCTTGGTAATGCGGCAAATTACGTTACCGGCTTTATTATGCCTGCACAGAACGTAACCATCACCGCAAATTTCGTTGAAAATGCCTCCCTCGGCGGTATTACCGGCGGCAACTCCGGTACCGCTATGGGCGATGATTATACCGACGTACCCGCAGGTGCTACGACTTATATGATTTTCTTCGACACACAAGGCGGCTCTCCGGTTGCTGATATTGAGGTTGAAGAGGGCAAAACCGCAAATCCTCCCACACCGCCCACTCTCGACGGCTATATCTTCAATGGTTGGACAACCGATCCCGCGGGCAAAGTTCCTTTTGACTTTGCAACTACCAAGATGTATAAATCTCTTACCGTATATGCACAGTGGATTCCAGCTTCCTCTGCAGAGCGTTTTACCGACCTTGGTAATCACACATGGGCAAGAGACGCAATTTACAACCTTGTTTTAAAAGGAATTATAACCGGCACCTCCGCAACCACTTACTCCCCTGCAAAGAATATTTCACGTGCAGATTTCATCACCCTTGTTGTCCGTGCATTCGGCTTCAAGGTTGGTTTCTCCGAGAACTTTGCTGACGTAAAGAGCGGAACGTACTATTACAATGCGGTTGGTATTGCAAAGGAACTTGGCATTGCAACAGGTGTAGGTACCGATAAATTCAACCCCACCGCACCCATCACCCGTCAGGACATTATGGTAATTATCGCACGTGCAACCGAAAAGGCAGGTATTACGTTAAAGCCTCTTTCATACCCCGCATTTGACGATATGAATTTCGTTTCCGCTTATGCTATCGATGCGGTTAACCTTCTCACCCGTGCAGAGGTTATCACCGGTGCCGGCGGTAAGATTAATCCGAAAAATTATGCAACCCGTGCAGAGGTCGCAGTTATTTTAGACCGTCTGCTCAATAAATAATTTATAAGGAAGGGTTTGACTATGAAAAACAGACTTTTAGCACTCCTCTTAACCATGTCCATCCTTTGTTCCTGTTCATTGGTTGCTTTTGCTACCGATGCATCTGAAAAAGAATGGGCAGACATCGAAGGCCACTGGGCAGAAGCGTCCCTCACCCGTGCCGCAGAAAATGGTTGGATAAACGGCAACGGCAACGGCCTTAATCCGGAAGGTCTTCTCACAAGAGCAGAACTTTCAGCAATCGTACGCCGTATTTTCGGTGCTACTTTAGTTGAGGATTTAACCGGCTATACCGACGTTCCCAAAGACGCTTGGTATGCAGAAGACGTTGCAGCTGCTCGTCGTATGCAGGTTATCTTCGGTGCTAATATGAAGATGCGTCCTCAAGACAAAATTACCCGTGAAGAAACTTTCACCGTACTGTCCCGTCTTTTCTGCTTACAGTTTGGTGACTCTTCAATAGAGAGTTTCTCCGACAAAAACACCGTTAGTTCCTGGGCAAAAGATGCTACCGCAGTTATGGTCAAACTCGGTTATGCAAAGGGTGCAAACGGCAAGATTAATCCCAAGGCAAACATTACCCGTGCTGAATTTGTAACACTTCTTGACAGAATGATTCGTGATACCGCAGAGGGTACATATGAAAAGGACGTTGAGGGTAACCTTCTCGTTACCGCAAAAGACACAACCCTTAAGAATATCACCGTTAAAGGTGACCTTATCCTCTCCGAAGCGGTTGATGCTTGGTCTATCATTAACCTTGAGAACGTTAAAGTTGAGGGTAATATTATCCTCCGCAATTGTACCGAGAAGACCGTATTCAAGGATAACAAAACCGTTATCTCCGGCAAGTTTGTTAAGAACGACTTAAGCCGTAACGGCGGCGGTTACACAACCGAGAATCTTGGCGTTACCAACCAGGTTATTTATAACAAATACTGCGACGGCGGTAAGGATAAGAACGGCAAGAATATCGTTTACATGGTAAACGATGGTACTCCCGCTTCCTTCATCGGTATTCGTCCGGAAACCGGAGAGCAGGTATTCTGTATTCCTCTCGAATTAACCGACAAGGCCGGTAAAACCCGTAAGTCAAACGGTGCTTGGGGCGTCTTCGTTCATTCCTCAGGTGACTGTTATGTTGCCGCGTACGGCGAAGCACTTATCTATCGTTGGAATGTGGATACCGAAACCCTCGAACTTATCGGCCCGCCTGCAGGCGGCTCTACACTCCCCCTTGTTATGACCGAGGATGAAAACGGCATTATCTGGGGTGCACAGGCAACCTCCAACTCCATTTACAGTTTAGATCCCAAGACCGATAAGTTCACCGAATACAAACTCGGCGACAAGGATTATGGTCAGTATTACGCAATTGCAGATCCGGATAGCGACGTTGTTTTCGTTGCCGCTCGCAGTAGCGAAGGCAAGGCATTCGTTTATCGCTTTAATCCCAAGACCGGCGAGAAGGTAAACATTCTCCCCCAGAAATACGTTGATTCCATCGGCGTTGTTTATGATATGCGTCTTGTCAAGGGTAAACTCTTCTGCCGCAGTGAGGTTGGCAGTAACTTATTTGTTTTAGATGCAAAGACCGGTGAGGAAATCACCTTTACACATCTTGAAACAAGCGAAAAGTTAACTCAGACTCACATGAACGGCCGTGCAGTTTCTCCCCTTTCCCCCGTTGGAAATTACATATATTTCTTCGATAACGTTCAGTTCTATAAGTACAACGTAGATACCGACGAGATTTCCTACATCGCAGAAGGTGTTCAGGATGCTTGGGGCACCGCACCGCTTAACTACATTTTCTTAGAACTTGATGATCCGGAGTTCCCCGGCTGGTCCTTTGTAACACTTAACAGCCATTTAGGCTCATTCTTACGTTATAACTTAGAGACAAACAAGTTGAGTTTCATCCAACTCGTTGTCGACGGTAACCCCACTACCGGCAACTGCACAATCAAGGCAAATGACGGCAACATCTATATAGGCGGCTATATCGGTGCTTCCACCGGCCGCTACAACCCCACTACCGGCGAGTTTGAAGACCTTTACGGTCTCCGCCAGGTTGAGGGCATGGGCGTTTACGGCGATTACATTTTCTTCGGTCGTTACCCCAACTCTTACATTTCAAAGTATAATACAAAAGAAACTTGGAACACCGCGGCAAACAA
This sequence comes from Clostridia bacterium, assembly GCA_017559855.1. GTDB lineage: Bacteria > Bacillota > Clostridia > Oscillospirales > JAAYXM01 > RGIG7332. The sequence goes on along the minus strand of JAFYQP010000018.1, from coordinate 5,214 downwards.
TCCCTATCTCGCAATGAATATGGGTTCAAAAGCAGACGATCCCTCATATCCCAATCAGGACAGACCGTACAATCTTTTAGGTATTCCGGAAGAAAAGACCATGGTAGTTGCTACCATTCCCAAGCAGGGCTTCTATGGTAGTGCAATCGCATTCTACGATATGGAAAAGAATGACGATTCCTATTGGTCAACCCACTCTGTAGTTCCGGATCTTACCATTACCGGTATCGCATATGCAAACCGCAAGGTATTCTTCGGTACGTCAATCCGTCCCGGCAGTAACACCGATCCGAGAGCGAAAGAATGTGAACTCTTCTCCTACAACTTCGCTACCAAGGAGTTTGAGAAGTACGGCGTAATCATCCCCGGTGCTACCGCAATTACCGCAATGACCACCGCATCCGACGGAAACGTCTGGGGCCTTGCAAATTGTGATGAAACCACAAGCACCCGCCTCTTCATCTTCGATCCGAAGGCTAACAAGATAATCTATCAGAAGAACGTTTCCATCAACAACTTCGGTGCTACCTGGTACGGCGACAAGATGACACTTTCAAACGACGGCACTAAGATTTACGTGTCCGACCTTTATAACGTAGGTATTATTCCGGAAGACTACCGTCAGACCGCTAATATTTACAGCATTGACGTTAAAACCAAGGATGTTCAACTCCTTATCCGTGACTCCGGTCTCTATCACGTTGAGGACAATTACGGTAACCTCTACGGCGTACACGGAACAAATACATTCAAGTATACTTTCACAAAGTAAGCATAAAATAAATACAAAAAGGGCACGGGAATTTATCCCGTGCCCTTTTATTGCATAGTCGCACAAGTTATGCTATATTATAGATAGCATTTATAAAGGAGTTGTTTTTATGGGAAAGGCTATTTTAGCCGCATTTGTCACACTTGTCATTGGTCTTCTTACAATGAGTTTCTTTACCAATGCCGCAGAAGTCGGCGTTCTTGTCGCAATTTGCGTTATGGGAGCATTTATCATTGGATTTAACGGGAAGAAATAACACTTAAAAACCAAAAAGAGCATTGGATTTTATCCAATGCTCTTTTTTATTACTTGGTTTCGCCCATACAGATTGCCATAACCGCTTTCTGTGCGTGGAGTCGGTTTTCTGCCTCGTCGAAGATGCAGTCTGCGTATTTTTCAAACACGTCTTCGGTAATCTCCTCGCCTTTGTGTGCAGGTAAGCAATGGAGCACGATTGCACCTTTATTTGCGGTCTGCATTACCGCCTCATTAATCTGATAGCCCTGGAAGATTCTTGCGCGTTCTTCACGCTCCTCCTCCTGGCCCATACTTGCCCAAACGTCGGTAACAAGAATATCCGCACCACGTGCAGCCTCCATAACGTCCTCATGCCAAGAGAACTTATCGCCGTATTTCTTTGCAAAGTCAAGAATCTGCGGGTCCGGCTCGTAACCCTTAGGTGTAGCACAAGTGACCTTCATACCGGTAATAAGACCGCCAGCAACAAGAGAGTTTGCCATATTGTTACCGTCGCCGATATAGCACATATGGAGCCCCTCGAGGGTTTTCTGATGCTCACGGATTGTCATTAAATCAGCCAAAACCTGACAAGGGTGAGAGTAATCGGTAAGGCCGTTAATTACCGGAATTGTTGCATATTCTGCAAGTTCCTCAACCTCGTCCTGACCGTAGGTGCGAATCATAATACCGTCGCAATAACGAGAAAGAACACGGGCGGTATCACGGATAGATTCGCCTCTACCCATCTGAATATCTGCGGTAGATAAGAACATTGCGTGGCCGCCGAGTTGGAACATACCAACGTCGAATGAAACACGGGTACGGGTGGAAGATTTTTGGAAAATCATAGCAAGAGTCTTGCCCTCAAGAAGTCTGTGGGGGATGCCGTGCTTCTGATTGTATTTAAGCTGGTCTGCCACGTCTAAAATGTGTGTAATATCCTCACAGGATAAGTCTGTAATTTTTAAAAGGTCTTTTTTCAATTACTTCGCCTCCTTCATAACGGTTTCAAATATTTTAAGACCAAGATCAATTTCTTCATAGGTTATTGTAAGCGGTGGTAAGAATCGGATTGCGTCACGTCCTGCGGTTATGCATAAAAGTCCCGCATCAATGAGTTTTGACGCATATGCTTTATGCTCTCCTTCAGGCACTACTACACCAATCATAAGGCCAAGTCCGCGAGTACCTTTTACAACCGCAAGGTCCATCGCCTCAATTTTTTCACGGATATAATCACCTTTTGCAGAAACCTCGTCAAGTACGCCGCCTTCTAAAATGTCAAGCACTTTATTTGCTGCCGCGGAGCAAATGGGGTTTGCACCGAAAGTTGTTGCGTGAGTGCCCGCCGTAAGTACATTCTTTGTCTTTTCATTTGCGAAAACCGCACCCATGGGAAGACCACCCGCGATTCCCTTTGCGGTGGTTGCAACGTCCGGAAGAATTCCGTATTCCATAAACGCAAAAAGTTTTCCGCATCTGCCGATACCCGTCTGCACCTCATCGATAATGAGGAGAATATCACGTTCATCACAAAGTGCACGGACTTTTTTGACAAATTCACGCTCTAAAGGAAGTACGCCGCCCTCACCCTGAACAAGTTCCATCATAATTGCACAGGTTGTTTCATCAACCTCGCCAAGCAGTGCCTCGAAATCATTTGCCGGCACGTGAGAGAATCCTTCGGTAAAGGGGAAGAAATTTGTGTGGAACACGTCCTGTCCGGTTGCGGCAAGAGTTGTAACCGTTCTGCCGTGGAAGGATTGGTAAAGGGTAATTATCTTATGTCTGCCCTCACCGTATTTATCCCTGCTATACTTTCTTGCAAGTTTGATTGCACCCTCGTTGCTCTCTGCACCGGAGTTTGAGAAAAACACGTTACTCATACCGGAAATGGTACAAAGACGCTCGGCAAGACGCACGGACGGCTCGGTATAGTATAAATTGGAAATATGTCCAAGGGTAAGTGCCTGCTCATAGATAGCCTCTGCCCACGCTTTGTTTCCGTAACCTACACTGCAAACGCCGATACCACTTGTAAAGTCGATATACTCCTTGCCTTCGGGGCTATAGACCTTGGCACCTTCACCCTTTGCGATTGCTACCGGGAATCTGCCGTAGGTCTGCATTATAAACTGTGAATCTTTATTTTTAATTTCCTGTGTGCTCTGCAAAACTTACACGCACCTTTCACCGTAAATCATGGTGCCGATACCTTCATCGGAAAGCATTTCCATAAGTATGGAATGCGGTACACGACCGTCTAAAATATTTGCCTGTTTAACGCCCTGACGTACCGCCTCAACACAACAGTCGATCTTGGGAATCATACCGCCGGAGATAACGCCGTCACGCTGGAGACGGGGAATCTCGGAAACGTTGATGTCACGGATAAGGGTAGCAGGATCATTCGGGTCCATCATGAGCCCTGCAATATCGGTAAGAAGCATAACTTTTTCCGCCTTAAGGGCAGATGCAAGTTTTGCCGCCGCAGTATCTGCATTGATGTTGTAACTTCCGTCCTCACCTTGTGCAACGGTGGAAATAACCGGAATGAATCCGCAACTTAGAGCATCATTTACAACAGAGGTATCAACCTCGGTAATCTCACCTACACGACCGTAATCAAAACCGTCTTCGGTAAGTTTTTCTGCTTTGAAAAGACCGCCGTCAATACCGCAAAGACCGATTGCACGGCCGCCCGCTTTATTGATAATGGAAACGATTTCCTTATTGAGTTTTCCGGCAAGAACCATCTGTACCAAATCCATGGAATCATCGTCTGTATAGCGGAGACCGTTTACAAACTTGCTCTCCTTGCCAACACGCTCAAACATAGCAGTAATCTCCGGACCACCACCATGCACAACAACAACTTTTACACCAACAAGAGATAAAAGTACGATATCGTTAATTACCGCCTGCTTTAACTCCTCATTGATCATTGCGTTGCCGCCGTATTTGATAACAACGGTTTTGTTATAGTATTTCTGAATATAGGGAAGTGCTTCAACAAGTATTTTTGCACGTTCAATATGACTGCTCATTGTTTTTCTTCCTCCTAACTTCTGTAATCGCCGTTTATTTTAACGTAATCATAAGTAAGGTCGCAACCCCAGACGGTAGCCTGGCCATTACCCTCTGCAAGAGATGCAGAGATTATAACCTCATCTTGTGAGAGGATTTCCTTTGCCTTATCTTCATCAAACACAAGACCTCTGCCCGCCTCGCAGACTAAAATCTCGCCCTTTACGGATTTAAAAGAAATTTTAACCTTCTCCGGATCAAACTCTTCGCCGGAATAGCCCATTGCACAAATTACACGGCCCCAATTAGCGTCAGAGCCGAACATTGCCGCTTTGGTAAGGGATGAACCGATAACGGATTTTGCAAGTTTTTCCGCACTCTTTTCATCTTTTGCACCCTTTACCTCGCAAGTAATAAGGCGTGTTGCACCCTCGCCATCTCTTGCAATTGCACGGGCAAGATGTTCACAAACTTTATATAAAAGTGCACAGAAAGTGTTGTAATCCTCATCTTCACTTGTAATTTCCGCATTTCCTGCCATACCGGATGCAAGAACAACCGCTGTATCGTTAGTTGATGTATCACCGTCAACGCTTACGCGGTTAAAGGTTCTCTTTACCGTTTCTTTAAGTGCTTTGTCAAGAAGGGTTGCATCAATTGCCGCATCTGTTGTAATGAAACAAAGCATTGTACCCATATTGGGATGAATCATACCGGAACCCTTTGCAATAGCGCCGATTTTCACGGTCTTGCCACCGATTTCTGCCTCAAGGGCGATTTCCTTTTTAACAAGGTCGGTGGTAAGAATAGCCTGTGCCGCCGCCTCTGCGCCTTCCTTTGAAAGGCTTTTCGCAAGTGCAGGAAGAGCGTTTTCAACCGGAGTTGTGTCAAGTTCAACACCGATTACACCGGTGGAGCATACGAATACACGCTCGGGACTTAAGTTAAGTTCTTTTGCGGTAGCGGCACACATTTTTTCTGCCGACTGCATACCGTTGGGAGCACAAGCATTTGCGTTACCACTGTTTGCGATTACCGCCTGCATTTTCCCGCTTTTGATATTCTTCATATCGAGATATACCGGTGCTGCCTTAACACGGTTTGTGGTAAACACCGCCGCCGCATTACATTCACGCTCACAGTAAATGAGTGCTAAGTCAAGTCGCTCTTTATTT
>JAFYQP010000017.1 GCA_017559855.1 Clostridia bacterium | reverse complement strand
GTGTAAATTTTGGAATTTGTAAACTATAAAAAGTACAGAAAACAGGTCAAAAATCTGTATAAATCAGCATTTCCCTACGACGAGCGATTCCCTATGATGTTTCTCTATTGGAAGGCAAGAGGTAAGGACAATAATTTCTCTGCCGTTTTGGATAATGGGGAATTCGTTGGACTTTCCTACACGGTGGAGAGTGAAAATTTCCTCTACGTGTACTATCTTGCGGTAATTGAAGAAGCACGAAACAAGGGCTACGGCAGTAAAATTCTAACTAAAATCAAGGAAGATAACCCCGGCCGCACAATAACCCTTGCCATCGAGGATACCGAGGTGTGTGACGCACCCAATTATGAGATGCGACTCCGCCGCCTTGAATTTTACCGTAGAAACGGGTTTGAGCGTCTTAATATGAGGGTGAATGAAGCGGGCGTGTGGCTTGAACTTTTAGGCACCGATAACACGGTGGATTATGATGAGTTCATAGAATTGATGAAGAAATTTCTGGGTAGGATATTATTTAGAATTATCTATAAGTACCTTTGGAACAAAAAACGCGAAAAGTAAGATGTTTTTGTGATTTTTTCCTTTACCATTTAAAGGAAGTGTGATACAATATTTTCATATGTAGAAATAAAGGAGTAGAAATTATGCAACTTTCATCATTACAAAAAGCAAGATATGAATACAAGCCCAAACTTCCCAAGATGCTTACCGGCGGTATTTCCAGCATCAGCGTATGCGAGGGCAAGGATACCGCAAGTGTTGCAGATTGCGATAAAATCAAGGCACTCTTCCCCAACACCTACGGCAAGAAGGAAATCGTGTTTAGCCAGGGCGAGAACACATCCGAGGCTCGTAAGCAGATCGTTGGCGTTATCCTCTCCGGCGGTCAGGCACCGGGCGGACATAACGTTATCTGCGGTTTATACGATGCATTAAAGTCCACCAATCCGGAAAACGAACTCTACGGTTTCAAGGGCGGCCCCAGCGGTCTCCTTGAGGACAGTTACGTTATCTTCGATGACGAATATATCAACGCATACAGAAACACCGGCGGTTTTGACATTATCGGCTCCGGCAGAACAAAACTTGAAACCAACGAGCAGTTTGCAGTTGTTGCAGAGGTTTGCAAGAAGCACGGAATCACCGCTATCGTAATCATCGGCGGTGACGACTCCAATACAAACGCTGCAGTACTCGCTGAGTACTTTGCGGCAAATAATACCGGCGTTCAGGTTATCGGTTGCCCCAAGACTATCGACGGCGACTTAAAGAATGAGGATATCGAGTGCTCATTCGGCTTCGATACCGCTACAAAGACTTACAGCGAGATTATCGGTAATATCGAGCGTGACGCAAACTCCGCAAAGAAATATTGGCACTTTGTAAAGGTTATGGGCCGTTCTGCGTCCCACGTTGCTCTTGAGTGTGCACTCAAGACTCAGCCGAATATCTGCCTTATCTCCGAAGAGGTTGCAGAGAAGAAGATGTCCCTTTCCCAAATTGCGGACTACATTGCAGACTCGGTTGCAACTCGTAGTGCAAACGGCGAGAACTTTGGCGTTGCGGTTATTCCGGAAGGCGTTGTTGAGTTCGTTCCCGAATTCTCCGTACTTATCGCAGAGATTAACGAACTTTTAGCAGGTAAGAAAGCAGATGAGTTTAACGCACTTGCAAGTTGGGCAGAAAAGTATGCGTTCATCGAAAAGGGACTCACCCGTGCATCCATGGACGTATTTGCAATCCTTCCCCAGGGTATTCAGCAGCAGTTATTCTTAGAGCGTGATCCCCACGGTAACGTTCAGGTATCACTCATCGAGTCCGAGAAACTCTTCTCCGCACTTGTTGCTGACAAACTTGCCGCTCGCAAGAAAGAGGGCACATACAAGGGCAAGTTCGCACCCTTACATCACTTCCTCGGCTATGAGGGCAGATGTGCATTCCCGTCAAACTTCGATGCAGACTACTGCTATTCATTAGGTTACAACGCATTTATGCTTATCCAATACGGCTACAACGGTTATCTCTCCAAGATTTCCAACCTCTCCAAACCCGCTACCGAGTGGGTTGCAGGCGGTATGCCGATTACCAAGATGATGAATATCGAGCGTCGTCACGGTGAAGATAAGCCGGTTATCAAGAAAGCACTTGTAGAACTTGACGGCAAGCCCTTTAAGTTCTTCGAGGCACGTCGTGACGAGTGGGCGGTAAAAACCTCCTACGTATATCCGGGTGCTATTCAGTACTACGGCCCCGCAGAGGTCTGCGACATCACAACCGTAACACTTGCACTTGAGCAGGAATAATTGAAAACAAACAGCGTGGTGATAATCACCACGCTGTTATTGCTTTGTTGCGAAAAATGCGATACAATAGGGTTATATAGGTAGGAAATGGTAAATACATAAAATTTTACGAAGGTGAAACTATGCTTAAAAACAAATGGACGGCATTTTTCTTGTGTTTATTTTTAGGATGTGTGGGTGCACATAAATTCTACGAGGGCAGAACGCTTATGGGTATCTTATACCTTTTTACCGGCGGTCTGTTCGGTATCGGCATAATTTACGACCTCGTGGTACTGTTCTTTAAACCCAACCCCTATTTCCCCGGTTAACAAAAAGCGGTGGCATATGCCACCGTTTTTTTTGTAAACGGAAAGTGGATTGAAAAAAATCTAAAGGTGCGATAAAATAAATCCAAGAGGTGTTTACTATGGATTTATCAAAAACCGGAAAACTCATCGCAGACTTACGTAGAGAAAAGGGACTTACTCAAAAGCAACTAGCGGAAAATCTCGGAATCTGCTCCAAAACCGTTTCAAAATGGGAAACCGGCAAAGGTTTTCCGGATATCAGCCTTGTAGTCGATATCTCCAAATTGTTTTCCATTGATATATCAAGCCTTATAGACGGTGAAATGCCGACGGAAAGACGTGCGGCGGGGAATGTGAAACGAACAAAGTTTTACGTTTGCGAAAACTGCGGAAATATAATACAAGAAATGGGAAATTCCCAGATTATCTGTTGCGGCAGGAAACTAAAACCGTTAAAGGCACAGGCAGAAAATGATACCCACAATGTAAACGTTGAGCAAATCGAGGACGATTGGTACATTACCTTTTCTCACCCTATGGAAAAAGAACATTATATCTCATTTTTCGCCTACGTGCGGTTTGACAGAGTGCTTAGTATCAAACTCTATCCCGAACAGGGCAGTGAGGTAAGAGTTCCCGTAATGCGAGGCGGAAAACTGTACTACTGTTGCAATAAACACGGATTATTTGAGGTGAAACTGCAAAAACTAATCACTGCTAGGGGTGCAGTATGAACAATATTAAAGAACATATCAAAAACAGAAGAAGTGTCAGGTCATTCGACGGTCGTGAACTTGCCAAAACCGATATAGAGAAACTGACATCTTTTGCCAAGACAATAGAAAACCCTTACAAAATCCCTGTTGACTTTAAATTTATGAACGCAAAGGAATACGGACTTTCTTGCCCTGTTACGGTGGGTACGGAGTTATTCATCGGCGGAAAAATCAAATATACGGAAAACTTCAGCGTGGCATTTGGCTATTCCTTTGAGGCACTTGTTTTGTACGCACAGTCTCTCGGTATCGGAACAACATGGCTTGGAGGAACTATGAATCGTGCCGCTTTCGAAAATGCTATGGAAATGGATGACGACCAGGTTATGCCTTGTGCAAGTCCCCTTGGATATCCCGCAAAAAAGATGTCCTTGCGTGAAATTATGATGCGAAAATCCATTAAAGCCGACGAGCGTTTTCCCTTTGAAAATCTGTTCTTTGATAGTTCATTTGATACACCCTTATCTAAAGAAAGGGCAGGAAAGTGGCGTGATGCTTTGGAAATGGTAAGACTTTCCCCCTCTGCGGTAAATAAGCAGCCGTGGCGTGTGGTCGTGAGCGAGAATGCGGTTCACTTTTACTTAAAACGCAGTAAGGGCTTTGCTCGTACTTCAAAACTCGATATGCAAATGATTGATATAGGCATCGCCCTCTGTCATTTCGACTTAACCGCTAAAGAAGGAAACCTGAATATTATCTTTGAGCAAAATGATCCAAAGATAGAATCAGATGCAGAATATATTGCATCCTATCGTTTGACATAGAAAGGACCATAACTACCCTTGAACTCAGGAAAATAATGCTTCACGCTCTTAAAAAAGACAAAAAGGGGGGATCTTATGAAACTTTATAAGGCAAGAAGAAATGGATTTTCGAAGAAAACGCCGAAGAAAAGCAATTCTTTTGAAAAAGCATTTATAGAGCGATTAGGTAAGACTCCCGCTGAGTTTATCCATACAAAATTATCTGCCGGTTCCGACAAAAAGGCTGTGGAATATCTCTATGACATAGTGTCTGTTGAAATCGTACGCGAAAACAACTGTACTCCTATACCTTTCGAAAAACTTTACGAAATGGTGAGTAGAAAGGCGAAAGAACAAAAACGTGTGCTTGAGTCCGAACAAGAAATCAGCAGAAAAATAAAACTATGCCAACGAGAATATTTAAACAATGTTGATGGCAGACCATTCGGCGGATTGTATGCAGGACAAATGGACTTATTATATGGAGATAATGAAGTTTGCAATAAGATTATACAAATCGGAAAAGAGTATAGCAGTGTTGAATTTTGTGACAATGCTGCTAAACCCGATTTTCTTGAGTTCAAAAGAGAAACACTGCCAAAACGAATGAAAGAATTAGGAATAACGGAAAATCCTATTGTGCAGTCTATTTGCGAGAAAGTTATAAGGGGTGGAAAATCCCCCAAATCCGCATTGATAACAATATACTACGCAATAAGAAGTTACCTGCTGAAAACTGAAGGTAAATAAGCGGTGTCGGCCACTGAGGGCTGACACCGCTTGTTTCTTTTCTTACTTATCAAATGCAGGGTTAAAGGCGAAGAAGTTTTTGGAGTCAAGATGCTCACGCACCTGACCTAATGCTTCACCAAAACGCTGATAGTGGACGATTTCACGCTCACGCAAGAACTTAATCGGATCTCTTACGTCGGGATCATCAATTAAGCGGAGCAGATTGTCGTAAGTTGTGCGAGCTTTCATTTCTGCTGCCAAGTCCTCGTTT
>JAFYQP010000016.1 GCA_017559855.1 Clostridia bacterium | reverse complement strand
CACTCTTTACCGCAATTGCAGAAGCAAACTTCGGTAAGGAAGTAATTGCGAAGCCCTACCTCGTAGTAAGCGGCGAGTACGTTTACGGCGATGCAGTAGCACTTGAGGGTGTTAACGCTGCTAAGTGGCTTGGTGCAAAGGCATAAGTTATATAACTTAAACTAAATAAAAGATGCGTGGAATTCTCCACGCATCTTTTTTCATTATAAAATAACGGCTGTGGGTTATGACCACAGCCGTTTGTTATTTAAATCTCTTTTTAAGTATTTTTAAAAGGGGGATACCGAGTAAATAGCAGGATAAAAACTGACCAAGACCTACGGTTAAAATATTGTATAACAAGGGGACAAGTTTGAATTCCGGCATAATAACAAAGGTAAGCATTGTGCCAATCATTAGTGCGTTTACCAGGACGGAGGGCAGGGGAACGAGAAGATCCTGTTTTATTTTCCTTGTAATTATGGCAGCGATAAGTGTTGCAAGGGAGCCGATAAGGATATCCCAAGGCGTTGTCATACCAAATGCCATACCGACAGAGTTTGAAACAAGGCATCCTATAAAAAGTCCCAAAACCGATTCAGGGAAGAATAGGGGAAGGACGCACATTGCTTCGCTTATTCGGAATTGTATTGGCCCGAACCCTATAAAGGGAACTGCCAGAGTGAGTACCGCATAAATTGCGGCGATTATCCCTGCACGGGAAAGAAAAGAGGTTTTTTTCATGGTTTTCCTCCATACATGGGGTGTTGCCACCCATTAAATTTACTCTATAATTTTACCATAAAAAAAGAAAAAGTCAATAAAAAGTCTTGACAAAAGATTAAAATTAGGTATAATAATAGAGATAAATCCTTGCTTCCACCAAGGAGTGGAGGCCAAAAGTCCAAAAGGAGGTGTAAAAACTATGGCAAAAGTAAGTGCTAAGTACGAGACAATCTTCATCGCTGACTTAACTGCCGGCGAGGAGAAGGTGAAGGAACTCATCGAGAAGGTAAAGACTCTCATCGAGAAGAATGCTACTATTACCAACGTTGATGAGTGGGGTAAGCGCCGTCTTGCATATGCTATCAATGATATGTACGAGGGTTACTACACTCTTATCGAGTTTGAGAGTGTGCCGTCTTTCCCGGCTGAACTTGACCGTGTCTACAAGATCACTGAGGGCGTTATGCGTTCTATCATCGTCTGCAAGGACGAGAAGTAAGAGGAGGTTACGTTATGCTTAATAAGGCTATCCTTATGGGTCGCTTAACAAAGGATCCGGAACTTCGTTATACACAGGGCAACGTTCCTGTTGTAACATTCTCTCTTGCTGTTGACCGTGGTTTCTCTCGCAATGCATCCGAAGGTCAGCAGACCGTTGATTTTATCAACATCGTTGCGTGGCGTAACACGGCAGAATTTGTTTCTAAGTGGTTCCGTAAGGGACAGTTAGTTGCTGTTACCGGTCGTATCCAGGTTCGTAATTGGAAAGACCGTGACGGTAATAATCGTACCACTACCGAAGTGGTTGCGGACGAATGCTTCTTTGCAGAGTCCAAGAAGAGTGAAGGTTTCTCCGCTCCGGCATCAGCTCCTGCACCTTCGCAGAATGCTGACTTTAATGGCGGTTATCAGAATGATTTTACCGCACCTGCTGCACCGGGTTCTGATTTCGAAGAACTTTTCGGTGATGATGGAGAACTTCCGTTTTAATTTATAAGGAGGTAAACCGTAATGGATAAGAATATGAAGAACCGTAAGCGTAGAAAAGTTTGTTCCTTCTGCGTTGATAAGGTAGAACATATTGATTACAAGGATGTTGCTAAACTTCGTCGTTATCTTTCTGAGCGTTCCAAGATTTTACCGCGTAGAATGACCGGCGTTTGTGCTGCTCATCAGCGTCAGCTTACTGAGGCTATCAAGAGAGCACGTCACATTGCACTCCTTCCCTACATTACTGAGTAATTTTAAAGCACCTCGGAAAATACCGGGGTGCTTTTTTCTAGAAAACCTGTGAGGAAAGATACATAATGATTTTTAGTTTAAGATTTATAATAACAAGCATTATGCTCGGTATAGGCCTTGCAATGGATGCTTTTTCCGTATCACTTGCAAACGGATTGAATGAACCATGTATGAAAAAAGGAAAAATGTGCGGTATTGCGGGAACATTCGCCGTCTTCCAAGCACTTATGCCAATGGTGGGCTGGATATGTGTTCACACCGTGGTACAGTATTTTGTTGTGTTTGAGAAGTTCATTCCGTGGATTGCACTTGCGTTACTTGGATTCATTGGCGGAAAAATGTTGATTGAAGGAATTAAAAATGAGAGCGATGACATTTGTGCAGGTACAAAACTTACTTTCTGGGTTCTGACCGTTCAAGGTATTGCAACGTCAATAGATGCACTCTCTGTTGGTTTTGCCATAGCAAGTTATAAACTTATAGAAGCATTGTGGGCATCACTTATAATAGCGGCGGTAACTTTTGTAATATGTATGGCAGGAGTTTGTATCGGAAGAAGTGCAGGAACAAAACTTTCCGGAAAAGCAGGAATTCTTGGCGGTATAATTCTCATTGCGATAGGTTTAGAGATTTTTATAACCGGATTATTTTAAAAAGAGAGCATATTCTGAGGAATATGCTCTCTTTTGTTGATGATGCTGATCGTTCGTGTAGGTATGCAGAGACTTGCACCGGAAGCATATGCGAAGTTTGAAAATGACGGCAATAGAAGGAAGACTGCTTGATTTTGACAAAAAAAGAAGTCAAACCATTTCTGCTGGGAGGAAGGGATCCAATTTCCCGACGACCATACAGAACGTTGACTTCGATGCTAATATAGCACGTTTTTGGGATAATGTCAACTGGAAAAGAGAAGGTGGAAAAACAAACTTTGAAGGAACGGACAAACCTAAAACGGCAAAAACAGTATAATTCGGTTGATAATGATAAAACCCTTGAAATTACTGAAAAACACAGTAATTTCAAGGGTTTATTATTTGGTGCACCTAACAGGAATCGAACCTGCACCGAGTTGCCCCGACTAGAACCTGAATCTAGCGCGTCTGCCAGTTCCGCCATAGGTGCATATACCAACGAATGGTATTATAACACAAGGGCATAAGAAAAAGCAAGAGATATTAGAGGTTTTCTTCAAGTTTTTGCAAAACCGCGGTGCTTTTCGGCGGTATTAGATAAAGGCAGGAATCAAAAGCGAACTGTTCTGCCAGGTCTCTTTTGACTTTTAGAGTGGATGGTGTATCAAAGACTACAAAACGATTGCCGCATGAAAAATAATTTGTGCACAGATCAGGTGAGTAGAAGGTGATATCTCCGCTTTTTTCAAGCAATTCCTTTAAAGTATGATTGGATATTGGTACGCCTTGATTTGGCGTCTCCTGCGGGATTTTGAATGCAATAGGCTGCGTTGAGAGTTGCAGGGAGAGTTTGTGATCGGGATAGTTACTGCAAACACCTTCAAGATACTCCGAAAAACTGCATATTGTATTTATTGCAGGAACTGTCAAATAAGCACCGACACAAGTTGAATAGGTGAGGGGAAGATGCAGAGCGATATTTTTGTTTATTGCCATATTGAGTAAAGTTTTTGCAAAATCAAGTGTGCTTTCATCAGGGAGAGGAGGTAGGTTCATAAAAACACCGTGAAAATTAAAACGATAACATTCCGAGATGATTTTTGCACAGAGCGTATGTGATAGGTTGCCCACAATTTTTCCTATTACCATCATACCACCATTTAACGACAGGGGAATCTGTTCGCGAAAAAGGTGTCCGTTTTCAATTTTATATATTAAATGTGCGGGTAGAAAACGGGTTTTCTTTGCATAATCCGGTTTGCAAACTAAATATTCTTTCATTTTGTGTGCCTCCTACTTGAGATTTATCTGAAAATGTAGTATAATACTCCATATACTATATGTAACGGAGAAACCCGAAAATGATGAAAATATTTCGAGGCGATATTGAACTTGATACAATTTATGAAATAAAGCCTGATGAACTTTACGCTCGTGGTATAAGATATGCTCTTTGCGATTTGGACAACACACTTGCCGACTATGATACACCGCTACCTACAGAGCAGGTGAAGGCGTGGTTTTGTGCAATGCGTGATAAAGGAATACGTGTTGCCATCGTTTCAAACAACGGTCGTACACGTGTTGAAAAGTTTTGCGAAAGTCTTGATATTCCATATTTTTGGAAGAGTGGAAAGCCGCGGAGACGTGCGGTACGCAACGCACTTGCGAAACTTGGAGGTACGGCGGAGCAGACCGTTCTGATAGGCGATAAACGTACAACCGACGTGCTTTGTGCCAAATGGGCGGGGATTCTCTCGATTAAAGTAAAATCAATCAAACCGAGGACGATTTTATGGAAGAAAAAATAGCACTTTTTGGTCCGGCAGGAAATAGTGAAAGTTTTGCCAGGGCAGGATACAAATCCTCGTGTGATGCACCTCGATATTTAAGTGAGAGAGGACTTACTGCGTACGAATATCAATGCGGAAGAGGCGTTTTATTAGGCGAGGAGACCGCTAAGAAGATTGGTGCTGCTGCGAAGGAATATAACATTGCTTTGTCCATACATGCACCGTATTATATGAACTTATCAAACCCCGACGACGAGCGGCAAAGGAAGACCGTGGATTACGTTCTTCAAAGTGCAAAGGCTGCATCTCTTATGGGAGCGACCAGAATTACCATTCATTCCGGCTCTCTTATGAAAAGGGAGCGGACAGAGGCACTGTCCATTGCTAAGGGAACGCTTAAAAAGGTATTATCGGCAATGGATGAGATGGGCTACGGAGATATAACGCTTTGTCCCGAACTTATGGGGTGTACCAACCAATTGGGAACCCTTGATGAAGTGCTTGAACTTTGCTTGGTTGACGAGAGGGTTGTTCCATGCATTGATTTTGGACATTATAATGCCCGAAATTTTGGCATATTGCGTGAAATTAAGGATTACGAATTTATTTTCGACAGAATGGAAGAGGTATTGGGCTTTTCACGGGTTAAAAGTTTTCATAGTCATTTTTCTAAAATGGAATATAATTTGAAAAGTGGCGAAGTGAAGCATCTGACCTTTGAAGATGAAATTTATGGTCCGGAGTTTTCGCCAATTGCGGAAATTATCGTAAGACGTGGCTATACGCCGACGTTTATATGCGAAAGTGCGGGTACTCAGGCGGAGGATGCTATGAGTATGCGTGATGAATATTTAAAAGTAAAGGGGATTAAGATATGAAAAAGATACTTGTTGTAAACGGTCCGAATTTGAACCTTTTGGGAATGCGTGAACCTGAAATTTACGGTAAGGAAACCCTTGCCGATATTGAGGCGAAAATTGCAGAAACCGCTTGTGAACTCGGTGTGGATGTTGAGTTTTATCAGTCTAATTGCGAAGGTGAAATTATCGACCGACTGCACGATGCGAGAGGTAAGGCGGATGGTATTATTCTTAATGCCGGTGCGTACACACACTACAGCATTGCAATTCGAGATGCAATCTCCGCTATTGAGCTTCCGTGTGTTGAAGTACACCTCTCAAACGTACACGCAAGAGAAGAATTCAGGCATAAAAGCGTCCTTGCAGGGGTATGTAAAGGCGTGATTTGCGGCTTCGGTGGAGAGAGTTATATTCTCGCTCTCAAAGGACTTTTGAAAATAGTATAAGAAAACACTTGCCAAGTCGGAAAAAATATTGTAGAATAAGATAGCAAATGTAGAAAATTTTGTAATGGAGGAAAACATAGATGGTAACAGCAGGCGATTTTAGAAATGGTATTACATTTGATATGGATGGACAGGTTCTTCAGGTAATCGAGTTCCAGCATGTAAAACCGGGTAAGGGTGCGGCTTTCGTTCGTACCAAACTTCGTAACGTAATTTCCGGTGCAGTTGTTGAGCGTACCTTCAACCCCACCGACAAGTTCCCGCCCGCATTTGTAGAGCGTAAGGATATGGAATATCTCTACAACGATGGCGAACTCTTCTACTTTATGGATCTTGAAAGTTACGAGCAGCTTCCCCTCAACGCAGACAAATTAGGCGATAGTTTCAAGTTCGTTAAGGAGAATATGACCGTTAAGGTTCTTTCTTACAAGGGGGTTGTTTTCGGTGTTGAACCGCCGAAGCACGTTGTACTTGAAATCACTGAAACCGAGCCGGGCTTTAAGGGTGATACCACCACTAACGTACTCAAGCCCGCTACCGTTGAGACCGGTGCTGAAGTACGTGTTCCGCTCTTTATCGATATCGGTGATAAGATTAAACTTGATACCGAGACAGGTGAGTACTTAGAGCGAGCAAAGGCATAAAAAATAATACCCCTGCCTAAAGCGGGGGTATTTGAATTTTAATCAAAGGAGAGATTTATTATGGATCAGAACATTATGCAGAAAGCGGCTTTCTTAAAAGGCCTTGCAGAAGGAATGGAACTTGACACAGATAAAAAAGAAGGCAAACTTATTATGGCTCTTATCGATTTAGTTGACGAACTTGCAAGTAAAGTAAGTGCAATTGAAGAGGCAACTATTGAGATTGAAGATGAACTTGATGAAATTGCCGAGGAACTTCTTGAAATCGAGACCACAATTGATGAGTGTCACGGCGACTGTGATTGCGATTGCGATGATTGCGACTGTGATTGTGATGACGACTTTGATGATTGTGACTGTGACGGAGAGTGTTTCTACTACACCGTTGTTTGTCCCACATGCGGTGATGTCATCAATTTAGATGCGTCTCTTGCTAAAGAGGGCGGTATGATCTGCCCCAATTGCGGCGAAGAACTTGAGTTTGAGTATGACGAGGACGACTGCGGTTGTGACTGCGGTTGCGAGGACTAATTTAAGAAAACAATAAAAATCAGGTAATGCATAAGCATTACCTGATTTTTTATTTATTTGAATAATTTGCACTTTTTGTTTCTTTCATCAAGCAAGATGAGAACTTCTTTTGCAAATGATTTAACTGCCTCGACGTCGTTTTCTTTAACAGCATCGGAAAGGTCTGCAAATCTTATTGATATCTGACTTTCACAAGCGGAGAGTGCATCGGAGGACATCGGATCGCTATAACGAATCGCTTCAAAAACCTTTTTACATTCCGCCTTGATTTCATCTGTAGTTGCTCTTGCGATAAGACCTTCTGCATCAACGGTGAGGGATTTAATGAAAAACGTCTGCGTCTTGATTTTTGTGTCAATCTTCTCAACTGCTTCTGCCGCAACACTAGCCTTGATGACAGCAATTGCGGTTATTGCGAGGACAAGCATGGAAACCACAATGCCAACCCAATAGGGAATCATGGGAACGACCATACATAAACTGCCAACTATGAAGGTAATTATAAGGCCGATCCAACTAAGTGTGACTAACGGCAGGGTATAGAACGTTTTTTCGTTGGATTTTTCGTTAAAGAAAATCTTTGCACATATCAACTGTCCGACAAGCGCCGCGGTAATGAAACCATAACCTGCCCAAAAACCACCGGTGAATTTAGCGGTGTTCTCAAATCCGAACAGAGCAAATGCAAGAACGTTGAATGTGACTAATAAAATTGCCCATACGCCTAAATAGGCTTTGAAAGTTTTCTTCATTTTAACCACTCCTTATTGAAGTTTTTCGCCGCATTCAAGACAGAATTTGGCACCGTTGGGGAGTTCGGCACCGCACTTAGGACATTTTGCCACAAGTGATGCACCGCATTCCATACAGAATTTGCCTTTTGCGGTCTTCTTGCCGCAAGCGGGGCAAAGCATCTCGTTTTCACCGAGTATTTCTATCTTTGTTCCGCATTCAAGGCAGAATTTCGAGTTTTCGGGAACTTCGCTATTGCAGTTGGGGCAGGTGATTTTAGCAGCAGGTTGGGACTCGGTTGCAAAACCTGCACCCATACCCTTGAACATTTCACTCATCGGGCCGCTTACCGCACCGGCTGCAGCCATACCGACGCCAAGGCCGATCATATCACCTGCAACGCCGCCACCACCTCCGGTGATGGTCATATTGCCAATACCTTCTGCATATGCAGCCTGAACGCCTGCCTGAATAACATCCTTCTCGGTATAACCTTTGGCACGCATAACCTCAGCCTCTGCAAAACCGGAAAGTTTAGTGGCCTGAGCCTCTGCTTGTGCACGGATAATGTCACGTTCCGCCTCACGACGTGCGATTTCAGTTGCGGTTGTTTCACGCTCTAATACGGCCTGACGCTCTGCGGCGGTTACAACTGCTGCAGATTCAGCCTGAGCGGTCTTGATAGCAGCCTCAGCGGCTATCATTTTCTGCTGTAGAGAGATTGTATGTAACTCACGTATACGCTTGAAACTAGGATCAGATTCGGGCAGAACAACGGTTGTAACGTAGAATTCGGGAATGGTAAGGCCGTATTCTTCAAAACCGGGGATTATCTGCTGCTTGAGCACATCGGACAAGAGGGAAAGACTCTCGTCGATTTCAAGGATGTTTATGTTGTTTGCCTTGATACATGCGGATAAATTGGTCTTTACTGCAGTGGAGATGAGCGGGCGGAAAGAGGAGGAAAGGGATTTTGTGAAACCGCCACTTGTGCGATCGTCCCATGCAATTCCGTTCATTGTACCTACAATTTTAATTAGAAGTTTTCTCGGATCGGAGACCATAAGGTTCATT
Source organism: Clostridia bacterium (assembly GCA_017559855.1). Taxonomy (GTDB): domain Bacteria; phylum Bacillota; class Clostridia; order Oscillospirales; family JAAYXM01; genus RGIG7332. The sequence continues at coordinate 102,597 of JAFYQP010000016.1, read as the reverse complement.
TCACCTGATGCACCGAGTTCAAGCGGAACACCGTATGTAGGCTCTATAAAGCGAACTTTACTGTCAGTGCCCCATTTAATTGCCATCTGTACTGTTTTATTTATAAAGTACACTTCGCAATGGAAGGGGGTATCACCGCCGGTTGAACGGTTTAAAAGTTTACCGATCTTCGGGATGTTTTGAGTCTCAAGTGTGTAACGGCCGGGACCGAATAAATCAAGTGCCTGACCATTCATGAAGAAGATTGCTTCTTGGCTTTCGTGAACGATAAGTTGGGTGAGACTGTTAAAGTCTTCACAAGGGTGTTTCCAGATGAAAGTGCTATTGTCACCTTCATACTTAATAACATCGGCAATTTGTGCCATATAACATACCTCCTTAAGGCATAAATACACTAATACAATTTTATTATATCACGGCCAATTTGAAAATACAACTTTTTTGTATAATATTGTTGTTTTATGTAGTTAGGAAAAATAGAGATTTTTGTTATAAAAACAAAAACAGGTAATACTATACTTGTGTATTACCTGTTTTTTGACAGTTTTATCGCTATCTTATTTGACCATTACCGTGTATTAAATATTTAATGGATGTGAGTTCCTCAAGTCCCATAGGGCCTCGTGCGTGCATCTTCTGCGTAGATATGCCGATTTCCGCACCTAAGCCAAATTCAAACCCATCGGTAAAACGAGTGGATGCGTTGACGTAAACCGCCGCTGCATCAACGGATTTGGTAAATAATTCTGCACTTGCAGTGTCATCGGTGATAATTGCTTCGCTGTGCATAGTATTATATCGTGCGATATGTGCGATTGCTTCTTTTATGTCTTTTACAATTTTTATTGCCAAAATGAAATCGTTATACTCGGTTTCCCAATCATCGTCTGTTGCAGGGGAGCAGGGAATGATTCTTGCACATTCTGCATCACCTCTGATTTCAACGTTGTAGGGTGAAAGTGCTTCTTTTAATTTGGGTAAAAAGGACTCCGCAACGTCTGCGTGAACAAGTGCGGTTTCTACCGCGTTACAAACGGATGGGCGGGAGCATTTTGCATTTGTGAGAACATTTACCGCCATTTCAAGGTTTGCGTGTTTGTCCACGTATAAATGACAGTTACCTGCACCTGTTTCGATTACCGGAACCTTTGCATTTTCAACAACCGCACGGATGAGCCCTGCACCGCCACGCGGAATGAGTACGTCAATGAGACCTTTCATATTCATAAGTTCACTAGCAGAGTTACGTGTTGTGTCCTCAATAAGGCAGATTGCGTCGGGCGAAACATTGTTTTCGGCAAGTACCTCACGCATAACGGCGGTGATTGCCATGTTGGAATATATTGCCTCTTTTCCGCCACGTAAAACCGTGGCATTGCCGGATTTTAAGCACAAAACGGCGGCATCCAACGTAACGTTCGGACGTGACTCGAAAATTATTCCTATAACGCCAAGCGGGACACAAACTTTTTTGATATTTATACCGTTGGGACGGGTAATATCTGAAAGCGTTGTGCCGATAGGATCGGGGAGCGTTGCAACTTGACGAGCACCCTCCGCCATTGCCTCAATTCGTGCCTCGGTGAGGGTTAAACGGTCAATAAGTGATTCACGCATATTGTTTTCTTTTGCGATAGCAATATCACGCTCGTTTTCGCAGATTAACATATCCTTTTTTGATATGATTGCGTCTGCGATGTCGCAAAGAATTTTGTTCTTTTTCTCGGTATCGAGAAGAGCGATCTCATAGGAGGCGGATTTTGCCGCCGTGCATAGTTCGAAAACCGAATTCATAGTATACCTCTTAAACTTTCTCAGGTTCGGGATACTCTTCGCCGAAAGTCTCTACGGTAACTTTTTTCATAACCTGCGGCTCAAGAGGCTTGTCACGGAAATCACGACGAACGGACACAATTCTGTCCGCTTCTGTCATTGAACTGATAACGTGGCCGAACGCCGCATATTGACCGTCGAGATGAGGAGCGTCGTCAACCATAATGAAGAACTGACTGCCTGCACTGTTGGGATCTTGGGTACGTGCCATAGAGATTGTACCGCGGAGATGCTGGAGGTTGTTCTCAAAACCGTTTGCGGTAAATTCACCACGAATGGAATAACCGGGACCGCCGATACCAACTCCGTTGGGATCACCACCCTGAATCATAAAGCCGGGGATTACACGGTGGAAGATGACACCGTCATAAAAACCCTTTTTTACAAGGGAGATGAAGTTTGCAACCGTGTTGGGAGCAATCTTCGGATATAACTCAATTTGTAAAGTGTTGCCGTTTTCAAATTCAATTGTTACTATAGGCTTTTTCATAGTCTCATTTCTCCTTTTTGATATTGATTATAGTATAGTTTATTTTTTTCTTTTTGTACAGACTAAACTTTTGTGTTTCTCGTTTCACCGGTGATTTTCCAACCGTCAAGCGGGAGGCGTTGCATGGAAGAGAAAATCCTTTCACGATACCCCGGATAACGGTCGTTCATTTCACGTAAAAGTTCTTTTATCTCCTGACGTTTAGTGTTGCCGTTTGCGGGACATGGGTTTGATATAATGGGAAGATTCTCTCGTTTTACTATACTGCGTACTTGTCCTTCATTTATATACAAAAGCGGACGAATGGTGGTAAGGTCTGAACGGTCTAAGTAAGTAACCGGCATAAAACAGGAAATTCTGCCCTCAAAAACCTGGGAGAGCATAAAAGTCTCTACCGCATCGTCAAAGGTGTGTCCCAATGCAACTTTGTTAAAACCTAAATCCTTAACCGCATCATTGAGCATGCCTCTCCGCATTTTTGCACAGAGTGCACAAGGATTGGACTCTTTGCGTATGTCGAAGATAATTTCTTTTAGATTCGACGGGATTATGGTGTGACCTATGTTCATTGAATCACAAAAACGGGTAATGGGGGAGAAGTCCATGCCCATACCCATATCAATAGTGATTGCGTGGAGCGAGAAATTTTTAGGATAAAATCTTGAAAGACCGTTAAGTGCGGCAAGGAGTAAAACCGAGTCTTTACCGCCTGAAACGCCTACTGCGATACGGTCGCCATCCTGTATCATTTCGTATTCTTGCACGCATTTTCTTGTTAAACTAAGTATTCGTTGCATATCTGACCTCACTAAAAAATAAATTGCGTTTTGAGCATTTGGGAGAAAAACGGAGCATTTGGGAGCATTTTAAAGTTTGCACTGTGCTAAATTAAATTATTTGAAAAAAGGTGTTGACATAGAAATTCAAATATGTTATAACATTATAGGTCCTAAAAGTATTATACCTCAAGTGATATGAAAAGTGAATGTTTTTTTAAAAAGAACCGTTCGTTTTTCATATCTCTTGGGAAAATCCAAGGACTGAATTAAAATTTGGAGGTTTATGTTATGTCTACATTCATGGCAAACAAGAACACAGTAGACCGCAAATGGTACATCCTTGATGCTGCTAACAAGCCCCTCGGCCGTACCGCTGCTCAGGCTGCTGTTCTTCTTCGTGGTAAGCATAAGGCTGATTTTACTCCTCATGTTGACTGCGGCGATTTCGTAATCATCGTAAATGCGGATAAGGCTATCCTCACCGGCAACAAGTTGGTTGATAAGTACTACCGCACACACTCCGGTTATGCAGGCGGCCTCAAAGAGGTTCCGTACCGCATCCTTATGAAGGAAAAGCCGGAACTTGCAATGACAGTTGCAGTTAAGGGTATGCTCCCCAAGAATTCTCTTGGCAAGCATGCGCTCGTTCGTTTAAAAGTATACAGTGGCGAGGATCATGGTCATGATGCTCAGAAGCCCGTTGCTTACGAGCAGGCTTAATCGGGAGGTAAATGAATATGTACAAATCTAAAAAGCCTTATTTATATGGCACCGGTAGAAGAAAATCTTCCGTTGCAAGAGTTCATGTTTATCCCAACGGTTCCGGTACTATTACCATCAACAACCGTACGCTTGATAACTACTTTGGTCTCGATACCTTAAAACTCATCGTTCGTCAGCCGCTCGTTGCTACCGAGATGACCGATAAGGTTGACATCGTTGCTACCGTTACCGGTGGTGGCGTTACCGGCCAGGCAGGTGCTATCCGTCACGGTATCGCTCGTGCACTCCTTTCCGTTAATGAGGAGTTCCGTCCGATCCTTAAGAAGGCTGGCTTCTTAACTCGTGATCCGAGAATGAAAGAGCGTAAGAAATACGGTCTCAAGGCTGCACGTCGTGCACCGCAGTTCTCCAAGCGTTAGTCAGAAGATTATTATATTTCAAACTCCACAACTCAAGTTGTGGAGTTTAGTTTATTCAAAATTAAAAAATGTGAGGTATAGTTATGTTTGCGTTAAAAGGAAAGAATACTATTGCCATTATATTAACGATTGTAGCGATTATCGTTATTGTCGGCGGAATTATTTTAGGTTGTACCCAGGGATACACTGAGTACGAGATGCATTCAGAGTGTGATGCATGGATGGTTAAGAAGTTTTCCATTGAAATTGCGAGTATTTGGTGGGGAGGTTCTATAGGTAGCGGACTTCTTTTACTTGCTTTTGCGGAAATTATCAATTTGTTAGAGGCGATTAAAAATAAATAAACCTATATGCTTATCTACAAGCGTTCGCTGTATGCGGACGCTTGTTTTTTTATTGACTTTTCATAACAAAGATGCTAAAATAACAGATGATATATAACGATTGATATTTTAAGGAGGTGCGGTATGCCACCCAAAGTTAGAATAACAAAAGACAGTATTATAGATGCCGCAATCGGTATAGTGCGAAGTTACGGTGTGCAAGGTGTTAACGCAAGGACGATTGCGTCTGTTTTGAAATGCTCTACACAGCCGATATTCTCAAATTTTGAAACTATGGAGGAATTGCACATTGCCGTTGTGTTAAGAGCAAATGAGTTGTGTGATGAATATATAAAGCGTGAGATAGAGCGGGGAGAGTTCCCGCCGTATAAGGCAAGTGGTATGGCTTACATCCGTTTTGCAAAAGAGGAAAAAGAGTTGTTTAAACTCCTCTATATGCGTGATCGAACGGGGGAGACTTATTCTAAGGAATTTGAATTCGGAAATTTAGTTGAAAATATTGTGCGTGACAGTACGGGACTTAATGACGAAAATATGAGACTATTTCATCTTGAAATGTGGGCATACGTTCACGGTATTGCCACGATGTTTGTAACGGGTTTTGTGGACATTGATTGGAATCTGGTCAGCAGAATGCTGACAGACGCCTATCAGGGAATGAGGAAGCACTACGGAATAGGGGATTAAAAATGGAAGCAATCAGAATAGAAAGTTTAACTAAGAAATACAAGGATACCGTTGCGGTTGACAATTTGAACCTAAGCATAAAAAGAGGCGAATTGTTTTCTCTTCTCGGTGTTAACGGTGCAGGAAAAACAACTACGATAAAAATGCTCTCGTGCCTTACAAAACCCACAAGCGGAGACGCGTTTTTAAATGGCAAAAGCATTTCTAAAGACACAACCGCGGTAAAATCAATCATTGCTGTATCACCGCAGGAAACCGCAGTTGCCCCCGGACTTACCGTTTATGAAAATCTCGAACTTATCTGCGGTGTTCACGGATTTGGTAAGGATAAGAAAGATACAAAAATTGCAGAACTTTTAAAATTACTTGGACTTGAGACGATTATAAAGAAAAAGGCAGGTAAACTATCGGGCGGATATAAACGCAGACTCAGTATTGCCATGGCACTTATAGGCGAGCCGGAGATATTGTTTTTAGACGAGCCCACGCTTGGCCTTGACGTACTTGCACGTAGCGATTTATGGGATATTATCCGCTCACTAAAAGGGAAGGTTACAATTGTGCTTACCACCCATTATATGGAAGAGGCGGAGGCTCTTTCCGACCGTATAGCGATTATGAAAGATGGTAAATTGCTTATCTGCGATACGGCGGACAAAATCAAGGAAATTGCGGGTACGGACAATTTCGAGCAGGCATTTGTCCGCATTGTTCGGGGGTGTGATAAATGAGAATGTTGATATTTGCAAAAAGAAATACAAAGGAGATATTGCGAGATCCGTTAAATCTTGGCTTCGGTCTTGGCTTCCCGCTTGTTCTCATACTCTTACTCAGTGCAATACAAGCAAACGTACCTGTTAATTTATTTGAAATACAACATCTTACACCTGGTATAACCGTTTTCGGGCTTTCCTTTATGACTTTGTTCTCAGCAACCATTATTGCAAAGGATAGGGGAAGTTCGCTGACACAGCGTCTTTACACAACGCCTATGACACCACTTGATTTTATAGTAGGCTACACATTGCCAATCGTACCCATTTCGGTCGCTCAGTGCATAATTTGCTATCTTGCAGCGATCGCTTTAGGACTTGAGGTTTCGATTAATATTCTGTATGCGGTGCTTTATATTATTCCTGTATCAATGCTATATGTCGCTCTGGGACTTCTTTGCGGAAGCGTACTGAACGATAAGCAGGTTGGCGGTATTTGCGGTGCATTGCTTACGAATCTATCAGCATGGCTTTCGGGTATCTGGTTTGACTTAGACCTTGTTGGTGGCGTGTTTGAGAAAATTGCATATGCACTACCTTTTGTCCATAGCGTTGAAATGGAAAGAGCCGTGCTAAATGGCGATTTCGCGGGGATTTTTCCGCACCTGTGGTGGGTAATAGGTTATGCCGCCGTTGCGTTTATTCTTGCGGTACTACTTTTCCTGCGACAGATGAAAAAATAGTTGTAATATTTAAAAATTCTTAAAAACACCCCCAAAAATTTTACAATACTGTGCGAAATATATAGTACCAATAAAAATTAAAAATCAAGGAGATGTTTTTATGAAAAAAGTATTGGTAATCGCACTATTATCACTTTCTATTGTAGCAAATTGCGTAGCATTTGCATCAGACACAACCACAGATACCACAATTAGTGAAACACAAACCGTTGAAAAAGCAAGACTCGAAAAAGCAGAACACCCTGAAAAGACAGAGCGTCCTGAAAAACCTAAAAAGCCTGTAAAGGAAGATGCACCGGTAAAGCCTGAGGCACCGCAAAAACCTGAAAAGCCGGAAATGCCTGCAAAACCGGAGACTGAAGATTCGACAACTACAGAAAAAGAAAACACTGATGACACAATTGCAGAAAAAACGGGAGATACGACTGACGAGACGGTAAGTGAGGACGACACTACCGAGGAAACGGGAAATAAGGATGAAAAACCCGAAAAGAAACCTATGGACAAGAAAGGTTTCCGTGAGAAAAAAGCGGAAATGAAGAAGGAAAAGCCGGAACGTAAAGAGTATATGAATGGCATTAAGGGTTTGTTTAAGCATTGCGATAAGGAAGCAAGAGACGAACTTTTAGATGAAATTGCTAAGGACAAGAAAGCAGAAAACGACGATTCCGTTGACACTTTTATTGACGGAGAAGCGGTGGATTATGAAAAGTACGATAATATTAAACCGATTATCCACAAAGGCAGTGCTCTTGTTCCGGTAAGGGCGGTTACAGAGGCATATGGTGCTGAAGTTAAATGGGACGATGATACTAAAACAATTACTATCACCAAAGATGAAACGGTAATCGTTTTACAGATAGGAAGTTTGACCGGCAGTGTTAACGGTGAGTCAAAGGAACTAGCGGTTGCACCTGAGATTTGCAAGGGTAGAACACTTGTACCGATTCGATTTGTTGCTGAGGCGTTTGGTCTTGACGTGGATTGGGACAATGACAGCAGAACTATCGTAGTAGAATAACAAAGATCAGGGGCTGCGGCTGCAGTCGCAGCCCCCATAAGGTAGGGTAGTAGCAGGGATGGAATTAGAAGAAAAAGTACTGAAAGCAAAATCGGACGATTTGATCAGAAATGAACTTTTAGGCGATTACTTAAACTTCATATTGTCATCTGCAGGCAAAACACTTGGTAGACGTATTACCAGAGATGATGATGCCTGTTCTGTTGCTATGCTTGCTTTTAATGAGGCGATTGATAAATTCGACTCATCCAGAGGCAAGTTTTTATCGTTTGCAGGGGTTATGATCCGTTCACGAGTCACAGATTGGCTAAGAAAAGAATATCGAGAAAACAATGGTACAATCCCGTTCAGCAGCATAGTAAATGATGAGGAAACTGAGTTTGATGTTGAGGACCCCCAGGCAGGAGTATCGGATGCTGCGATTGAAATTGAATGTGTGCGGGAAGAACTTGAAAAATATGACATATCGTTTTTTGACTTGCCACAGTGTACACCGAAGTCATTCAAGACAAAACTTGGGTGCAAGAAGGTAATTAAATTTATATTGGAACATGGGGAATTGATTAAAACTATTGAAGAGAAACATATGTTGCCGACGAAGAAAATAATTGATGCACTTAAAGTTAATGAGAAACTTATTGAGCGTCACAGAAAATACATAATTGCTTGTGTAGTAATCTTGAGTGGTGAGTATGAAATAATTTCAGAATACTTAAAATTTTTAAAGAAAGGTGGGGGAATATGAAAGGTTTGATAGTGGATATTAAAGACGATTGTGCAATCGTTCTCAAGGACGACGGTATGTTTGTGAATATTAAAAACAAGAAATACACAATCGGACAGCGAGTCAGGGCGAATGGGAAATCCTTCATAAATACTCTTAAAATCGTTGCATGCATCGCACTCTGTCTTATATCCTCCACATTTGCTTATAAATTTTATTATACCCCGTACAGTTATCTCTATATTGATATAAATCCCAGCGTTCGTCTTGACTTGAATTATTTTGATATGGTTATTGACTGCACTCCGCTAAATGATGACGCAAAATTTATTGAGATATCATCGGGAAATGTTGAAGACAGTATAAATCAAGTAATAATCAAATGCGAAGAAGAGGGGTTTCTTACTGAAGAGAACAATGAGATAGAAATCAATGTTTCAAAAAGTAGAGAAAAAGTTCGCAAATCGATTTCCAAAGTTGAGGATAAGTACAAGAGTACAAAATATAACCTGGTCGTTAAAAACACAAATGACGAAGAATGCCGCAAGGCTAATGTGCACGGGATATCAGTAAAACGTCAACGTCTAATTGAAGAATTTTCTGTGGTTTTCGGTGGCGATGAGAGCGGAAATGCCGAAAAACTTCAGAATAAAACAACCAAAGAAATTGATGCTATAATTGCAAACAAGCAAATGGAAGATAGTACAATCGAAAAGTCACATGAAATTGAAACGGCTACGATTAAGGAACGAAAAGTCGAAAATAAGCAGGAACAGAAACCCGCTATAAATGAAGAAAAAAAGAAACCAAACAATGAAAAGATAGAAAAAGTTGAACCGCCTGAAAAAGATGCAGATAAAGGTGATTTTAAAAAGCCGAAGGAGGATTTTCCGGTTATAAAAGAAGTCGAGCCAAAACCTGCACCTGAGGACGAAAACAAAATGACTGAATCGCCGAAAACAGAGTCTATGATTGCATCGGAAGATCAGGAAAAAACTGATAGGCCGTCACAGGCGTATGATGATGTTAATGACAAAACGGACGAAAAATCTAGAGATATTCATGGTCAGGACGATGTGGATAATGGCGATAGAAGTATGGGCGAAAATGTCAAAGAACGACCGGAGGAGTCTGCGTACCCTTCAAAAGATAAAAACGAAGAAGCACCGTCTGCTCAAAAAGAGCCGATTAAACAGGATGGTAATAACGCCCAAAATCGACCGCCGAAAAAAGACGAAAAAGTACCGATGGATTCGAATATGCCATCCAAAGTTAGAGAGAAAGATCCTCTGCGATAGCGGAGGATCCTTTTTATTTGATTTATAGTTTGCATTGTGTTAAAATATAATAAAAGGAGTGACTCATATGGATAAAATCAAAAAAACGATGGCAGCACTTGAAAAAAACGGAATAAATGCAACTTTTGTTGAAAGTAAACACGACGTTGTAGATGTAATTAAAAAGATGATTCCCGAAGGCTCGGTAGTATCACACGGCGGTTCGGAAACGCTTAAAGAATGTGGCGTACGTGACTTCCTTTTAACAGGTTATTGTGAATACTTGGACCGTAATAAACCCGGTCTAACACCTGAAGAAATTACAGCGATTTACAGGGCGTCTTTTTCTGCAGATTTCTATCTCACAAGCTCAAATGCAGTCACCGAAAACGGTGAACTATATAATGTTGACGGCAATTCAAACCGCATTGCCGCAATCTGCTACGGACCTACAAAGATAATTATGGTTGTGGGCGTGAATAAAATCGTGCCGGATTTAGATGCGGCGGTGCGTCGCGTAAAAGAAATTGCGGCACCGATGAACACAAAGAGACTCAATTGTAAAACTTATTGCGAGGCACAGGGCGAGTGCGTTGGCCTTGACGGTGAAATGTGCTCAGGTTGTGCATCTGATATGCGAATTTGCTGTAACTACCTTGTATCTGCAAAACAGCGTGTAAAGGGCAGAATAAACGTTATTATCGTTAATGAGGAATTGGGTTATTAAACCTGCGGGAGGACAAATAAAATGGCTAAAAAACAGTTTAAGGCGGAGTCGAAACGCCTTTTGGACTTAATGATAAATTCAATCTACACGCATCGTGAAATTTTCCTGCGTGAACTTATCTCAAATGCAAGTGATGCAACCGATAAGCGTTATTATAACGCTATGAGCAGGGGAGAAAGCGGCCTTGACCGTGCATCTCTTTCTATTGACATTTCACTTGATAAAGAGAACAGAATAATAACAATCAGCGACCACGGTTGCGGCATGAACGATAAGGAACTCGAAGAAAATCTCGGCGTTATTGCAAAGAGCGGGTCTCTTGCGTTCAAGCAGGAGAAAGAAAAAATGGAAGATGTGGACATCATCGGTCAGTTTGGCGTGGGTTTCTATGCGGCATTTATGGTAAGTTCCAACGTCCGTGTTGAAAGCCGTGCAGATGGAAGCGATACCGCATTTTCTTGGGAATCAAACGGTGCGGACGGATATACGATATCACCTTGTGAAAAATCGGAAATCGGCACAAAGATTATCCTCACACTCAAAGAAAATACCGAGGATGAAAATTATGACGAATTTTTAGAACCACTTCGTATATCCTCACTTGTTCGTAAATATTCCGATTATATCCGATATCCTATCAAAATGGATATGGAACGCCGTCAACTCAAAGAGGGTAGCGAAAGTGAATACGAAACGGTCATTGTAAATGAAGTTTTGAATTCCATGATTCCCATATGGAAAAAATCGAGAAGTGAGATTACCGAAGAAGAGTATAGTGAATTTTATCAGACCAAATTCCACGATTATGAGGCACCGGCACGTACAATCCACAGTAGTACAGAGGGTGCGGTAAGTTATACTGCGCTTATGTTCATTCCTGCAAACACACCGTATGATTATTACACACGTGATTATGAAAAAGGTCTGGCACTTTACACTAACGGAGTTATGATTATGGAAAAATGCCCGGACCTTCTGCCGGACTATTTCAGTTTTGTAAGAGGCCTGATTGACTCACAGGATCTTTCTCTTAATATTTCCCGTGAAATGCTTCAGCATGATCGTCAACTTCGTGTTATTGCAACGAGTATCGAGAAGAAAATAAGAAATGAACTTCTTAATATGCTCAATAATGATCGTGACAACTATGAAAAGTTCTTTGAAAAATTCGGCAGACAACTAAAATTTGGCGTATATGACGGATTTGGACAAAATAAGGACAAACTTGCAGATCTTCTCTTGTTCAAGTCATCCACAGAGGAGAAAGGCGTAACCCTTAAAGAATACGTGTCCCGTATGAAAGAAGAGCAGAAATTTATCTATTTCGTAAGCGGTGAAAGTGTTGCAAAACTTGAAAATCTGCCGCAGACCGAAATGGTAAAGGCACGTGGTATGGAAATTCTATATCTCACACAGGATGTGGATGAATTTGCACTGCGAATGATGAGAGAATATGACGGCAAGGAGTTTAAATCAGTCACCGATGGCGACCTTGGTCTGGAAACCGAGGAAGAAAAGGAGCAAATTAAAAACCTTACCGATGCAAATGAAGAACTTATAAAAGCAATTAAGGAAGCACTCTCCGGTAAGGTAGCAGACGTAAGACTTTCAAATCGCCTTAATACCTGTCCGGTGTGTTTTACCACTGAGGGAGGTATTTCTACGTCAATGGAAAAGGTGCTTAATGCCATGCCTAATTCTGAGACCGTTCGTGCAAATCGTATACTTGAAATCAATGCGGAGCACAAGGTTTTTGAGGCACTAAAGGCATCACTCGGCGAGGATAAAATCAAAACGTACGCAGAACTTCTCTACACTCAGGCGGAACTTATTGAGGGTATTTTGCCGGAGGATCCGGTTGCTTTCAGTCGTGCAATTTGCGACCTTATGTAGCGATTGGTTAAAGTTCACATAAAATTTACATAAATTTTTGATTTTTTGTTGAAATCTTCTTTTTGATATGTTACAATAAAGGTGCAAAGACAAGGCTCTTTGTAGACAATTAAAAAGGAGATGTTCATATGAAGTTCAATTTCACCGAGAGGAAGATCAACATTTCCGATGCCGTTCGTGCATATGCGGAGAAGAAACTGTCAAAACTTGACCGTTACTTTAAGAACGAAGCAAATACAAACGTAACGGTAGGTCAGCAAAACGGCAAAGTCTGGATTGAGGTTACCGTCAAATATGACGGAACACTTTTCAGAGCATCCCAACGGGGTGACGATTTAAAGAGCCTTATTGATATTGTTCAGGTAACCATAGACCGCCAGATTCGCAAAAATAAAACACGTCTTGAAAAGCGTTTCCGTGAAGGATCCATCAAATTTGATATGGATTCTGACTTTGAGGTTAAAATTCCGGAAGAGGAGTTTGAACTTGTAAGACGTAAAAAGTTTCCCATTAAACCCATGGCGGTTGAAGAGGCGATACTGCAAATGAACCTGCTTGACCATAAGTTCTTTGTTTTCCGCGATATGGAGACCGAGGCCTTCTGCGTTGTGTATAAACGAAATGACGGCGGATACGGACTTATTGAGAGTGATGATGAATAAGTAAAATACGGTGGCTTTTGCCACCGTATTTTTTTACTCTTGTTATTCCTTTGGTTTTGGTGTATACTAATTACAGTTTATAAAAAGGTGGAGTTTAAAATGTTAACAAAAGCAAAACGTGAATTTATCGAATTTATGATGGGTGCCGATGTTCTCCGTTTCGGCGATTTCGTAACAAAAAGCGGCCGCAACACGCCCTATTTCGTAAATACCGGTAATTACAAAACAGGTCTTCAAAATTCTAAACTTGGTGAGTTTTACGCTGCTCTTATTAAAGAAACTCTCGGCGATAATTTCGATGCAATGTTTGGCCCCGCATACAAGGGTATTCCGCTTGCAACTTCAACATCAGGTGCTCTTGCACGTAATTTTGGCATAGACAAGCCGTTTTTCTTTAACCGTAAGGAAGTAAAGGATCACGGTGAGGGCGGTTCAATCGTAGGATATAAGCCAAAGGATAACGACAGAGTTATTATTATCGAAGACGTTATAACTGCAGGAACTGCAATTCGCGAGACTATGCCGGTTCTTACCTCATGTGCCGACGTTAAGGTTACCGATATGTTCATATCAGTTAACAGATGTGAGGTGGGCACAACCGCGGGTAAGACCGCTGTTGATGAAGTAGGCGAGGAGTTCGGTATCCGCGTGCACGCACTCGTAACAGTTCGTGATATCCGTGAGTATTTATCCGAACTTCCTGAATATGCAGAACTTCTTCCCAAAATGGATGCGTATATGGAACAATATTGCGTGTTTTAATTATCGCATAAATAGTATTTGTAAAGATTTAATTTAAATTCAGGGGAATATTTGGTGTAGTTATATCTTTTCTCTTTGGGCAGAATAAGTCACGGAGGGGAAGATATGAAGAAACACAAGGAAAAGCGGAAAGGTTATCCGGAGTTTTTGATGTTGCCGTACAAACAGCCGTGGATACCAAACGGCAAGGCTGTTGACCAGCGTCATAAAAATGCATCAAAAGCAGAAATGATGACCGAATTCAGCGAAGAAAACGAAAAATAAAAGGGTGTCATACGACACCCTTTTTCTTATTTATCACCGTCTAAGTATTTAATATCGTTATGATACTGTCTTATGAACAGGAAAACACTTGCGGCAAGAGACATGGCTTCTGCAATGGGGAACGCCCACCAGAAGTAATCAAGACCTAACTTTGAAAGGAAATATGCCGCGGGAAGAAGAACGACCAACTGACGCATAAGGGAGATTATAAGACTGTAATTTCCTTTTCCCACTCCTTGGAACATGGTTGAGAGCATAATGCAGACACCGGCAACAGGGAAGCAAAGACAAATGGTGCGAAGCGCCGGTATGCCGGTTTGAATAAGTTCTGCATCGTTATCGAATATCGCAAGTAATTCTCCGGGGAAAATAAGGAAAACAATCATACCGCAGAGCATAATACCGAATGCGATAAGTGCACTTAACTTAACTGCAGAAAGAAGTCTCTTTTTATACCGAGCACCGTAGGAGTAACCCATAATGGGCATTGCACCGTGAGTAAGACCGAAAACCGGCATAAACACGAAAGACTGAAGTTTGTAGTAAACGCCAAGCACCGCAACCGCAATCTCACCAAAGGATGTGAGGATGAAGTTTAAACAACTGATAAGAACCGAGCCGATGGATTGCATAACGATTGCAGGGAAACCTACGACGTAAATGTCTTTGATAGTCTTGAGATGAAGTTTGAAACCCTTGAACGTAATCTTAATCTCATGCTTTTTAAAGAAGGCAATAAAGAGTGCTAAAGTCATTGCTAAAATCTGACCGCTGACAGTTGCAATAGCGGCACCTTCAACACCCATTGCGGGAATGGGCCCTAAGCCGAAAATGAAAATCGGATCGAGGATTAAGTTTGTGATTGCACCGACAAGTTGGAGAATCATTGGTATAATCATATTGCCGGTAGCCTGAAGGATTTTTTCAATTGCACAGTGTAGCATAATACCGAAAGAGAAATAAATAACAATATTGGAATAACTACATGCCATATTGAAAATCTTTTCGGAATCAGTGAACATAGCATAGAAAGGCTTTGTAATGATTGCGGCCAGGATGCTTATGAATATCCAACTGCATACCGCAAGGAAAATACCGTGCATAGCACCGTTTGAGGCATCGTCAAATCTTTTTTCACCTAAACGGCGTGAAACAAGGGAGTTGACACCGATTGCAGTACCTACCGCAAGTGCCATGGTAAACATTTGCACGGGGAAGACGTAAGATACCGCGGTAAGTGCATCGATATCATATCGTGCAACGAAAATACTGTCAACAACGTTGTATAGTGCTTGTATGAGCATGGAGAACATACTTGGCAGAGACATTGATACTAAAAGAGGCAACATCTTTGCCGTTCCCATTTTATTTTCTTTAATCTGTTCCATTAAATCAAACTCCTTTAAAAGGCATTATACCATAAGTCGCAGACTAAAAAAAGTGGTTATTTGCAAATTCTACACATATAACATAAAATCCAATCGGCAAGCTGCCTGTTTTGGGGATATTTTATTGACATCAAATAGTAAATATGGTACTATAAAATGTGGAAAAATATGATTTCACAAGGCTTTTTATCTTTGAGGAGGTGGCAGAAAATGAAAAAAACAGGTGCACAAATCGTTGTGGATGCACTTAAGACTTTTGGTGTTGATACCGTGTTTGGATATCCGGGTGGTAATATTCTGCCATTATATGATGAACTAAGAAAAAATAAAAAGACAATACGGCATATTTTGACGTCACACGAGCAAGGTGCTGCTCACGCGGCTGATGGTTATGCTAGAGTTAGCGGTAAATGCGGCGTTTGCCTTGCAACCTCCGGTCCGGGTGCGACAAACCTTGTAACCGGTATTGCTACGGCATATATGGATAGTTCGCCGGTTGTATTCATTACCGCAAACGCAGACGTTGCACTTATCGGAAGAGACGCATTTCAGGAAGCGGACATAACGGGCATCACCATTCCGATAACAAAAAATAACTATATGGTGGCATCTGTTGAAGAGATTGCAGATGTATTAGCAGAAGCATTTTATGTAGCACAAAGCGGAAGACCGGGCCCCGTATTGGTTGATATACCCCATGATATTCTTTGTGCAAAATGTGATTTTAATGAAATAGTGCCCATTGAAATTAAAAGGGCGGAAATTCGTGGTGATATCGACCTTGCCAATAGAGCGATTGCCGAGAGCGAAAAGCCTGTGCTTCTTTTAGGCGGTGGCACAAAGGGTGCACGGGATGAGGTAATTGCATTTGCAAATAAAATCAAGTGTCCCATAGTATGTACAATGATGGGGCTTAATACCTTGCCATATGACACGGAAAACTATTATGGTATGTTAGGCGAGTTTGGCAATAAAACGGCGAATGATGCAATAGCAGCATCCGATCTTGTAATTGCAGTCGGTGTGAGATTTTCCGACAGAATTTTACAAAGGGGACTAGCATCAAAAAAACTTATCCATATAGACATCGATCGTGCCGAAATTGGCAAAAACGTAACTCCTGTCATTGCCATAGAAGGGGATGCAGGTGAGGTTTTATGCCGTCTTACTGCTAGTGAAAAGAATTGGTATAAAAAGAAAAGAGAAAGTAGTTCACCGTTTTTTGAAAAATTATCAAAAGCATTTCCTGATGCTATAGTCGTTACTGAGGTTGGCGAACATCAGGTTCGCTGTGCGGCGGAGTTTGAATTTACAAAGGACAACCTGTTCGTAACGCCCGGCGGATTTGGCACAATGGGCTTCGGTCTTGGTGCTGCAATCGGTGCAGCGGTTGCAAATCCCGGAAGGCGAGTGTTGCATATAGCGGGAGACGGAAGTTTCAGAATGAATTTTAACGAACTTGCTACCGTTTCTGCAAACAATTTGTCCATTACAACCATACTTTTTGACAATGCGAAACTCGCTATGGTTGAGAATTGGCAGAAGTCAGATTTTGGCGGAAAGACATATTCGTCAAATCTTCCGCAAAGTGTTGATTACTTAAAACTTGCAAGTGCTTTTGGAATTAAAGCACAGGAGTTAGACGTAGATTTTGAAAATTTAGAAACAGGAATTTATCGTGTTAAGGAGTAACTATAATGGAAAAACACATTTTATCCGTACTTGTTCAGAATAAAGCGGGTGTTTTGTCAAAGGTTGTTGGCCTTTTTTCACGCAGAGGCTTTAATATCGACAGTCTTGCAGTGGGCGAAACCCACGATCCCGCGTATTCACGAATTACAATTATAACAAGCGGCGATGAAAAAACAGCAATGCAGATTATTCGCCAACTTGAAAAGTTAACTCCGGTTGAGATGGTACGCCGCCTTGACGATCATGCGTCGGTTTCAAGTGAACTTTGTATTGTAAAAGTAGTTGCCGAACGTGGTGAAAGATCGGAAATTATGCAAATCGTGGACATTTTCCATGCTCGTATTATTGACGTTTCACATCGCACGATAACGATTGAAATGACAGGCAAAACCGATAGAGTAGAAGCCTTGCTCAATATGGTAGAACCTTTCGGCATAATTGAACTTTCTCGTACAGGTAGTGTTGCCCTTGAACGTGGAGAACACAATATTTACGATATTTAGCGAGGTAGGAAATGAATAAGTTATTTAATGAACAGTTGGTGAAGCGGTCACCATCTGCAAAAGCAAGACTTGTGCAAATAGGAGTAGGTGTTCTTGCGGTACTTCTCTGCGGAATTTTGGCGTTTATACCGTCATTGCTTTCGGTAATTCCGGTACTTCTTGTTGCGATTATTGTATGTGCTTTTGTTCTCATCCGCCGCCAGAATATTGAATTTGAGTATATTTTAAACGACAACACTCTTGATGTTGACAAGATATTCGCTAAATCTTCAAGAAACAATGTAACGTCCGTTGATATATCTTCTGTGGAAGCATTTTCGCTTGAAGAACGTGATGTAAAGGCATTAAAAGAAGAGTTTCAAACCGTGTACGACTGTGCGGGTGATGAGGGTGAGTGTTACAGCATTGTATACCCCGGCGTTGGCGATGAGGGAAGATGTATCCTTCTCTTTACACCAAATGAAAAGATGCTTGAGTCTTTAAAGCGTGTGATTTCACCCCGAATTTGGAAGTACAATGGTTAAGATATGTGCGGAGGATGTCCGCAAAATGCTTCCCGTAAGAGCTGATACCGCGTCAAAATTTGATTGCGGTCGAGCACTCATTATCTGCGGAAGTGAGCGATATATAGGTGCACCGTTTTTTGCCTCCCAAGCGGCGGTTAATTCCGGTTGCGGCCTTTGTTACTTATCTGTGCCAAAGGAAATATTGCCGATTTTAGGTGTTAAGTTAAATGAACCGATTTTTTTACCCCGTGGGGAAATTGATTTAAATGCAAAATACGATGCCTGCCTTATCGGTTGTGGCTTGTCAAGAAATCAAGAAGCGGAAGATTTGACAAAGAACATTGTTGTAAATGCAAAAGTTCCCACGGTTGTTGATGCAGACAGTTTGTATTTTCTTGCTCAAGATGTATCTATGCTGAAAAGTGCCGGAAACATGAGAGTTTTAACGCCGCACGAAGGCGAATTCAAACGATTTGTACCGGATTTCACAAGGGATAGACGTGTGGAGTTTGCGTCGAATTTTGCAAAGGAAAACAGATGTATTCTGGTTCTTAAAGGTGCAAATACGGTGGTTTCTGACGTAGACGGAGCGACGTTTGTCAACACAACGGGAAATTCGGGAATGGCAAAGGGTGGTAGCGGAGACGTTCTTGCAGGTCTGATTGTGTCTCTTATTGCACAAGGTATGCAACCGATTGATGCTGCGAAAGCGGGTGTTTATATCCACGGTCTTGCAGGGGATTTGGCAAGAGAGGAGTTTGGAACTCTTGGGATGACACCTACGGATACTCTGTTTATGATAAAAAAAGCATTGCGTAACGTATAGTTTTAAATCTCATTTCATATTTTGTTATATGAAATGAGGGATGAAAATGAAAAAATTTATTGCACTTTTTTTACCGCTTTTTCTTCTCGTTGCATGTGGAGAGGAAGATGATGCAAAACTTCTTTCAGAAAAGTACAGAAGTGCACCGAGCATAAGTATTGATGCGGAAATACGGGCAGAATTTTCCGATAGAAGCGATGTATACCGCGTAACCTACGACTATGAGCGTGGAACGGATGCAAAGGTTAAAGTGATTTCTCCTGCAACGATTGCGGGGATTGAGGCGACGATTGATGAGACTAGTGCAACTTTAAAGTTTAAAGATACGGTGCTTGAAACCGGTATGGATATGAACGTACCGACGCCGATGAATGTTATTCATAAACTAGTCAAGGTGTGGTCTTTTAATGATATGTCTCAGATTGGAAGCGAGGGTGACTTGATTCTGCTCGTTTTCCAGGATGGAGAACATGAATACCGAACAACGTTTAACGAGGAATATATGCCGATATCGGCGGAAATTATGTTTAATTCAAAACTTATAATGAAGATTGATTTTTTAAAGTGCGAGGGAGCAAACTATGATAACTGACAGAACGTGGGCACAGATTAATTTAAGTGCATTGCGTGAGAATTACAAGTCAATAGCGGAATATGTAAAATTGCCTGTAATTGCAATTGTAAAGGCGGATGCTTACGGGCATGACTCGCTTCCGGTAGCAAGAGCACTTGCTGAAGAGAACGTTGATCTGTTCGCGGTCGCTTGTATCAATGAGGCTAAAATTCTCCGTGACGGAGGCATTGATAAGCCCATTTTGATCCTCGGCGTTACATATGAGGAGCGTATGGCAGAACTTGAAAAATACAACCTTATACAGAGCGTTCCCTCGGTTGAATATGCGGAGATTCTGGCAAAAAATGCACCGAACGTTGCGGTGCATATCAAAGTTGATACCGGTATGGGACGACTTGGGGTAAAGAATGCAGAGCAGGTTAAAAAAATTGCAAAGATTCTTAACGTTGAAGGTATATTTACTCATTTTGCAGATAGCGATAATGAAGATTTGACATATACTGATACTCAGATTGAGAAATTCAATGAAATTATAGAAGAGTCAGGAGTTTCCTTTAAGTATCGCCATGCGGCAAATAGTGCCGCAGTCATACATTGCGAAAAGGCACTATCTTTTGATGCGGTTCGTCCGGGTATTATTCTTTACGGAATTTATCCCGACGGAAGATATGAGAACATAGACCTAAAGCCCGTTATGTCCGTTTTTACTCGCATTTGTGATGTGCATGACGTAAAGAGTGGAGAGAGTATAAGTTACGGCAGAACGTATGTGGCTGAACGTGATATGAAAGTTGCGGTACTTCCCATCGGTTATGCCGACGGACTTCCCAGATCACTTTCAAACAAGGGTAAGTTCTATATAAACGGGAAACTTGCGCCCATTGTGGGCAGGGTGTGTATGGACCTTTGTATGGTTGATGTAAGCGAAATTACAGTCAAGACAGGAGATATCGCCGAACTTTTTGGCGAGAATATCTCAATTGATTCTGTTGCGGAGTGTGCAGACACAATTGTTTATGAGATTTGCACGGGCATTGCAAAGCGTGTGCCCAGAGTTTGCGTGGACAAGTAGCAATTTGCATGTTTCGGCATAGAATAAATTAAGCCGAGAAAAGGTCATAACGAAAAAATTTTTAAAGGTATGACTAAAAAGCACGAAGCTGTGGGAAAAATACAGTTGTCGGATAAAAAACGGCGACTATATTTTCTGCGGAGCGTGAAATGCGTGGATCATACAATCAGAAGAGGGGATATATACTATGCGGACTTAAGTCCCGTCGTAGGAAGTGAGCAAGGTGGTATTCGCCCGGTGCTTATTATCCAGAACGATGTTGGAAACCGCCATAGTCCCACGGTGATTGCAGCGGCAATCACATCACAAATAAACAAGGCAAGACTTCCGACTCATATAGAACTTGGTGCTCGAAGTTTTGGCCTTTCAAAGGATTCTGTAATTCTTTTAGAACAGATACGAACAATTGATAAAAAGAGACTAAAAGAGCGGATGGGACGCCTTGATGACCGACTTATGCAACGTGTGGATGACGCTATTGCGGTAAGTTTCGGTCTTGACCCGGAATAAACTTAAGAGAGGGAATTTTGATATGAAGATGAAAACGGTTTTAGTTGCGGTTATGGTTATAGCGGCGGCAATTGGTATCTTTGCAATAGCGGTGGATTATGGAACGCAGAGCGACCCTTTGGTAAGCCTGAGTTACATAACCGACGTATTTACTCCCGACCTTTTAAGTCAAGCGAAAAAGGTCAGTGATAATACCGCAAAAACCACAAATGCCAATATTTCAAACTACGAAGCACGTGTGGATAAAAAGGTCAATGAATTTATAGACCGAAATACGGCGACCGTAACCTCATCAATGATTGACCAAATTGCAAGTCAGGTAGCACAACCGGATATAAAGCAGAGTGCCCCTTTTAATACAATAGATATTGTAAAGGGGAAGAGTCTGGTGCTTGCCAAAGGCTGTGAAGTGTTGGTGAGAAGCGGTACAGTCTCCTGCAAGTCTGGAAACCTTGTTGACGCAACAACCGGTGGAGCAGTTGCCTCAGGCGGTAGTGTTGCAAACAATCATCTTTATATCACCGCAGACAGTGTAACCCTCTCGGTTAAGTCAAATTCAACCGTCTTGGTAAAAGGTGGATATAGTTTAAATTAATAATTAAGAGGTAGGGAAGTATCCCTACCTCTTTTTAGCGTTAGTTTACAATGCGTGTAAAAAAAAGAGCCAAACGCTTCAGCCAGTGGATCCATACCCGAAGGAATGGACACGAAAGGCACGCTTGACTCTAATAATAAGCATAACAGACAATTTTGAAAAAGTCAATTTAAAAAAGAGCCAAACGCTTCAGCCAGTGTCGCCATTTCCAAAGAAACGGTGGCGAAAGGCACGCTTGACTCTGATATTAAGCATAACAGACAAATTTTAAAAAGTCAATTAAAAAAGGGCATGTTCGCTTCAGTTAAAACAAAATAAAAATAGCACCTGCGAAAGCAAGTGCTATTTTTGGTGACCCACCGGAGATTCGAACTCCGGACACCCTGCTTAAAAGGCAGGTGCTCTGCCGACTGAGCTAGTGGATCATATTGGCTGGGATGGCAGGACTCGAACCTACGAATGCCAGAGTCAAAGTCTGGTGCCTTACCGACTTGGCGACATCCCAACGTAAAAGACTCCTGACGCAGATGCGAGACATACAACAGAAGAAAAGAGTGGGGTGGATAACCGGATTCGAACCGGCGACCCCTAGAGCCACAATCTAGTACTCTAACCAACTGAGCTATATCCACCATATGTCTTTTCTAAAAGAAAATGCTTGGCACGCCTGGAGAGACTCGAACTCCCGACCCACTGCTTAGAAGGCAGTTGCTCTATCCACCTGAGCTACAGGCGCATATAAAATCGACCCTTGTCGGGAAATCGAAGTGGAGCGGGTGATGGGAATCGAACCCACGTAACCAGCTTGGAAGGCTGGAATTCTACCATTGAACTACACCCGCACAATAGACTAAACTATTATACCAAGCAAATTTGGTTTTGTCAAGACACTTGCCGCAATTTTTTTATTGCGGCAAGTACCGTTTCATTGGTGGACGGTAAGGAACTCGAATCCCTGACCCTCTGCACGTCAAGCAGATGCTCTACCAGCTGAGCTAACCGTCCAAGCCGACAACAGGGGATATTATATCAAATGAAACCTGCATTGTCAAGCGAAATTATTGAAAACTAAATAAGATCCTTCTTTTTAAGGACAAGCCATGCAACAAGAGTGATTACCCCTGCAACAAGACCTGCACACCAAGTGGTGGGTGATACCAACCAGGAGGTAGTGATGGGGAAGTCGATGTTCATACCGAAGAAACTGAAAATAATGTTCGGTATGGTAAGAAGAATGGTGATGGAAGTCAGTACTTTCATAACGATATTCAAATTATTTGAGATGACGGAAGCGAAAGCGTCCATAGTTCCGGAAAGAATGCTAGAGTAAATGTTGGACATTTCTATCGCCTGATTTACCTCAATGAGAACATCGTCAAGCAATTCCTGATCTTCCTCGTACAACTTGATAACACGACCGGACAGTATCTTCTTAATGGTGTTTGAATTGGACTGGAGGGAAGTGGAGAAGTAAACAAGTGATTTCTCCAACTCCAAAAGTTGAAAAAGTTCTTTATTCTTCATTGACTTGTGAAGTTGCTTTTCAACCGCGTGTGAGATTTTGTCGATTTGTTTTAAGTAGTACAAATATCTGTTTGCAACACGGAGAAGAATCTGGAGCACAAACTTTGTTTTCTGTTGGGGAGAAACATTTCTTATTCTGCCCATTTTTAAATCCGTGAAGGTTGAGGTCTCTTTAAGGGAAATTGTGATAATATAATCCTCTGTGGTGATAATACCCACAGGGAGTGTTGAATATACAACAGTGTTCGGATCGTCCGATTCTTCAGCGATCGGAACGTCCACGATAATAAGAGTCTGGCCGTCGTCAATATCAATATGTGAGGTTTCCTCGGCGTCAAGTGCCGCTCTCAGCATAGCGGGATCAATGCCCAATCCTTCGACGGTTGACAGTTCGGCATCGGTAGGGTCAATAAGACTTACCCAAGCACCTTTACATGCGGTTTCAACTTCTTCAATCTTACCCGCATTACCAATGTAATATGAAAGCATGGTGTTTCCTCCTTTTTTACGGCACGAAAATGCCGGAGGAAACTAAAAATATCTCCGGAACATATCGTGCGTCATTATTAAGTTTCTACTTCGATACGGGTCCGGGGACATTAAAAATCACTTCCTTTTTCATTTGCATATATAGTTAGTATACTACCAAAAAACAAATATTTCAAGCAAAAATTTAGAGGAGATAAAGAAATTCTCCTCTAGAAAATAATGTTTAGAATAAGTGTGCAAAAAATACCGGAAATCCCAAGCAGTCCAATAAGTGCGGCGTTTATCAGATTAACGCCTACCGATACACCAGCCATATCAAGGCCGACAAGACCTAAAAGTGCAAAAATAGTTTTTCGCAAAGGTTTGAACATAAGAGACACAATACCTGCAATAACGAGAAAAAACACCATAAAACCATCCTCTAAAGATAAAAGTCAACGCCTTTGATATTACATTCCTTTGCCTTGCGTAAAAGATAATTGTACCGTGCCTCAGCGGATTTAATTTTATATACACACGCCTCAACAATCTCCGGCTCGTATGCACTTTCAAAAAGTGCACGGGCATACCGCAACTCTGACAAGGTGTCGTCTATTTCATTGAGAAGTGCACGGCGGGAGACTGTCTCCTCCGGCGGTTTGTGTCGTTTGCCACGTAAAATATCACGAAGTGAGGTTTCACGCTTTATAGCGTCATCGGAGGCATCGCTTTTCAGAAAAAGACGGTTTTTAAATAACTTTAAGGATTTGTCCATTTTATCATAACTCCTTTATGCTCAAATTTATGTTAGATTTATATTTAAAATTTTGGACAAATATTCCTTGAATATTACTATTTATTTTTTTGAAATTATGTGTTATAATGTATTTCGTATAACTATGTTTTTTAGTGGAGGATGCAATGAAGAACAAGCAAATGCCGGATTACGGTAACGAAAGTATCAGATCATTAAAAGGAGCAGACCGTGTACGAAAACTTCCGTCGGTTATTTTCGGCTCAAACGGTCTTGATGCATGTCAACACTCGGTTTTCGAGATTTTATCAAACTCCATAGACGAAGCACGTGAGGGGCACGGTGATACGATTACCGTCACCAGATATTCCGACGGCTCAATCGAAGTAGAGGACTTCGGTCGCGGCTGTCCGGTTGACTATAACGCTAACGAAGGAATATACAATTGGGAACTTGTTTTCTGCGACCTTTATGCAGGTGGCAAATACGAAAACAACGATGACGGAAGTTACGATTTTTCCCTTGGTATGAACGGCCTTGGTGCATGTGCAACCCAGTATGCATCGGAGTTTATGGATGTTACCGTTTGGCGTGACGGCAAGGAATACTCTCTCCACTTTGAAAAAGGCGAAAATATAGGCGGACTCAAAAGTGAGCCCACAACACGAAAGAAAACAGGTACCCGTATCCGTTGGCGTCCGGATATCGAAGTGTTCACCGACGTTGCGATTCCTGCAGAGTATTTCACCGATGTAATGAAGCGTCAGTCGGTGGTAAATGCAGGTGTTACCTTCCGCTTTAGAAATCAGAACGGCAACAGTTTTGACATAACCGAATTCTGTTATGAAAACGGAATTATGGACTACTTAAACGAACTTGTAGGTGAGGCAAAACTTACCGAACCACAATTCTGGACTGCAGAACGTAAGGGTAGGGACAGAGCGGACCAGCCCGAATACAAAGTTAAAATGTCATGTGCTTTTTGCTTTACCAATACAGCGGCAAGAATTGAGCATTACCACAACTCTTCATGGCTTGAATATGGCGGCTCACCGGATAAAGCGGTAAGATCTGCTTTCGTTTCCGCATTCGATGCCTACGCAAAGCAGAATAACAAATATACGAAGAACGAGTCTAAGATTACTTTTAACGACATTCAGGACAGTTTGCTTCTTATTACGAATAACTTTTCAACCGTTTCCGCTTACGAGCATCAGACAAAAAAGGCGGTTACAAATAAGTTTATTCAGGAAGCAATGACCGAATTTTTACGTTCCCAACTTGAGATTTATTTCATTGAGAACGGAGACGAGGCGGCGAAGGTTTGTGAGCAGATACTCATAAATAAACGCAGTCGTGAAAATGCGGAAAAGGCACGTCTTAGTATTAAGAAAAAACTTGCGGGCGGTATAGACCTTACAAGCCGTATCGCAAAGTTTACCGACTGTCGCAGTAAAGACACAAATATAAGAGAAATTTACATCGTAGAGGGTGATTCTGCTGCAGGTGCATGCCGACAGAGCAGAAGTGCTGAATTCCAGGCTGTTATGCCGGTACGAGGTAAAATCTTAAACTGCTTAAAATCCGACCTCGCAAGAATTTTTAAAAGTGAAATTATTACAGACCTTATTAAAATTCTCGGTTGCGGCGTCGAGGTGAGCGGTAAAAACGTTAAGGATATTGCATCTTTTGACATAAATGCCCTGAGATGGAAGCGAGTTATCATCTGTACCGATGCGGACGTTGACGGATTCCAGATAAGAACTCTTATTTTAGCGATGATTTATCGTCTTATGCCCACGCTTATAAAAGAGGGCTACGTTTATATTGCTGAAACACCACTCTATGAAATAACCGTTAAAAATGATACCTATTTTGCATATTCCGATAAGGAAAAGAATGAAATTCTGGCAAAACTCGGAGATGTGAAATACAAGATTCAACGAAGCAAAGGTCTTGGCGAAAACGAGGCGGAAATGATGTGGATGACCACAATGAATCCCGAAACCCGCCATCTCATTCAGGTAATGCCCGATACCGTTGAAGAACTTACTGCAATGAATTTCGATATGTTGCTTGGTGAAAACCTCACTGCACGTAAGGAATTTATTGCGGAAAACGGCTGGAAATACCTTGATGATATCGACATTTCGTAGTGGAGGAAAATTATGGCTAAGAAAAGAAATGAGGACGAAAAAGGTAAGGTTTACGGCTTAAGGGGCGAAACCACACCGCAGGAGATATCTTATACTCTTGAGAGTAATTATATGCCCTACGCGATGTCGGTTATCGTATCCCGTGCAATTCCGGAGATCGATGGCTTTAAACCGTCCCACAGAAAACTTTTATATACAATGTATACTATGGGGCTTCTTACAGGTGCCCGCACAAAATCTGCAAAAATCGTAGGTCAGACAATGAGTCTTAACCCCCACGGTGATGCGGCAATTTATGAGACCATGGTGCGTATGGCACGAGGTAACGAGACTCTTTTATATCCCTTTGTTGATTCAAAGGGTAACTTTGGTAAGGTGTATTCCCGTGATATGGCGTACGCCGCTTCACGTTATACAGAGGCGAAACTTGCACCCATTTCGGCGGAAATTTTCCGCGATATAAACGATATGGTGGAATTTGTTCCGAATTATGACAATACAATGCAAGAGCCTACGCTTCTCCCGACCGCATTTCCCAATATTTTAACCAATGCAAATACAGGTATTGCGGTAGGTATGGCGTCCAATATCTGCAGTTTTAACTTAGCAGAGGTATGTGAAACCACAATTGAATTTATAAAAAATCCGGAGCATGATATTTTGTCTACGCTCAAAGCACCGGATTTCACCACCGGCGGTGAACTTATATATAACCGTACCGAGATGGAGGAAATATACAAGACCGGCAGAGGTTCTTTTAAACTCCGTGCAAAGTGGCGTTATGACAAGAAAAATAATCTCATTGAGGTTTATCAGATTCCCTATACAACCACTATTGAGGCGATTATCGACAAGGTCTCCGAACTTGTCAAAGCGGGAAAACTCCGTGAGGTTTCCGATATGCGTGACGAGTCGGATAAGCAAGGTCTCCAACTTGCAATTGAACTCAAACGAGGAACGGATCCTGATAAACTCATGCAAAAACTCTTTAAACTCACACCTCTTCAGGACAGTTTCACTTGTAACTTTAACCTCCTTATCGGTGGCAATCCCAAGGTGTTGGGTATCGCACAGATTTTGGAAGAGTGGCTTGCATGGCGTATCGAATGTATCCGCAATCAGGTTTTTGCAGACCTTCAGAGAAAGAAGGATAAACTCCATAAATTAAAAGGTCTTCGCAAAATTCTTCTTGATATTGACCGAGCAATTGCCATTATCCGTGAAACCGAAGAGGAATCGGAGGTTGTACCCAACCTTATGATTGGATTCGGTATCGATGAGATTCAGGCAGAATTCGTAGCGGAAATTAAACTCCGTAATATCAATAAAGAGTACATCTTAAAGCGTGTTGCGGAAACCGAAGATCTGGAAAAGGAAATCGAGGATTTAGAGGATCTTTTAAACAGCAAGGCTCGAATCCGCAAGAAAATCATCAAGGCACTTGAGGAAATTGCCAAGAAATACAGCGAGCCGAGAAAAACGGAAATCGTCTTTGATGCAGATATTGAAGAGTTCGACGTAACCGAACAGGTTGAGGAATATGCGGTAAATGTATTCGTTACAAAGCACAGTTATTTTAAGAAAATAACACCGCTTTCTCTCCGTATGGGCGGCGAACACAAATTAAAAGACGGCGACGAAATATTCCAGACCTTTGAGAGTACAAACGGTGCCGAAATCTTGTTCTTTACCAATAAGTATCAGGTCTATAAGGCACGTCTTTCCGACTTTGATGATACAAAGGCAAGTGTACTCGGTGAGTATTTGCCGGCAAAATTGGGTATGGATGAAGGCGAACAGGTTGTATTTACTTGTCTCCCCGGTGATTATAGCGGAAACCTTATCTACGTATTTGAAAATGGTAAGGTTGCCCGTGTAGCCCTCTCAGGATTTGTCACAAAAACAAACCGTAAGCGTCTTACCGGTGCATATTCGGCAAAAAGTCCGCTTATTGCCGCATTCAAGATTGATGGTGATGAAGAATTTGTTCTTTATTCAACAGAAAATCGTGCAATTGTGTTCTCTGCGTCCGCTCTTACGGTAAAGAGTGCCCGTGATACACAAGGTGTTTCCGTTATGACGCTTAAAACAAAATATAAAGTATGCAATGCAATGCGACTTTCCGAGTCTAGCATCCAAAATGCACCGAGATACAAAACAAAGTCTATTCCGGCGGCGGGTGCACGTCTTAACGACGAGGACAGACTCGACAAACAAATGACGTTACTTTAGGAGAAATGTAGACTATGTCAACTATTTTTGAACATATCGGATTTCAAATAAACAGCGAGGAAGACGTGTATCGCCTCGCAGATTTTACTATGAATGCGGGTAAAATTCTGCCTCTTGAGGACGGGTTTTACGCTTGTTATATAAACGCATCCGGCAGTGAGGTCTGGGCACGAATGGCTCTTGACCATGAGGAAGAAAGAACGACCTTGCTTAATATCGATCCCCATTACAACGGTCAGAATATCTGGAAGTTAAAGGTTGGTCAAGGTCTTCAGGGAGACGACTTTTTAGATGCGAAGTGCGTTCTCTATACAGAAGATGAGAAACAGTTTTTAACTTCACGAATTATGGGGCTTTTTGCTCTTAATGAATTCGATTTTGATAAATTGTATCATTTTCAGATTGCAATGATTCCTCACACAATAGAATTTTTTGAAAATGAGGATGAATACCGAGAAATATCCGGGGATGAAAAGACCATAACAGGGGTGCTTTTACCCGTTGGTATGTATTCAAATATGGTTACGGTTGAAGATGATGAAAAAAGCCGTGAAGAGGTTCTTATGACACGCCTTTTCTGCAAAATTATCTCCTGCGAAAGACGCGTGATGGAACTTGACGGTGAGAAGTTCGGCGGATTTTATCACTTGGTTGCGGAAACCCAATTCGGACCGCTTGACATTGCGTCAAGTAGGGGATGCGAAGCAGGGGAGTTTGCCCTTGTAAGGGGTTGCCTTTCTGCAAAAGTAATTGATGCAAAAACATTCTCGGAGGAGCAAAAACAGTAGATTATGATTGACATTTCTGTTAAAGAATTGAATAAATCCTACGGTGCAAATGAGATATTGAAGTCGGTTTCCTTTGACGTAAATCGTGGTGAACGTGTGGGACTTATCGGCGAAAACGGAAGCGGAAAAACAACTCTGTTTAAGATTTTGACCGGTGAGTTGGATTACGATTCGGGCGAGGTACATATTGCACCCAATACCCGTGTAGGAATGATTCAACAGATACCTGACTATGCTCCGAATTTAACCGTACAGCAGGTGCTTCGTGACGCATTTTCTTACATAGACGAGTTGACAACCAAGATAAAACGTCTCGAACTTCAGATGGAGGTCTATCATGACGATGACCTTTTGAAGCGTTACGGTGAACTCACCGCACGATTTGAGCACCTGGGCGGCTATGAAATCGACACGCAGATAGAAAAGACCGCAAATGGTCTCGGCATAAGCGAGGCAATGCGTGCTCAACTTTTCTCCGAACTTTCAGGTGGCGAGAAAACAAGGATAAGTCTTGCCCGTGCGATTTTACAGAATACGGATATTCTTTTACTTGATGAGCCTACCAACCATTTAGACGTTGATGCGGTTGAATGGCTTGAAAATTATCTATCCTCCTACGAAGGTACGGTTGTAATCATATCCCATGACCGATATTTTTTGGATCGTACGGTAAAGAGGATAATCGAACTTGAAGATACCGAAATTTTCTTTTATCCGGGAAATTACAGTTTTTATATGGAAGAAAAACAAGCGCGTTACTTAGAACAAAAGAAAAGATACGAGGCAGAACAGAAAAAAATCGCCCAACTTGAGTTTACCGCTCAAAGAC
The DNA here is from genome assembly GCA_017559855.1 of Clostridia bacterium. Lineage (GTDB taxonomy): Bacteria > Bacillota > Clostridia > Oscillospirales > JAAYXM01 > RGIG7332. Next base: position 72,119 of record JAFYQP010000016.1, on the reverse strand, counting down.
TTCACGGTTGGGGTATGGGTAATAAAAGGCTTCAGGTTCGTGCTATTGCAATGGAGCGAAGGATTGAGCGACTTAGACAAACGTCAAAACCCAAAGAGCACAAAAATACGCTAAAGGCGTCATTTACGGAGAGGGGATTTCATGGCGACGAGGTGTTTGTTACCCGTGATATCCATCATTCCTTTGGGGATAGAGTAATACTTGATAACGTTAACCTGAAAATGAAAAATGGTGACCGTATCGCACTTGTCGGTGCAAACGGAAGCGGCAAAACCACTTTTCTTAACATCTTAGTAAACAACATAAAACCCGATGGTGGAGTTATACGTTTTGGCCCGTCTGTCAAAGCGGGACTGTTACCACAGGTGGTTAAGTTTGAAGATGAGGGGCGAAACCTTGTGGACACCCTCATATATGCCCTTAATTTAACCCCGGCATCTGCACGAAATCACCTTGCGGCGTTTGATTTTACCGGCGAAGAAGTGTTTGAAAAGGTGTCTACGCTCTCAGGTGGGGAGCGAAGCCGACTTATGCTGTGTCTGCTCATGGCAAGGGAGATTAACCTTCTCATATTGGATGAGCCTACAAACCATCTGGATATAATATCCCGTGAGTGGATAGAAGAGGCGATATACCGATTTGAAGGACCACTGCTCTTCGTCTCTCACGACCGCTACTTCTTAAATAAATTTACAAATAAAGTATGGTCATTGGAGAATGGTAGAATTGAGGAATTCGACGGTACGTATGAAGCATACCGTGATATGTGTGCACGTCGTGAAATATACAGACAGAGCGTGCCGGTAACTCATAAAAAGGTTGAAGAAAAGCCCAAAGGAAGATCAAAGAATACCGAGAAGAAAATAGCCGCTCTTGAGCGTGAAATCGCACAAACGGAAGAAAGACTTGCATCACTCGATAACGAGATGGTTGAAGCGGGAAGTGACTATTCACGGCTGCAGGAACTAATGGCGGAGCAGGCGGAATGCAATGCAAAACTTGAGACACTGTATGATGAGTGGGGCGAACTTTCCGAGGTTTAAAAACTTTGTCTTTTAAAATCATGTAAATTATGGTATAATATGCCCGTTATACTGTTTTAGTCAATAAATTTGTTTATATTCACAAGGAAGGCAGGACGTAATAATGCTTGAAAAAATGGCGTTGCTTGAAGAAAAATATGTTGCATTGGAAAATGAACTATCCAATCCGGAACTTTATAATGACCCGGCTGCTGCCGCTAAACTTTTAAAGGAGCAGAAGGATCTTACCCCAATTATAGAGGCTTACCGCAGTTACCGCAGGGTAGAGGCGGATATGCTTGAGGCAAAAGAAATGCTTGACTCCAAACTTGATCCTGAGATGCGTGAGTTTGCTCAGGAAGAGTTTGCGAATGCAAAGGAAGAACTCGCTCGTCTTGAACAAGAACTTAAGATTCTTCTTCTTCCCAGCGATCCGAATGACGATAAGAACGTAATCGTTGAAATTCGTGGTGGTGCAGGCGGTGAAGAAGCGGCTCTCTTTGCACATTCTCTTTATAGAATGTACTCTATGTACGCAGAATCACGCCGCTGGAAAACTGAAATTGTAAACTTAAACGAAACCGAACTTGGTGGCGTTAAGGAAATAAGTTTTATCATTGAGGGTGCAGGTGCATATTCACGACTTAAATTCGAAAGCGGTGTTCACCGTGTTCAGCGTGTACCGGACACCGAGTCATCAGGTAGAATTCACACCTCAACCGTAACCGTTGCAGTACTTCCCGAAGCTGAAGACGTTGAGGTTGAACTCAATATGTCAGACGTTGATGTTGATACGTTCAGAGCATCGGGTGCAGGTGGTCAGCACGTAAATAAAACTGAGTCTGCAATTCGTCTTACCCACCGTCCCACGGGTATTGTTGTTGAATGTCAGGATGAACGCAGTCAGCACAAGAACAAGGATCGTGCAATCAAGATTTTGAAGTCCAAACTTTATGATATTCAAATGCAAGAGCAGATGTCACAAATTGCGGCAGAACGTAAAAGTCAGGTCGGTACAGGTGACCGTAGTGAGCGTATTCGTACCTATAACTACCCGCAAGGACGTGTGACGGATCACCGTATAAGTCTTACTTTGTATAAACTCGAACAATTCTTAAACGGCGATCTTGATGAAATGATTGACGCAATTATTACTGCAGATCAGGCAGAGAAACTCCGTGCAAATGAGGAATAATAAGACAAAACAAGCATAAAGATAAAAATGAGGGGAAAAAGTTGACTACCGAGATATTAAAAGTAGAAAATTTAATGAAAGATGCAGAGAATATTGCTCGTGCCGCAGAACTTTTGCGTGCAGGTGAGGTTGTTGCAATCCCTACGGAAACAGTGTACGGACTTGCGGCAAATGCACTTGACGGTGAGGCGGTGGAAAAGATTTTCGTTGCAAAAGGCAGACCTCAGGATAATCCGCTTATCGTCCACATTGACGATTTTTCAACCCTCGAAAAAATTGTTGAGGAAATACCTGAAAACGCCATAAAATTGGCAGAAGCATTCTGGCCGGGCCCGCTTACGATGATATTTAAAAAGAAAGACGTAATCCCATCGGTTGTAAGTGCGGGACGAGATACGGTCGGTGTGCGTCTTCCTGAACACCGCATTGCCAGAGCAATTATCTATACGGCAAACTATCCTCTTGCAGCACCATCTGCCAATACGTCTGGTAGGCCAAGTCCGACAAAGGCAAAACACGTTTTTGACGATATGAATGGCAGGATATCGGCTATTGTTGACGGCGGCGAGTCAGGTGTGGGCGTTGAGTCTACAGTTATTGATATTACAAGGACTCCGGCACGACTTTTACGTCCGGGTGGTATAACTCTCGCACAACTTCGTTCGGTTTTGGGTGAGGTTGAAGTTGACGATGCGGTAGTGCGTGAAATCTCCGACGATGCAGAGGTGAATGCACCGGGTATGAAGTATCGTCATTATGCCCCGAAGGCACCACTTGTGATCCTTGACGGATGTTTAGAAGATTCCTGTGATTACGTAAAAAAACAGGAAGAAAAGGTTGCCGTTCTATGCTTTGAAGAGGAACTTGAAGCATTTAGTAAAATATGCGATAACGTAATCTCTTATGGTACTGAGAGCAATCCTGCAGTTCTTGCAAATAAATTGTTTGATGCACTCCGTGCCTTTGATGAAATGGAAATTGACCGAATTTATGCAAGAGAGCCCAAAGGCGGCGATGGAATAGAACTTGCGGTAATCAACCGCCTTGAGAAGTCAGCGGGCTTTACACGCATTATATTATAAGTAAGGTGATTTTTTATGATTACAATAGGAATTACCGGTGGTAGCGGTAGCGGAAAGTCTTATGTGTCCGCAAAAATGACCGAAATGGGCGGCAAGTGGATAGATGCGGACAAACTCTACCACGAACTGCTGGGTAAAAACCATGCTATGCGTAATAAGATTCTTGAAGCATTTCCTGAAGCACGTGACGGTGAGCATATAAATCGAGGAAAACTCGCTTCAATGGTTTTTACAAACGATAAGGATCTTATGAAACTAAATTCTATAACCCATCCTTTTGTTATCGAAGCAATTGAAAATGAAATTGCCGAGTGTTATTGCGTGAATGATGAGTTCGTTATTATTGATGCCATTGCATTATTTGAGAGCGGACTTTCTAATATATGTGACGTTACAATCGGGGTAATTGCCGATGAAAATCTGCGTATAGACCGTATTGTAGAACGGGATGATTTAAGTGTGCCCCGTGCTCGTACAAGAGTGAGAGCACAGCAAAAAGAGGATTATTATCGCAGAAAATGCGATTATATAATAGAAAATAACGGCGAGACCGATGTTGACGGTCAAATAAGAAATATTATTTCCAAAGTTTTATAAGAAACGGAGTGTTTATCGTGAAAAATGAAGAATTAAAAGAAAAACTCTGTTATAAGAGGGAGAGCGGTTATAAAAAACAGGTTGATTTAAAAGAAATCAACGACTTTTGCGAGAGCTACAAGAAATTTTTAAATATTGCCAAGACCGAGCGTGATGCGGTTGAATTTGCGATTGCTTATGCGGAAGGTCGCGGTTTCAAAGAATTTAAACGGGGTATGACGTTAAAAACCGGTGACAAGGTGTACGCAAACAATCGAAATAAGGCGGTCATATTCGCGGTAATCGGTAATAAAGGGATGGAAGACGGTGCTCGTATTGCTGCGGCTCACATCGATGCTCCTTGTATACATTTGAAGCAAAATCCCGTGTATGAAGATAGCGGACTTTGCCTATTCAAAACCCACTACTACGGCGGTATAAAGAAATATCAATGGCCCACAATTCCCCTTGAACTTCGTGGCGTTGTTGCTCTCAAAAACGGAAAAACCGTTAAAATTTCCGTTGGCAGTAATCCTGATGATCCGATCTTTACAATTACCGACCTTCTTCCGCATCTTGGCAAAGACCAAATGCAGAAGAGTTTATCTGAAGGTGTTCCGGGCGAGAGTCTTAATGTATTAATCGGAAGCCGTCCTCTTGAGGGTGAGGGTGATGAACTTGTCAAACTCAATATCCTTAACATATTAAATGAACAGTACGGTATTGTGGAGGAGGACTTCCTTTCTGCCGAACTTATGGTTGTACCTGCTTTTGACGCACGTGACGTGGGATTTGACAGATCTCTTATTGGGGCTTACGGTCACGACGACCGCGTATGTGCATACCCTGCACTTCGTGCAATTGCAGAGGGTGACACACCGGAGTATACGTCAATTTGCATCCTTGCAGATAAAGAGGAAATCGGTTCTGAAGGTGTAAGTGGTATGAAGAGTGCTCACTTTGATACCTTTATGGAGGATCTTTGTGAAATGCAGAATGCAAGAGTGCGTGTATGCTATGAAAACTCTACCTGTATGTCCGCAGACGTTGCTGTTGGTTTTGATCCTAATTTCCCTGAAGTTCTGGATAAACGCAACGGTGCACTTATAAACTCGGGCATTACCCTTTGTAAATATACCGGATCCCGTGGAAAATCCGGTGCAAGTGATGCGGCGGCAGAACTTGTTGCACATATGCGGAATGTTTTTGATGCAGACGGTGTAATTTGGCAGATGGGTGCTCTTGGTAAAGTAGACCAGGGCGGCGGCGGAACGGTTGCTATGTATATGGCAGAGCGTAATATAAGCACAATTGATGCGGGCGTTCCCGTACTCAGTATGCACGCACCTTTTGAGGTTGTGTCAAAACTTGATGTTTATATGGCATATAAAGCAACAAAGGCATTCTTTAAAAATTAAATTGTCAAGGCGGGTGAATACCTGCCTTGTATTTTTTTGTGCACATGTGGTTAAAATAAATTAAAATATGTTCCAAAGGGGAAGAGTTAATATGCACGAAAAAAATACCGACATAAGAGAGCAGGATAGAGAGGAAATAATTGAATACGGTTCAATAACCGCACACTCGTCAAAAGGCAATATCCATTGCATCACAATAGCGGGACAGGTAGAGGGGCATATGGTACTGCCGTCTGAAAACAAAACAACAAAATATGAGCATGTGTGTCCGCAACTTGCCGCAATTGAAGAAAGTGACGACATAGACGGTCTTTTAATACTCCTTAATACTGTTGGTGGTGATATTGAAGCAGGACTTGCCATTGCGGAACTTATATCAAGTATGAAAACACCCACGGTATCACTTGTTTTAGGCGGTGGTCATTCAATCGGCGTCCCTCTTGCTGTTGCGGCACAAAAATCAATGATTGCACCGAGTGCCACTATGACAATTCACCCGGTGCGAATGAACGGACTTGTCGTTGGGACACCGCAAACCTATAACTATTTCGAGCGTGTGCAGGAGCGAATAGTGACTTTTGTAACCAAAAATTCTAATATCGGTGAGGATAAATTCAGGGAATATATGTTGCGAGTGGGGGAACTTGCAACCGATGTGGGAAGTGTTATAGACGGAAATGAAGCGGTAAAGGTAGGCCTTGTGGATACGCTTGGCGGTCTTAGTGATGCACTTGATTATCTCCACGAGGAAATTGCAAAGCGACGTGCGGAAAATAAATCTTAAAAAACTATTGAAAAATAATGATTTTTAATGTATCATAATATTAGTAAAGGAGGTTTTTGAAATGACTGAAGTTACCAAAGATACCATTATTGGCGACGTTCTGGATTTTGATCCCAGTACTGCGGCTTATTTCTTGGAAATCGGTATGCATTGCTTAGGTTGCCCCGCATCCCGTGGTGAGACCATTGAGCAGGCTTGTGCGGTTCACGGTGTTGACATGGACGCATTACTTGCTAAAATTAACGCTCACCTTGCATAATTAATAGGTCAAGCAGCAAAACCCTTTGCCTTTTCCGGCTAATGTGAAGAGGCAAGGGTTTTTTTATAGATATATAACAGGAGAAAAAATATGAATGTATCACTTACACCTCGCTTAAAGGCGATTGTTGACAATGTAATACCGTGTAATACCGCCGTGGACGTAGGTTGCGACCACGCACAAGTTGGTATTTTCCTCGCACAAACGGATAAAGTTAAAAATATGACCGTAAGTGACGTAAACGAGGGGCCTATTGAAAAAGCACGTTCTGCGGTTTCTGATGCAGGACTTTGCGGTAAAATCACTTGCATCCGTTGTGACGGTCTGGACGGCATCCTGCCCTGCGATACGGTGATAATTGCCGGTATGGGCGGAGAGTTGATACGAGATATATTAAAACGTGCAGAGTGGACGAAAAACGGCACACGGCTTATTCTGCAACCGATGTCAATGGGTGATGTTCTCCGTCGTTTTCTTTTTGAAAACGGATATAAGATAATAAAAGAGGATATTGCGGTTGAAAAGGACAGAGTATATGCAATAATCGTTGCCGAGGGCGGTGAATGTAAGGCGTGGACGGTTGCCGACTTGTATTTATCCGACCTTTCACACCCGGATGCACCTGTTTTTCTTAATAAGACGATAAAAAGAATGACAGCCGCTTTAAAAGGTATGGAAATGGCGGAAAACGCAGATGCGATTGAAATTGAAAATATGAAAAAATTAATTTCACAACTTGCGAGACGACGTGACGGGAGGGAATAAAATGATAAGAACAAAAGAAGTTTTGGATTTTTTAAATGAAATTGCACCGATGAAATATGCACTTGGGTTTGATAATGTGGGACTGCTTGTAGGACATGGTGAACGAGAAGTCGCCGGTATACTTGTAGCACTTGACATAACAGATAATGTGATTCGTGAAGCAAAGGAAAAGGGTGCCAATCTTATCGTCTCCCACCATCCGGTAATTTTTGAACCTATGAAAAGTGTGGTGGTAGGCGATAGTACAGCCAATCACGTTATCGGCCTTTTGATAAACAAAATTTCTGCAATTTGTATGCACACAAATCTTGACGCTGCAATCGATGGAGTAAACGACACTCTTGCAGACATTATCGGAATATCCAAAGAAGGATATTTAGAACCCATTGAAGATGTGGGTATCGGAAGATTTGGTGACCTTGAATGTGAAACGGATTTTGATGAATTTCTTGCAAATGTAGCGGAGAAACTCGGCATTGACGGGCTTCGTTATTCAAAAGCAAATGACAAGGTTAAACGAGTCGCGGTAGGTGGCGGCTCCTGCGGTGGTATGCTAAAGGATGCAGTAAATGCAGGTTGTGACACTTTTATCACAGCGGACGTAAAACATTCCGTATGGCTTGAAGCGATTGAACGTAAAATTAACCTTATAGACGCAGGTCATTTTTCAACGGAAAACGTAATTGTTAGCAAACTTTGCGATAAATTACGTGGAAAATTCCCCGAACTTAATATTAACTGTGCGGAGAATAGTTGCGTACCTTTTTGTCATTTTAAAATAGAGGAGGCAGAATAGATGGCACTTGATGCACTTTTTCTGTCACATCTCGCCGTCGAATTAAATAGTAAGTTAGCACTTGCACGAATTGATAAAATTCACCAACCCGAACGTGATGAGATTGTTGCAAATTTACGTGGCACAAGTGGCAGTTGCAGACTTTTACTTTCTGCAGGGGCAAACTATCCCCGTGTTCATTTAACGGATAAAACCCGTGAAAATCCGCAAACTCCGCCTATGTTCTGTATGCTTTTGCGTAAATATTTTGCAGGTGGCAGAATCGTTTCGATTACCCAGCCGAGGCTTGAAAGAATAATCGATATCACCGTCGAGGTGAACGACGAGATGGGCATTGCGAGTAAAAAGACAATAACGGTTGAACTTATGGGAAGATACTCGAACATCGTGCTCCGTGACGCTGAGGACAGAATTTTAGACTCATTAAAACGAGTTGATTTTGATACAAGCGACCGTCATCAGGTGTTGCCCGGTCTTTTTTATGAACTGCCGCCGGCACAGGATAAGCGTGACGCACGGGATATGAGTCGTGCGGATATCCTGAATATGCTGGTAAATGACGATTCGGAAGTCACCATTGATAAATGGGTAGTTTCAAATTTTCTTGGCTTTTCACCCCTTACCGCACGTGAGGTCTCCTTTAGAGCCTGCGGTAATACCGATGTATATTTGTGTCAGGCAGACCTTGCAACCCGTGAGAGGATTGCAAATGCAGTAAATGAAATTGCCTGCGGTAAATGTACTCCGACGATTTTATTTGATGAAAATAAACCGGTGGATTTTTCTTTCTGTGATATTACACAATATGATGGGCATTATAAGAAAGAGACGGTATCGGACCTTTCTGTATTGCTTGATATGTTTTATTCAAAAAGAGACGGGGATGAACGTATCCGTTCAAAATCCCAGACACTTCTTAAAACGGTTAAGAACGCATATGCAAGGGTAGAGCGAAAACTCTGGACACAGAAAAAGGAAATTCAGGAGGCATTAGGCAGAGAAAAGTATCGTGAATGGGGCGATATAATAACCGCTAATATCTATCGGTTAAGCAAAGGTGACGATAAACTGATAGCACAGAATTTCTTTACTGATAATTGCGAAGAAATCGAGATAAAACTTGACGTTCGTCTAAGTCCGCAACAAAATGCCGCAAAGTATTATAAAACCTATCATCGAATGAAAAATGCGGAACTTTACTTAAACGAACAAATTAAAATAGGTGAAGATGAACTTGCATATTTAGATAGCGTTATGCAGATGTTACTTCAGGCAGAGGGCGAACGTGATATAGCCGAAATCCGCGATGAACTTGCGGAAGCGGGGTATCTTCGTGCACAATTTAGTAAGCGTAAAGTGCGGCCTCTTGCTCCTCGTGAATTTTTATCAAGCGACGGTTTCAGAATTTATGCAGGACGCAATAATAAGCAAAACGACCTTCTCACGATGAAGAGTGCAATGAAGGGCGATTTGTGGTTCCATACGCAAAAAATTCCGGGCAGTCACGTAATAGTTGAGTGTTCGGGCAGGGAATTGCCTGACCGTACCTATACCGAGGCGGCAATGATTGCGGCGTATTACTCACGTGCAAAGTCATCTTCAATGGTGCCGGTGGATTATACACAAGTGCGTAACGTTAAGAAACCGCCCGGCTCAAAACCCGGTATGGTGACCTATGACAAATACTATACCGCATACGTAACTCCGGATGAGGAACTAATAAACAAACTTAGAAAAGGATAGATTAAAATGGTAGATATTGAAAAAGTAAGAAAATTCTTTTTAGCAGACACCTTCGCAATGGGACAGGGAATTGTGATTGAAGAGGTAGACGAAGGTTATGCTAAGTGCACGGTCGTGCCCAATGAAAATCATATGAATGCGGGAAATGCCGTTCAAGGCGGCCTTACTTTCACCCTTGCTGATTTTGCGTTTGCTGTTGCAACAAATTGTACAGGTAACCTTACCGTGTCACTAGAGAATAATATTTCTTTCATATCACCGCCAAAGGGCAAAATGACTGCTATCGCTAAAGTGTGCCGTGAAACAAGAAGCGTTGCATTCTGCGATGTTGAGGTTTTTGACGATAGCGAAAAACTCGTTGCAAAAATGAGTGTAACAGGCTTTAAAAAAGGTGAGATAGAATATCTAAAATAATTTTAGGAGGGGAAAAGTGTGGTTTACAAATGTAAAATGTGCGGCGGCGACCTTAAGGTAACCGACGAAAAGGTAATAGAATGTGAATATTGCGGCTCGACACAAACCGTGGCGGGTGCGGATGACGAGAAGAAGGCAAATCTATTCAATCGTGCAAATCGCCTTCGTATGGAAAATAACTTCGATAAGGCGGCGGGAGTTTATGAAAGTATCGTTGCGGAATATCCTGAGGAGTCGGAAGGCTATTGGGGTTTAGTTCTCTGTACATATGGAATTGAATATGTTGATGATAGCGTTACCGGCAAGAAAATCCCCACTTGCCACAGAACCATAACCACGTCTGTTATGGACGATCCCAATTTCGACCTTGCATGTGAATATGCGGATACCACCGCACGTGCAATCTACCGTGACGAGGCGAAGACCATCGATAAAATACAACGGAAGATTATTGAAATTGTAGAAGGCGAAGAGCCGTATGACATCTTCATCTGCTACAAGGAAACCGATGACGTAACAAAAGGAAGAACCGAAGATAGCAGTATCGCACAGGATATTTATACTGAACTCATTTCAGCGGGATACAAGGTGTTCTTTTCTCGTGTAACACTGCGAGGAAAAGCGGGTACGGAGTATGAACCGTACATCTATGCAGCACTTAAGTCTGCAAAGGTAATGCTTGCAATCGGTACAAAGTTTGACTATTACGATGCACCCTGGGTAAAGAACGAATGGGGCAGATACCTTGCTATGATGCAGGATGATTCCTCAAAGCATCTTATCCCGTGTTTTAAGAATATCGATGCATACGATATCCCCAAGGAGTTTAAAAATCTCCAGGCACTTGATATGGGAGAAGTTACATTTTTTAAGAACTTAACTGATAATGTTGAAAGGTTTATTCAAAAAGAAGCCAAAGAACATAACGTGATTGAGAAAACAATTTCTTCAAGCGGAGCGATGACAAAACGTGGATATATTTATTTGGAAGATAAAGATTTTACAAAAGCAGATGAATATTTTGATAAGGCACTTGATGAAAATCCGGAAGATTCAAAAGCATATCTTGGAAAGTTCCTTGCAACAATGCAAATCTCTTCGGTTGAAGAAATTGATAACTACATGATAAGAATAGATACATTTAAAGATTTCGCAAGAGCAGTTCGTTTTGCCGATGCACAAGAAAAAGCACTACTAGAAGAAATTAAGGCAAAAGCGGAAAAGAAATACCTTGTAACTTGTTTGATCAATGGGTTAAGGAAATACGAGAAAAAATTTGAAAGCAAAATTACAATAGATGAAGTTACAAGGCTCTTAAAAGAAGGAACCGTTGAAGCTTTTGAAAAAGGTGTAAAGTTATACCATTCTGCGTATTTGAAACAGATTGACAAAAACGTTTTTACACATAGTAAAAAAGAGTCACTATTGCGTCAAACGGATATATTACGTTTACTTTCTAATGATCGGGCGTATACTCTGAAAGATATTAAAAAAAGTAAGTATTTCAACTTCTTATTTATTGAAAGAACTTTAGAAGATGACTTGCGACAACTTCTTGAACTTGGAATTATTGAAACGGTCAGAATAGATAATGTTGTACATTATGGCATGAAGGGATATAAAGAAAAAGCAATTGCAAAAGAAAAAGACTTAAAATATTATAATGCATGTGAACTTATGAGTGGAAATGACCTGAATGAATATTTAATGGCAATTAAACTATTTAAGGAAATTGGCGAATGGAAAGATTCTGCTGAGAAGTTACGCGAATGTGAAGAAAAAGCAATTGCAAAAGAAAAGCAGGAACAGGCAATGGCAGAAAAAGCACAGAAGGAAAGCGAGAAACTTGAACGTGAACGTAAACAAAGAGAACACTACCGTAATGCGGGTGTATGTCAGCACTGCGGCGGTGCGTTAAAAGGCTTTTTCTCTAAAAAATGTGTAAACTGCGGCAAACCCAAAGATTATTAAAATAAAAAAGGATGCTATCGTGAACCGATAGCATCCTTTTTACTATTGTGATATCCAAAGTGGTGCCGACCTCATCTTTGCACAACTTATAAGGCCCATTGCCATAAAAATTGTGAGCACCGACGAGCCACCGTAACTGAAAAACGGCAGAGTAATACCGATTACGGGAAGCATACCCAGACACATACCGACGTTTTCGACAAATTGGAAAATAAGCATTGCGGAAACGCCGATGCAAACGTAAGCTGCAGACGTACCCATAGAGCGACGTGCAATACGTATGCAATGAATGATTATCATAATAATCAAAATACAAATGGCAATACATCCGACCATACCCAACTCTTCACCTGCGGCGGCAAAAATAAAGTCGGTATGTTTAGCGGGAAGGTAACCATATTGCGTCTGCGTACCGTTATATAATCCGCGTCCGAAAAGACCGCCGCTACCCAAGGCGATCTTACTTTGTATCGCTTGATAACCTTTGCCGAGAGGGTCAAGTTCGGGGTTGAAAACAACCAGAATACGCATCTGTTGGTAGTTGTTAAGTAGTGGCCACAGAAGCGGTGTTGCGGCACCCACAAGTGCTCCCGCACCTAAAAACCAACGGGCTTTAAGACCGGTAAAAAAAAGCATCACAAGAAAGATGAAAAGATACACAAGTGCGGTACCGAGGTCTTTTGAAATTAAAATAACCATACCGATTGGAATTGCGGCGTGTAAGATAAGCATACCGATACATTTAAGGGAGGGGAGTCCTTCACGCATTTGATAGATATGTCCCGATAAGGTCAAAATAAAGAGAATTTTTCCAAACTCACCCGGCTGTATGCCGATAGGGCCGAAACGAATCCACGCACGGTTGCCCGTACTCTCACCACCTGTACCGAAAATAAGGAGAGAGCCGATAAGGATAACGTTAAGAATATAAAGAATCTTCCACGCACCGCAAACCGAGTCCAAATCAACAAGAGATATAACTACATAAAGGACTATGCCAAGTAGTGCGGCAACAGACTGCACCGTAACAAAAGTGGATGAGTTAAAACTTTTTGTAGCACTTGATATTAAAAGAATACCGAAAGCCGATGCGATTATTGAAAGAATCAAAAGCCAGGTATCAAGTTTTTTAATAAAAATGCCAAGGTTTTTTAAAAAATCCTGCACTGTAATTTCACCTCACAAAACTATACTATCATATTTTCTCCCCGCTATCAAGTTTTAACTTGAACAGTTAAGGGGAAAGGTGTATAATTATGCTAATAATTGTGCGGAGGAAATGATATGGTTTTCAAGTGTAAAATGTGCGGCGGCGACCTTAAGGTAACCGACGAAAGGGTAATAGAATGTGAATATTGTGGCTCGACACAAACCGTGGCGGGTGCGGATGACGAGAAGAAGGCAAATCTATTCAATCGTGCAAATCGCCTTCGTATGGATAATGAGTTCGATAAGGCGGCGGGCGTTTATGAAAGTATCGTTGCAGAATATCCTGAGGAGTCGGAAGGCTATTGGGGTTTAGTTCTCTGTACATAGGGAATTGAATATGTTGATGATAGCGTTACCGGCAAGAAAATCCCTACCTGTCATCGTACAATTACCGCATCAATTATGGATGATGCGAACTTTACCTATGCATACGATTGTGCGGACACGTCTGCACGTATCGTCTACCGCGAGGAAGCAAAGGCTATTGACAAATTACAGAGAAAAATTATCGAGGTAGTTGAGGGCGAGGAGCCGTATGACATCTTCATCTGCTACAAAGAAACCGATGACGTAACAAAAGGAAGAACCGAGGACAGTGGTATCGCACAGGATATTTATACCGAACTCATTTCAGCGGGATACAAGGTGTTCTTTTCTCGTGTTACACTCCGTGATAAAGCAGGAACAGAGTATGAACCGTATATCTACGCCGCACTTAAGTCTGCAAAGGTAATGCTTGCAATCGGTACAAAATTTGAGTATTATGATGCACCCTGGGTAAAGAATGAATGGGGCAGATACCTTGCTATGATGCAGGAGGATTCATCCAAGCATCTTATCCCGTGTATCAAAAATCTCGACGCATACGATATCCCCAAGGCGTTTAAAAACCTACAAGCACTTGATATGGGCGACGTAACCTTCTATAAGAACTTAATGGAAAATATCAGCCGTTTTATACAGAAGGAAACCGTGATTGTAGTTGAACCACAAAGTGTTGCAAGTGCAACAGCCACAACCGCACCTCTTTTAAAAAGAATGTTTATGTTCTTAGAGGACGGCGAGTGGGGCAGTGCCAATGAATATGCAGAAAAAGTCCTTGATCTTGATCCTGAGTGTGCAGAAGCATACATGGGTAAACTCATGGCGGATTTAAAGGTTAAAGGCCGTAATGATTTGGCAAAATGTGAAATTTCGTTTGAAGATAATCCCAATTATCCAAAAATTATTCGCTTTGCAAATGATGCTCTGAAGGCAGAAGTTGAAGGCTTATTGAAAAAGATAAATGAACGAATCAAAGAGAAACGCAGAGAGGCAGAAAAAAGACGCCAAGAAGAAGCTGAACAAATGCGAGAAAAAGCGTACGCTAAAGCAACTTCACTAATAAAAGCTGATACACTTGAATGCTATGAAAAAGCATGGTCTCTTTTGAATGATATTGCTGAATACAAAGACTCAAAGGAATTGCTTGAAAAGTGTAGTGCGAAAATCGAGCAATTAAAAAAGGAAAAAGAAGCGGAACACCTGATAATTCAAACTCGGAAAAAAGAAAATGCAATTGTAAAAAGCCTACAGACATGCATTGATGCAGGAACAACTATAACCGTAGGACTTAAGTCTGACGGCACGATTGTCTCGACAAAGACGAAAAAGACTGCAAATTGGCGGGATATAGTCGCAGTTTCTGCAGGAGATGGCACATTGGCGGGACTCAGGGCAGACGGTACAGTTGTTTCAACCAAGTGGAAGGGTGTTTCTGAGTGGGAAAATATAATTGCAATTTCATCAGGTTCGTCGCATGTGGTTGGTCTTAAATCCGACGGAACGGTTGTTGCTGTTGGCAATAATGTTGACGGCCAGTGTGCTTTGGACGGTTGGCGTAATATAGTAGCAATTGCGGCCGGTTATCGGCACACAGTTGGACTTAAACGTGATGGAACGGTTGTTGCTGATGGTAATAATTCTTGTGGAGCTTGTGATGTAGGCGGTTGGCGTAATATAGTAGCAATTGCGGCCGGATCTTGGCACACAGTTGGTCTTAAAGCTGACGGAACGGTTGTTGCTACAGGAATGAACCAAGCCGGACAATGCGATGTCTCTTCTTGGAATGACATTGTTGCCGTTTCTGCCGGAGTACATCATACCGTTGGTTTGAAATCGGATGGAGCAGTTGTAGCTACAAAATATATACAACCCCTAGGCTTTACATATAAAGGTCAATGTGATGTAGATCAATGGAGAAATATAGTTGCAATTTCTGCCGCATTATTTCAAACCGTTGGTTTGAAGTCGGATGGAACGGTTGTTGCTACAGGTGATAATTCTTGTGGAGCTTGTGATGTATCAACTTGGCAAAATATTATGCTGCCAAAAGAATATATTACATTAGAGCAACTGCAGAAAATCAGAGCAGAACAATGGAAGAAAACTGAACCTGAAAGAAAGCAAAGAGAACAGTACCGTAATGCAGGTGTATGTCAGCACTGCGGTGGTGAGTTAAAAGGCTTTTTATCTAAAAAATGCGTAAAATGCGGCAAACCAAAAGATTATTAAAATAAAAAAGGCGGTATATTCCGCCTTTTTTATTTTATATTTCCGTAAAAATGCTTGATAGATGGAAAAAAGAGGAGTATAATTATCTTGATTATATTGAGGGGTGACCGCACATGTTAACAGATATCGAAATTGCTAAAAGTGCTAAGATGCTTAAAATAACCGAAGTTGCAAAAAAACTCGGCATAAATGAAGATGACCTTGTGCCCTATGGTCACTATATGGCAAAAGTAAGTGAGGATTTTATTTCTCGTGTTGAGGGAAACCGTGATGGTAAGCTTATTCTAGTTACCGCAATTAACCCAACCCCTGCAGGTGAAGGAAAAACAACCACAACCGTAGGTATTGGACAAGCAATGGGCAAACTTAATAAAAATGCGGTTATCGCTCTGCGTGAGCCGTCTCTCGGCCCTGTTTTCGGTGTTAAAGGCGGTGCG
This sequence comes from Clostridia bacterium, assembly GCA_017559855.1. GTDB lineage: Bacteria > Bacillota > Clostridia > Oscillospirales > JAAYXM01 > RGIG7332. The sequence goes on along the minus strand of JAFYQP010000016.1, from coordinate 55,895 downwards.
GCAGGCGGTGGCTATGCTCAGGTGCTTCCCATGGAGGACATTAACCTTCACTTTACCGGTGATATGCACGCAATCACAAGTGCGAACAATCTTTTGTGTGCACTTATCGATAACCATATACAGCAGGGGAACACTCTGCAAATTGATCCCAGACGAATTGAGATTAAACGTGTTCTCGATATGAATGACCGTGCACTTCGCAATATAACCATCGGTCTCGGCGGAAAAGCAAACGGCGTACCCCGTGAGGACGGATTTATGATTACCGTTGCAAGTGAGATTATGGCTATTCTTTGCTTAAGCCGTGACCTTGAGGATTTAAAACGCCGTTTCGGTGAGATTCTCGTTGCATATTCATACGCAGGTGAGCCGATTTATGCCCGTGATTTAAAGGCGGAAGGTGCTATGACCGCACTTATGAAATATGCAATTCTCCCCAATATCGTACAGACTCTAGAGGGAACTCCCTGCATCATGCACGGTGGACCTTTTGCAAATATCGCACACGGCTGCAACTCTGTTCGAGCAACCCGACTTGCTCTTAAACTTGCAGATTACGTTATTACAGAGGCGGGCTTCGGTGCGGATCTGGGTGCTGAAAAGTTCCTTGACATCAAGTGTCGCATGGCAGGACTTAAACCCGATTGCGTAGTGCTTGTTGCTACCGTTCGTGCACTTAAGTATAACGGCGGCGTAGCAAAGGCAGATTTAGCGGCTGAGAACCTTGATGCACTTAAAAAGGGTATTGTAAATTTAGAGGCACACATTGAGAATTTATCAAAGTATAACATTCCTGTAATCGTTGCAATTAACCGTTTCCACACAGATAGTGATGCGGAACTTGGATTTATCAAAGAAACCTGCGACAGATTAGGTGCGGAATATGCACTCAGTGAGGTGTTCGCAAAAGGCGGCGAGGGTGGAATTGAACTTGCCGAAAAGGTTATTGCGGTTGCGGATTCCGGTAAGTCAAACTACAAGCCGATTTACGAGGATGATCTTTCAATTGCAGATAAAATCCGCAAAATTGCAACGGAGATTTACGGTGCAGACGGCGTTAACTTTGCACCTGCTGCCGCAAAGATGATTGCACAGATTGAAAAACTCGGATATTCCAAATGTCCGGTTTGTATCGCAAAAACACAGTATTCTCTCTCTGATGACCAGACCTTGCTCGGACGTCCAAAGAACTTTACTCTTAACATTAAGAGTGTTCGCCTTAGTGCAGGTGCAGGTTTTGTGGTTGCACTTGCGGGGGACATTATGACAATGCCGGGCCTTCCCAAAATTCCTGCTGCTGAGAAAATTGATATTGACAAAAACGGTGAAATTGATGGACTTTTCTAAAATAACGGAACTTACGGCACAGAATGAGTGCGAGACGGAAAAAATAGGCGAGGATTTTGCCAAAAGTTTAAAGGCCGGTGACATTGTTGCAATGTACGGCGGTATGGGAATGGGCAAGACAGCCTTTACCCGTGGTATTGCACGAGGACTCGGTATAAGTGACCGTGTTACAAGCCCGACCTATGCAATTGTAAATGAGTATTATGGGAATCTCTCTCTTTTCCATTTTGATCTTTTCCGCCTCTCAGGTGCGGATGAACTTTTTGATATTGGCTTTGATGACTATTTAACCCGTGGCGGTACATGCGTAATCGAATGGTTTGAAAATGCAGAGGGTGCATATTCACCGGACTATGAGGTGCATATATCACAGGGAATAGACGAATCGGAGAGAAAAATTATTATTAAGAAAGTGAAATGAGCAAATGCGAATATTAGGTATTGAATCGTCGGCAAAAGCGGCATCGGTCTGCATGTGGGATGACGGAAAAATCCTTTGCGAGACGTTTTCCAATAACGGTCTTACCCATAGCAAGACCGTACTTTCCATGATTCAGGATATGATGCGTCAAAGTGATATATCCATTGATAGTATTGACAAAATTGCCATATCTGCAGGACCGGGTTCATTTACAGGTCTCAGGATAGGTGCTGCCGTTGTGCAGGGACTTTCCTGGTCGAAGGACATCCCTTGTGTGGGCGTTTCCACTCTGGAGGCAATGGTGCAGAACGTCAGGGGCTTTGACGGGCTTTTATGTCCGGTTATGGATGCCCGTGCAGGGCAAGTGTATCAGGCTTCATTTAAGTGGCAGGACGGTGAAATTGTTCGGGTATGTGATGATCGTGCAATAACAATTGCCGACCTTGATACTGAAATAAAAAATGAAGAAAGAGTTGTTCTTTTAGGCGACGGGGCAGAGTTGTGTTATAAAAACTTAACGCATACAAATCTTTGTCTTACATATGAAAATGTGCGATACCCACGTGCGTGGGGTGTGTGCGAGGTTGCAAAAGATAAAGAGGGCAGCCACGCTTATGAATTAAAACTTGAATATTTACGTAAGCCGCAGGCAGAGCGTGAGCGACTTGCGAGATTAAATAAGGAGTGATTTAAATGAAAATCGCAATTGGTGCAGACAGCGCGGGAGTTTCAATGAAAGGTGCTATTGTGGCACATTTAAAGGACAGAGGATTCGAGGTTGTAGATTGCGGCACGAACAGTACCGAGAGTTGCCACTATCCTGTTTTTGCTTATTCTGTTGCTAAAAAAGTGTCGGATAAGGAAGTGGATTTCGGTATCCTCGTCTGCGGTACGGGTATTGGTATGTCCATTGCCGCAAATAAGGTTGAGGGTATTCGTGCGTCTGTTGTAAGTGAGCATTTTTCTGCTCGTTACACAAGACTTCATAACGACGCAAACGTGCTTTGCTTAGGTGCACGTGTAATCGGCGAAGGTCTGGCGATTGAGTTGGTAGATACCTTCCTTGATACCCCTGCGGAGGGTGGACGTCATGCAGTACGTGTAAATATGATTACTGAAATCGAGAATAAGACATTTAAAGCATAATTGGGGATGAACAAAATGGAAAGAAGAATGAATCTGACAATGCTTATGGACTTCTATGAACTTACGATGTCCAAAGGTTATTTCGATCACGATATGCAGGATCAGATTGCGTATTTTGATATGTTTTACCGCAAGACTCCTGATAAGGGCGGTTACGCAATTATGGCAGGTGTCGAGCAACTTATAGGTTATCTTAAGAATCTTTCATTTGAAGAGGAAGATATTGATTTTCTTCGCTCAAAAGGGATGTTTGACGAGGCGTTCTTAAATTACCTTAAGAACTTTAAATTCAAAGCGGATGTCTGGGCAATTCCGGAAGGAACACCGATTTTTCCGGGTGAGCCGATTGTAACCGTAAGAGGTACGGCAATCGAGGCACAACTTGTTGAAACAATGGTGCTTCTTACCATCAATCATCAAAGCCTTATTGCCACAAAAGCCACAAGAATTGTCCGTGCGGCACAGGGCAGACCGGTTATGGAGTTTGGTTCACGCCGTGCACAAGGTTATGACGGTGCTATTTTTGGTGCGAGAGCGGCATATATCGGCGGTTGTGTCGGTACCGCCTGTACGATTTGTGAGCGTGATTACGGCATCCCCGCACTTGGCACTATGGCACATTCGTGGGTTCAGATGTTTGATAGCGAGTATGAAGCGTTTTGTGCTTATGCTAACGCATGGCCGGATCGTTGTTCTCTGCTTGTTGATACCTACAATGTTATAAAGTCCGGTGTGCCCAATGCAATTCGTGCATTTAACGATATTCTTATTCCTATGGGAAAACGTCCTGCAAGTATCCGCATTGATAGCGGTGATATTACATATCTTTCACGAAAAGCCCGTGAAATGCTCGATGAAGCAGGTTTTGAGGATTGTAAGATTATCGTATCCAACGCACTCGATGAATATATTATTCGTGACCTTATTATGCAAGGTGCACAGGTTGATTCGTTCGGCGTTGGTGAGCGACTTATCACCTCTCGTTCCGAGCCTGTTTTCGGAGGTGTTTACAAACTCGTTGCCGTTGAGAAAAACGGTGAAATTATTCCGAAAATTAAAATTTCCGAGAATATTGAGAAGATTACAACTCCGGGCTTTAAACAGGTGTGGCGTTTGTTTGATAACGAGTCGGGTAAGGCAATGGCTGACGTTATGACGCTCTTCGATGAGGAGATTGATAGCGATAAACCCTATAATCTTTTTGACCCGGAATACACGTGGAAAAAGAAGGAGATTACAAACTTTACGGCAAAACCCCTTCTTACACAGATATTTAAAAATGGCGAATGTGTATACGAAAGTCCTTCAATTGAGGAAATAAGAGCATTCTGTGCAAAGAGTCTTGAGAATCTCTGGAGTGAGGTTCTCCGCTTTGAAAATCCGCATAAGTATTATGTTGATATGTCAAGCAAACTCTGGACCATACGTGAAAAATTACTTGAAGGCTAAAGTTAAAGAGTGAGGTAGTAAATACCTCACTCTTTTTTTAAAACTTAATATTACCTGCAAATTCCATTATCATAACAATCGCTATTAGAATCGGAGCGATATATTTAATCGTGAAAGACCAAATCTTTTGTAATCTGAATTTAATTGTCCCGTTCTGTGTTATTTCATCAATTGCATTTTTTGAACCCCAAATCCAACCTACAAAAACACAGAAAAACAAACCGCCAAGCGGTATCATAATGTAGTCGGTTATATGCTCCATCATAACGCCAAAGGTTGGGAAGGTTATACCGTCACGGACTGTGTACCAAATGCCGTGTAGGGGAAGTGCTCCCTGCGATAAAGAATACAGAATGCCAAGAAAAAGCATAGATGAAGAAATAATAACAGCGGCTTTTTTTCGTGACATTTTCATGTTTTCGCTGACATATGCGACTATGGTTTCCATAAGGGATATTGAACTTGTAAGGGCAGCAAAGGTGAGCAGTATATAAAAAAGTCCTCCGAAGAAAGTTCCTGCGGGCATTTTGTCAAAAATTCCGGGTAGAGCAATAAATGCAAAACTGTTTCCGCTTGTAAGCGGAGTACCCGTCGCAAAAACTGCAGGAATAATTATAAATGCGGATAAGAAAGCAACGAAAGTATCGAGTGTGCAAATTACCCCTGCATTTTTAGCAAGATTTTCTTTCTTTCCGAGATATGAAGCATAAGTGCACGCGGTTCCCAAACCGATTGAAAGTGAAAACAAGGCTTGTCCCAATGCAGTAAGTAGAATATTGGGTGTTATTTTGCCGAAATCAAATGTGAAAAGAAAGGAAATTCCCTCACTCGCTCCCTTTATGGTAAGTGAGCGGATTAAAAGAATGAACAACAGAATAAAAAGCGTTGGCATAAGTAGTTTGTTTGCCTTTTCAATACCACCTGAAATACCACAAGTAACGATGAATGAAGTAAGTGCCATAAAAAGAATCAAATAAATTATAGGGGTAATAGGATTTGTGACAAATGAGTTAAAATACTGTTCATATCCGCCTGAGAAATTCGCACCCGCAATATAAGTGACTACGTATTTTAAAACGTAACCGCCAATGACACAGTAATAGGAAAGGACGATAAAAGCGGAAAGTACACCCAAAATGCCGGTGAATTTCCATTTCGGATTAAGGTCATTAAACGCCTCCACTGCATTCTTTTGCGTTTTGCGGCCTACAACAAGTTCTGTTAGCATTATTGATATGCCAACGGTAAAAACAATGGCAAAGTATATCACCATAAATGCACCGCCGCCACCCATGCCAACTTTACCGGGGAATTTCCATATGTTTCCCAAGCCAATTGCACTACCTGCGGTCGCAAATATAAAACCTATGTTGGAAGACCATTGACCACGTGTTTTGTTCACAATAACCACCTCGGTGGTTATTATTTGCAAGATGGAGCAAATTTATTTTTTATAAAGAGCAGATAAGTGTAAATATTCTCTAGCATTTTTGGAATTTGCTTCGACTTCGGTATCGCTTAATTCCCGTTTGACTTTTGCCGGTGCACCGAGGGCAAGAGAACCATCGGGGATTACAGTGCCTCCCGTTACCAGCGCACCTGCACCGATAATGCAATTTTTGCCGATAACTGCACCGTCAAGTACGGTTGCACCCATACCGATAAGGGAGTTGTCGCCAACAGTGCAACCGTGAAGAATTGCGTTGTGCCCGACGGTCACGCCTTTGCCGACGGTCACTTTACCATGTACGGTTGCGTTGTCCTGCACGTTGCTGTCCTCGCCAATTACGATTTCTGCCTCGTCGCCTCTGAGCACGGCACTAAACCAGATGTTAGCACCTTTTTTTAGTGTAACACTACCGATAATAGACGCATTTTCGCTGATGTAGGTATCCTCGTCAATAATAGGGGAAACTCCGTTAAAATCTAAAATCATAAAAATATTCCTTTCTGATGAAGTATTTATATTTTACCAATAAAAAATGAAAGCCGCAAGATGTTATTCTTGCAGCTCCTCTTGTTTGAAACATATATAGAGTTGTTTTCCCAAAACCACAAATATAGGAGTAAAAATACCCCAAAGACCAAAGGCTTTAAGACCGATATAAACGGAAAGAAGCGTGATTATCGGGTGAAGTCCAATCTGAACGCCGACTATTTTCGGCTCTAAAATGTTTCGCATAACCACGATGACCGCATATAAAATGGCAAGACCTGCGGCAAGGAAAAAGTTTCCGGTTATAAGATTGTAAAGAGCCAATGGGATAAGCACACCGCCAACACCAAATACGGGAATCGCGTCGATAAATGCGGTGAAAAACGCAATAACAAGGGCGTAATCAAAACCTAATATGGAAAAACCTATGGAAAGTTCAACGAAGGTTATACACATCAGGATTCCAAGTGCTCTTATATATTTTCCAAGTGTTTTTACACTGTGCAAACGCATTTTACCGTATAACTCACGCCATTTTGTAGGCATTACTTTGATGAGTGCAGTACGAAGATTGTAATAATCTGCACTAAAGAAATAGGTTGCCGCAAGTGTGATTATTATTGCGAGAAGTCCCGACGGAACGCTTACTGCCGCTGATGCGGTAACACTGCCAACAGAGGATATAAGTCCGTCCGGTAAGGAAAAGCCGCCGTCTGATATATTGTTTGCGGTTTGTGTCAGCCAATTGTTAATCTCGTCCGGCAAGAAGGATAGCAGACTATTAAGTGATGAAAATAGTTTTGTGATAATAATCTTGGGATCGGGCAGGGAAGTTAAAAAAGCATAAACTTCTCGAACGAGTTTTGAAATCAAAAGGTAAATAAGACTACCCACACCGCCGAACGCAACAATCGTCCAAATTCCGCTTGAAAGTGCACGGGGTATCCGGAGTCTTTTGGTGAAGAAATTAACCGGCTTATCAATTGCTTTTGCAACCAGAAAAGCAATTATAAAAGGCATAAGTAAACCCAACGCATAGCGGAAGAAAAGCCATATGCCAAGTGCACCGAGTAAACAGTATAAAATTATTACGAAGAAACGCAGATGTTTGTTTTCCGGCAATTTATTCAACTCCTTTCATATATTATATTCTAGTTCATGTAATAAGGTTTAGTCAAGTATTTGATAAAATGTATATATTTACCTAAGAGAAGCTGAAAAAATTTTTGAAATTTAGCAAACTGCTACTTGCAAAATGCGTTGGGATATAGTATCATAGTATCCATAGCACGTGGACAAATGATTTTCTGTGGGGGATAAACCTATGAATGACGGTACAAAATATTATATTGTAGAAGCGTCATCATTGCCTGAGGTTTTTCATAAGGTTTGCGAAGCAAAAAGCCTGATGGAAAAAGGGAAGGCAAAGACGGTTGCAGATGCCGTGAGTATGGTTGGTATCAGCAGAAGTGCTTTTTATAAGTATAAGGATTCCGTCAGACCGTTTTATGAAATGGGTGTCAGAAAGATCATCACATTTCATATAATGTTGGAGGATCGTCCGGGTGTTCTTTCGGGTATGCTTAAAATATTTGCGGAAAACGGTGCAAATATTCTGACGATAAATCAAACTATCCCGATTAACGGTCAGGCGGCACTTACGGTTTCGGCTGAGACTATGAATATGAAAACCGGCCTTGACAAATTTATGGATATTGCACAGGGGCTTGACGGCATCGTCCGTATCGAACTTCTTGCACGAGAATAGGAGGAAAATATAAAATGGTTAAAATAGCAGTTCTCGGTTTCGGCACGGTTGGTGCCGGCGTTGTTGACGTAATTTACGACAATGCAGACATCGTTGCAAAGAATGCGGCGGATAAAATTGAGGTTGAGTACATCCTTGACATTCGTGATTATCCGGACTCACCTTTTGCAGGAAAGGTCATTCACGATTTTGAGACAATCATAAATGATGATAGCATTTCTGTAGTTGTAGAGACTATCGGCGGTACAAAGCCTGCTTATGAGTTTACGAAGAGATCACTTCTTGCAGGGAAGAGTGTTGTAACCTCCAATAAAGAACTTGTTGCAACTCATGGTGCTGAACTTATAAAGATTGCGAAAGAGAACAATGTAAATTATCTCTTCGAGGCTGCCGTAGGAGGCGGTATTCCGATTATTCGTCCGATGGCACAATGTCTTGCCGCAAACAGAATTGACGAGGTATGCGGAATATTAAACGGCACAACAAACTATATATTAAATCGTATGATAAATGCAGGGCTTTCCTTTGAAAAGGCACTTGCAGAGGCACAGGAAAAAGGATATGCAGAGCGTAATCCTGCTGCAGACGTTGAAGGACATGATGCTTGTCGCAAAATTTGTATCCTTGCAGCACTTGCTTTCGGACGCCACGTTTATCCTGAATACGTAAAAACCGAGGGTATTACAAAAATCACTCTCGAAGACGTTGCATATGCTGAGTCTGACGACAAAGTTATTAAACTTTTAGGTCGTGCACGTCGTGTGGATGACAAAGGTCGTGCGTATGTGTTTGTTGCACCGCACCTTGTAAGTCGTGAATCACCCCTTGCTTGTGTAAACGGCGTGTTCAACAGCATTATGGTTTCCGGTAATCAGGTAGATGACGTAATGTTCTACGGCAGAGGTGCAGGAAAATATCCCACCGCATCTGCAGTTGTTGCCGATGTAATTGATGCGGCAAAACATTTAAATGCAAGAAAATACTTAAGTTGGGATGACGGAGACGCTTCTTGCGTTGCGGACCTTTCCGAATTTAAGTCTAAGTATTATGTAAGAGTTTCAGGTGACAATGCCCGTTCCGCTGCTATTGATACCTTCGGCGAAGTTAAGTTCCTTTCTTGTGCCGATGCAGATAGTAATGAGTGTGCGTTTATCACCGATGAGATGACGGTTAGCGAACTTAATGCTAAATTGGAAAAAATTAAAAACCATGTTGCACTACTGTCTAATATGATGGTATTATAGTAGCAAAGTTTTTCGGAAGGAGTATATACAATGTCCCTTATTGTACAGAAATTCGGCGGCAGTTCGGTTGCCAATACTGAGAGAATTTTCAACGTTGCATCAATCATTACCGATACGTTCAAGGCGGGAAATGATGTTGTTGTTGTTCTTTCTGCTCAAGGTGATACAACCGATGAAATGATTGAAAAGGCCGCAGAAATCAACCCCAATCCCTCAAAGCGTGAGATGGATATGTTGCTCGCAAACGGTGAGCAGATGTCAATTGCACTTATGGCAATGGCAATTGAAAAGTTAGGTTACCCGGTAATTTCTCTCTGCGGTTGGCAGGTTGGTATGCATACCGACTCCAACTATGGTAACGCAAAGATTGAGAAGATTACCCCCACCAGAGTTGAGACCGAACTTGCACGTAAGAAGATCGTTTTGGTCGCAGGTTTCCAGGGTATCAACAAATACGATGACGTAACAACTCTTGGCCGTGGCGGCTCTGATACAACTGCGGTTGCTCTTGCGGTTGCACTTAAGGCTGACCTTTGTCAGATTTATACTGACGTTGACGGTGTTTACACCGCAGATCCCCGTTTTGTCAAAGATGCTCGCAAGTTAGAAGAAATTACTTACGATGAAATGCTTGAACTTGCATCGCTCGGTGCGAATGTTCTTCATAACCGCTCTGTTGAGATGGCAAAGCGTTATAACGTAGATTTAGAGGTTATTTCAAGTTTCACAAAACAACCCGGTACAAAGATTAAGGAGGCACCCAACATGGAAAAAATGAATGTTTCAGGCGTTGCAAAAGATAAAAATATTGCCCGCATTTCACTTGTGAATTTAGCAGATGTTCCCGGTATTGCATTTAAGATTTTCTCAGTCCTTGCTGCAAAGAAAATTAACGTGGATATTATTCTTCAGTCCATCGGCCGTGCAGGCACCAAGGATATCAGCTTCACCGTATCTGCTGACAATGTTCAGGCAACACTTGATATTTTAAATGACAACAAGGACAAAATCGGATTCGAAAACATTCTTGTCAATGAGAAGGTTTGCAAGGTGTCCATTGTTGGTGCAGGTATGGTAAATAATCCGGGGGTTGCAGCAACAATGTTCGAGGCACTTGCTGATGCAAACATCAATATTCAGATGATTTCTACAAGTGAACTTAAGGTTTCCGTCTTAATCGACGAGGAAGACGCAGACAAGGCACTCTCTGCTATTCACGAAAAGTTCTTTAACTAATCAAAAAGAGTTCGAGGTAGTTACCTCGAACTCTTTTTTATCCGTTAAATGTGTAGGGATCGGCACCGATGTGCAGATTTGAATCCAGGGAATCCAAACGGTGCATATCGTCGTTTGAAAGATCAAAGTCAAACACACAACGATTTTCTTTGATTCTTTGTGGATCTTTTGACTTCGGTATTGGAATGTGTCCTTTTTGTAATTGCCAACGGAGAAGGATCTGTGCAGGTGTTTTGGAATACTTGCGAGAAAGTTCTTGTATCACATCACTTTCCATGCCTCTTGCACGGTAAAGAGGTCCCCAAGCAATAAGTGCGATGTTGTTGTCTTTGCAAAAAGAGGTAAGCTCACGTTCCTGATAAAAAGGATGTAACTCGATTTGATTTACCGCGGGATAAAAACCAAATTCATCTTTGAATTTTTTAAGATGCTCAATTTGAAAATTCGAAACGCCAAAAGTTTTGTAAAGAGTTCCTTGTAAGGGCAGGATAGAGTCAATTGCACGAGACCTTATGTCGTCATCGCTACCCGGCCAATGCAACAGATAGCAATCGAGATAATCGCAATTTAAATCAAAAAGAGATTTTTCAAGTGCCACCTGCGGTTTGTCAAAATCAAGCGGCCAAAGTTTTGATAATATAAAAATCTCATCTCTCAAAACACCGGAATCTCGGATTCCAAGACCTACTTCGACCTCGTTATTATATCGGGACGCAGAGTCGATATAACGATATTGCTCATTAAGTGCACACGCTACTGCATTTTTAATTTCATCACCATATGCATTCCAACAACCGAAGCCGAAGGTGGGGATGAAGTTTTCATCGGAGAGTTTAATTTTATCGTGAAAATTCATAGTTCTACCTCAACAAACAGCCCGGACGAAAATCGACCGGGCTGTAACTTTTTATTTTCTGTATTCTGCAAGAAGTGCGTTGATCTTATCTGCAGGATTTAGGAGAGGACTGATGGATAAGTCGTGGTTCAATGTATCAATGACAAGAGATAAGAACTTTGACATATCAACGTTAACGTACCAAGGTGCATTTAAAACCTCAGGTGTGCGGTAATTTAAGTTGGTGGTAAATACACGGGAGATAACGCCTTCCTCGAAGCACTTGTCAAAAGCAGCGGTTCCTTCGGTAAAGAGACCAAAGGTAGTTGCAATGAAGATGCGGTTAGCTTTTCTGTTCTTGAGTTCGTATGCGATATCGATAACGGAATCGCCGGATGAAATCATATCGTCAATAATCAAAACGTCCTTGCCTTCGACGGAATCGCCTAAGAACTCGTGACTTACGATGGGGTTGCGTCCGTTTACGATTCTGGTATAGTCACGGCGTTTGTAGAACATACCAACGTCAAGACCAAGCATACTTGCATAATAAAGGGAGCGATGCATACCGCCTTCGTCAGGGCTGATAACAATCATCTTGTCCTTATTGATCTCAAGGTCGGGAACTTCTTTTAAGAGTGCCTTGATTACCTGATATGTAGGCTGAATATTCTCAAATCCTGTAAGAGGAATTGCATTCTGAACACGGGGGTCGTGAGCATCGAAGGTTATGATGTTGGTTACGCCTAAATGCTCAAGTTCTTGAAGAGCGAGTGCACAGTCAAGAGACTCACGGTCAGATTTCTTATGCTGACGGCTCTCATAAAGAAGAGGCATAATAACCGTGATTCTGCGGGACTTACCGCTTACTGCAGCGATAATACGCTTGATATCCTGGAAATGATCATCAGGACTCATGGGACAATCTTTGCTGTACATCTTGTAGGTGCAATTGTAATTGCTGATGTCGGCTAAAATAAATAAGTCGTGAGCACGAACGGTCTCTTTGATAATTGCTTTACCTTCACCTGATGCGAAACGGGGGGTAATATGGTCGATTAAGTAAGAATCACGCATATATGCCGGGAAGTGAAGGGGAACGTAACCGTTTTCCACATAACTGCGACGCTGTTGCACAAGGTTTTTGTCAACCAAATCACCGAGTTCACGGCTACCTGTAAGGGAAATAAGACCCAACGGGGCAAAAGGGATTTTATCTTCAGGTGCGGCGTTAAAAGAACTTGACATTTTTAACATCTCCTCCGATTTGAAATTCATAGCCTGGATAGGCACACGTTTACTACAATATAATATCATACGACAAAATATTTATCAATGTTTATCTTAAACAATGATTAAAAAAAGTATTTGTTGATTTCGACTTTTTTAACAATGAAGTTCAAAATATAATTGACTGAAGGGTTAATTTATGGTAGACTATGAAATAGCGTTGCTGGAATAACTCAGTTGGTAGAGTACCTCACTCGTAATGAGGAAGTCGAGGGTTCAAGTCCCTTTTCCAGCTCCAATAAAAGACAGATACCCCAACGGGTATCTGTCTTTTAATTTTAAATCAAAAGGGACTTGAACCCCAAGGGGGGTTTTGTGTTAAGAAAATATGCCGGTGGCATATTTGCACTTGCAATCTTTTGCATTAAATGTTAGACTAAAGGCAGAATTGAAGCGGAGGTGAAAGTATGAAGTATAACATAGATGCCGAATATCTTGTAGACACTTTTAAAAGGATTGCAGATGTCCCAAGTGTAGTGGGATATGCGAAAAAATTAAATCCGGTTTTTGAAGACTTGGCGAAAGAGTTGGGCTTTTCCGTTACATATGATAACAGAAACACTGCGTATATCTCCGTTTCGGGTAAAAATCGTGAAAAGAAGATTGTTTTTGGCGCACATGCCGACACAATTGGTATGGTTGTCTATAAAATTGAAAATGACGGTACTCTGCAGATGCGTACGTTCGGTGGGGTTATGTTTCAAAGTTATGAGGGAGAAAGTGTTCGCATTATGACTCGTGACGGGAGGGAATATACCGGACTTATCGCTTGTAAATCACACTCACCTCACGTTTTCGAGGATTGCAGATCCATGCCGCGTGACCAGGAGCATATGGTTGTTTTCCTTGATGAACCGGTAAAATCAAAAGAAGACGTTCAAGCACTTGGAATACAAAACGGTGATTTTATTTACCCCGATCCTCGAACAACATTAACCAAGAACGGCTACTTAAAATCCCGATATATTGATGACAAAGGTGCAATTGCTTGTTCCTATGCGGCACTAAAATACATTGCTGAGAATAAATTAACTCCCGAATGTGATACGATTTTCGCTTTTCCGTATTATGAAGAAAAAAGTTGCGGCGGTGCATATGTACCTGAGGGAGTAAGCGAATACATTGCAGTTGATATCGGACTTGTAGGCCCGGACCTGGATGGTGCAGAAGATAAGGTAAGCATTTGTTCGGCAGATGCAAATATGCCGTACGACTATGATTTGACAAATAAACTTATTGAGTGTGCAAAGGAAGTCGGTTGCGGATATGCACTTGACGTGTTTTATCGTTACGGTACCGATGGTTCCGCCTCCTTTAAAATGGGTAATAATCTTCGTGCCGCGGCATTCGGTATGGCGGTAATATGCAGTCATGGTGTTGAACGAACACATATTGACGGACTGATTGGCACAACTAATATGATTCTTGAATATATGGTGAGGAGCGATAAAAATGATTAGACGAGCAGATGAAATTGCAAAATGCGGAACACCCGATCCCGGAAAACCTGAACTTACAATTTTTAAACTGAACACATTTGAAAACCAACCCGAAAAACTCAGAACGTATGCACTCGCAACCGTTGAACCGGGCGGTGCAGTTGATTTCCACGTACATGAAGGAGAATGTGAGTATTATTATATTCTGTCGGGAACGGCAGAGTACAATGACAACGGAACAATTGTTGAGGTAAGTGCAGGGGATTTAACCTTTACGGCAGACGGTGAAGGCCATGGCATTAAAAACATAGGTGATGATCCGCTTATCTTCTTCCCACTTATCATAAAATATTAAAACAAGGGTGTGTGACTTACGTCACACACCCTCATTTATTTAAAAGTTAAATTACATACCCTTTTCGTAACTTTCGATCATCTTCTTGACCATCTGACCGCCGATACTGCCTGCCTGCTTTGCAGTAAGGTCGCCGTTATAGCCCTGCTTAAGATTTACGCCGACTTCATTTGCGGCCTCCATCTTGAACTTGTTTAATGCGTCCTTTGCACCGGGAACGAGTTTAGCCATTCTAATTCATCTCCTTGTTATTATATTGGTTTGTTACCAAGTTTATTATTGGTATAAAACAATATAATATACTGGAAATTTATTGAAGTTCTATGGTGGTCACAGATACTTCATAAGTCGTTCGAATTGTGTTTTCCTCATCCGTACTTTTTATGTATTCTCTGCTTTGGATACGGCCTGAGATTTCTACATTTTCCCCAACGGAAAAATCGGATGCAATTTGTGCGTTTTTACCCCAAACGATGCAGGGGATATAGTCTGCTCTGCCGTAACGACGGTTGATTGCAATCATCAAATCGCATATTTCACGACCGAGTGGTGTGCGGCGATATATGGGTGCTTTGCAAATGGTACCGCACAGGTGCAGGTCGTTTTTGTGTGTTTCATCGGTTTGCGTAATTGTTTTTGCAAAAGCACAGATAAGAAGTTTGTTGCCAATGCCGCTTTTGTTATTATACGAGCGAAGTTCGCCCTCAACTTCCACGTATGCACCCGGTGTAACGTCAAGATTGTATAAGAGCCGGCTATCTGTAAGTATCGTTATTTTGTCATATGCCCCCGACAGGCGGGAAACATTTAAGGTAAAACGCATAAAGGTTATGTCGTGGGTTTGATGCGAAAGTGTGGGGGAGTCTGAAATTTGTCCCGACAGAACAAGTGAATTTTTCGCTTGAAACATTTTAAATAACACGTCCTTTGTCACAAGTTTTTGTTACAGTATATTCACATGATGGGACAAATATGTTAAAAGGGAAGTTTTGAAATTTGACTTATCGGTACGTCGCAGACGATTAATGTAGCAACTGCAGCAAGTACAAGTTCCGGCTCGTCCGGATCAGATATAATTACAGGGAAGTCTTGAACCTCTACTTCGTTACCATTTAAAGTTTTAACCGAACGTTGAAGGGAGATGACCATTCTGTTTTCAATGTAACTTGATATTGTAAGTGTATTTTTGCAACATAATCCGTAAGTTATTATTTCAACTGCATCTGTGGAGATGTTTTTTGCGTCAGGAGAAATTGCGATTTTTGATGTGCACATACTGTTCGGTGTACTTGCCGAAAAAATGCAGACATCGGAATCTTGGCTTATCTCAACGTCGGTTTTACATTCCTTGAATGCGTTTATAAGCACCTCACGCAAAAGTTCGTCGTCATTCTGTAAAACATTGATTTTAAGCACAAAAAACACTTCCTTTCACCGAGATATTTTGTGCGTTAATCCATTCAATATTCGTAGATTTATTTTCAAAAAAATGGTATAATTTATGTTGACATAGGGAAATACGTATGTTATAATTTAGTGTGTTAAAGTGATAAATTGATGAATTGAGGAATTGTTATGAAAAAGAATGATATTAAAACTCCGATTGGTACTCGTGACAGATTGTTTGACGAGTGTCGTGCACGCAGACGTGTTGAGGATTCTCTTCGCAGTTTGTTTCTGCGTCGTGGTTTTTCTGAGGTAAGCAGTCCGAGTTTTGAATATTTTGACGCATGTCTTGCACCGGAAAATCCGATTCCGCAGGAAATGCTTTATAAAATGAGCGAATGTACCGGAAAACTTTTGGTACTTCGCCCGGATATGACAACCCCCATTGCACGAATTGCGGCAACAAAATTACCTGAACAGATGCTACCCGCACGTCTTTGCTATGTGGAGAAAGTTTATCGTGCGTGCAGAGAAGACAAGGGTATGTCTACGGAAATCCTGCAGGGTGGTATTGAACTTTTAGGTTATCGTGGAATAGAAGCGGACATTATGATGATTGTAATGGCTGTTGATGCACTGCGTGCCTGCACCGATAAGAAAATTGCAATTGAACTTGGTTTTTCCGGTTATTTCAAGATGCTTGCAGGTCGTCTTTCGATGAGTGATGCAGAGTTTGAGCGTATGAGAACGTATATTGAGAACAAGAATTTTGCGGCTCTTTCCGATATGCTTGACGGATTTGGCGATAGTGATGCAACTCGTGCACTTAAGAACTTGTCGAGAATGTTTGGCGGTATTGAAATTCTGGATAATACAGATGGCGAACTTGCTTACTTAAAGGAACTGTATCGTGGGCTTGAAGAGGCGGGCGTTGCAGATGTTATAAGCATTGATTTAGGACTTGTACACCAGATTGACTACTATAGCGGTATCATTATCAGAGGCTATATGGAAGGTGTCGGTACACCGGTACTTTCAGGCGGAAGATATGATAACCTTATTACATCCTTTGGAAAAGAAGTTCCGGCAGTAGGTTTTGCTATTGATATTGATGCTGTTGCAGAATGTGTTGGCGTTGAGGAAATGAAGTACGACACTCTTCTTCACATAACACAGGGTGCTGTTCGTTGTGGATTTGAATACCTCGACAAACATGATAATACAACCCTCTCTTCATGCAAAACCATTGAGGAAAGCCGTGCGTATGCAGAGAAAAACAATCTAAGACTGCTTGTTATATATGCAGATGGCACCATTTTGGAGGTGAAATAAATGAGTGTACTAAAAATTGCATTAACCAAGGGACGACTTGAAAAGAAGACTCTTGCCGTACTTAAAAAAATGGGACTTGACTGTAGTGAACTTGAAAGTGGTAGCCGCAAACTTATTTATAAGATTCCGAACTACCCCCTTGAAATAGTTCTTGCAAAGGCGGCAGACGTAATAACTTATGTAGAACACGGCGTGTGCGATCTCGGTGTTGTAGGTAAGGATACCATTATGGAAAACGGTAATTCCTTTTATGAAATGCTTGACTTGGGCTTTGGCAAGTGTAGATTTGCTCTTGCTACAAAGGTTGAGGATGATTTCTACAGCGGTTGTAAAACTCGAAGAATCGCTACAAAATACCCCAAGGTTGCAAGGGAATACTTTGCAAAAAAGGGTATGGACGTTGATATTATAAAAATTGAAGGCTCGGTTGAACTTGCACCGCTTCTCGGTATTGCCGATGCAATTGTGGATATTGTAGAGACCGGAACAACGATGAAGGAGAACGGTCTCCATCCTATTGAGGACATCCACCCAATTAGTGCACGGCTTATTGTAAATATTGCATCTATGAAACTTTACAAGGAAGAGATTTTTGATTTCCTTAAAAAACTTGAGGATAACCTGGAGGACTAAATGCTATGCCACAGATTATATATGCAGACGGTGTTGTAGAGAAGGAATTACTCGCGGATATGCGTGCCCGTGCAGGTGAGGTAGGAAGTGCGGTAAATGCCGCAGTTTCGGAAATTCTTGCCGACATTGCCAAAAACGGATATGACGCAGTTTGTAAATATTCGGAAAAATTTGATAAGGTTTTACCTCGTGAAATTAAAAAAGAAGAACTTGAAAAAGCATATTCAGACTGTGATGCAGACGTTCGTAACTCTCTTGAAACGGCAGCAGAGAATATAAGGCTTTATCACGAAAAAATGCTTGCAAAAACTTGGGAGTGGGAAAATCACGGTACGAAACTCGGACAGCGGGTACGAGGTCTCTCACGTGTCGGCATCTACGTACCGGGCGGCACTGCCGCATACCCGTCATCTGTTTTGATGAACGCTATCCCTGCAAAGGTTGCGGGCGTTGGAGAAATAATAATGGTAACACCACCTACGGAAAACCTGAACACCGCGGTACTTGCCGCTGCTAAAATTGCAGGTATTGACAGAGTTTTTGCTATCGGCGGTGTTCAAGCGGTAGGTGCACTCAGTTATGGTGCAGGGGATATTCCCCGTGTTGACAAAATCGTAGGCCCCGGTAATGCGTACGTAGCGGCGGCAAAGCGTCTTGTTTACGGTACGGTTGATATCGATATGATCGCAGGACCGTCTGAGATACTTATAATTGCGGATGAAAGTGCAAATGCAGAATATGTAGCGGCGGATATGTTAAGCCAAGCAGAGCATGATAAACTCGCGTCCTCAATCGTGCTCACCACAAGTGAAGAACTCGCAATAAAAGTAAAAGAGGCGGTTTCAGAGCAGTTGAAAGAACGCAAAAGGGCAGAGATCATTAAGGAGTCACTTGAGAATTTCGGTGCCATTATTGTTGTTGACTCAATTGAAAATGCGGCTGAAATTGCAAATGAGGTTGCACCTGAACACCTTGAGATTATTACCAAAAATCCTAGGGCGGATATGGAACTTATCGAAAATGCAGGTGCTATTTTCCTCGGTCAGTATTCACCGGAGCCACTTGGTGACTATATGGCAGGACCTTGCCACGTACTTCCTACGTCAGGTACTGCACGGTTTTTCTCACCACTGTCAACAGATAGTTTCCTAAAAAAATCAAGTGTTATTGAGTACACGCAGGAAGCACTTATGGAACTTGCGGAGAAAATTGAGATTCTTGCATATGCAGAGGGACTTGATGCCCATGCAAACTCAATAACGGTCAGGAGAAAGAAATGAGAATTGCAAGTAAACTTGAAAAACTTGCACCTTACGAGCCAACAATTGAAAAGTTCGAGGTTGTTTTGGATGCAAATGAAAGTTTTCTCGCGCCAAGCGGAAAACTTAAGGATAAAATTGATAAAGCGTTAAGTCAGGTTGCATTAAACCGTTATCCTGATCCTACTGCAAAAGCACTTTGTACGGCGGCGGCAGAGCGTTATGGCGTTTTACCGGAGCAGGTGGTTGCAGGTAACGGCTCTGATGAACTTATATCCCTTGTGATGTCTACAATGGTTGAAACGGATGGCAAGGTTGTAATATCTGCACCGGACTTTTCAATGTATGCCTTTTATGCTGAACTTTCTGAACATCCGGTTATAAGTGCAGGTAAAAACGGTCTTTTTCTCGACGCAGACGCAATGATAAACACCGTGCGTGAAAACAGTGCAGACCTGCTCATCTTCTCAAATCCCTGTAATCCCAGCGGACAAGGGCTTGAAAGAGATGAGGTAATCCGTGTTGTAGAAAATTGTGACTGCCTTGTAATAGTTGATGAAGCGTATATGGAGTTCTGGGATCAAAGTGTGCTCGATTGCGTAGGCAAATATCCCAATCTGATTGTTCTGAAAACTTGTTCAAAAGCATTTGGTTTAGCCGCTGCACGTTGCGGTTTTGTCATTTCGACAAAAGAGATTGTCGACAATGTTAAAAAGGCAAAATCTCCGTATAATGTGAACGGTTTCACTCAGGCGGCGGCACTTGAAATTCTCCGTGATTCGGAGTATATTAGTAATAGTATTTCGTCTATTTTGCAATCCAGGGAAAAATTATTTAATGCCCTTTGTGAAATTGGCGTAAATCCGATTTTTTGTAAGACAAACTTTGTTTTAATTAAATTAAGCAATGCAAAAGAAGTTTGGTTAAAACTTCGTGAAAAGGGAATTTCCGTGCGTAATATAATGGGTGACTATTTGCGAATTACTGCAGGTAGTGATGAGGAAAATGCACGTGTTGTTTCTGCACTTAAGGAGGTTTTATAATGAGAGAGGCTAGTGTAAGCCGTAAAACCAAAGAAACAGATATTCAGGTAAAGATGAATCTTGACGGTGGTAAAATCTGTGTTTCCACCGGAATTGGTTTTTTTGATCATATGTTGACCGCATTTGCAACCCATGCAGGGTTCGGACTTGAAGTTTCGGTCAAAGGCGATCTTGAAGTCGATTGCCATCACACGGTAGAGGATACCGGTATCGTTATCGGTCAGGCACTAAATATAGCACTTGGCGATAAAGTAGGTATTGAGCGTTTCGGCAATGCCCGTGTGCCTATGGATGAGGCTCTTGCAGATGCAATTCTTGACATTTCCGGCAGACCTTACCTTGTGTTCTTTGCTGATATGCCGCAAGAGGTAATAGGGGAATATGACTCCTGTATCACTCTTGAGTTTATGCGTGCACTTTCCACCAATGCAGGACTTACCTTACATATAATTTCAGAGTATGGCGAGAACGCGCATCACATAACCGAGGCAATTTATAAGGCGGTTGGCCGTTCGCTTAAAGTTGCCACCCGTATTACAGGTGATAAAATCCCCAGTACAAAAGGAGCACTTTAAGAATGAGCGGATATACAGCGATAATTGACTACGGTGTCGGCAATTTACATAGTGTTGCAAAAGCACTGGATTTTGTCGGTGCGAAGAATATCATCACCGGAGATGTAGATGAAATTTGCCGTGCTGATGCTCTTTTGCTTCCGGGGGTAGGTTCGTTCCCCATGGCTTACAGAGCACTTGTGGATGCAGGTCTTCGTGACATTGTATGCAGTGAAGTTAAGAAAAAACCGCTGCTCGGCATTTGCCTCGGTATGCAATTACTTCTGGATCGTGGCTTTGAAGATGAAGAGTGTGAAGGGTTAGGACTTGTATCCGGTGAAGTTAAGAGAATAGAAACCGAGTTTAAACTTCCACAGATTGGTTGGAATGAACTTGAAATTAAAAATCCTTGTGATCTTACAAAGGGACTTCCTGAGCATCCGTACGTTTACTTTGTTCATTCATATTGTGCAACGGTAAATAAGCCTGAACAACTGATTGCAACTTGCGATTACGGCACGGAAATTACCGCAATCGTAAAAAACGGAAATGCCTATGGTTGCCAATTTCATCCGGAAAAAAGCGGTGATGTAGGTCTTGCAATTCTTGAGAATTTTAAAAATATTATCGGTTAGGAGCAGCGTATATGCTTATAATTCCTGCAATTGATTTAAAAGACGGGCAGTGTGTTCGTCTGCTTAAAGGTGAGTTTAACACGGTACATAAGGTCGCTGAAAGTGCGGTTGAAACAGCCCGTGGTTTTCTTAATGCCGGTGCAAAACTTCTTCACATGGTGGATTTAGACGGTGCACTTGCAGGTGAGGGAAAGAACCGCCGTGTTGTAAAAGAGGTTATTGATAAGGTAGGAATCCCCGTTGAACTTGGCGGTGGTATTAGAACCATGGAGGATATAGAGTCGGTACTTGCACTTGGCGTATCACGTGTTATTATTGGCTCTGCCGCAGTTGAAAATCCGGATTTGGTTGAAATGGCGGTAAAAAAATACGGCGATAAAATTGCCGTGGGAATTGATGCCAAAAACGGTGAAGTAAAGACACGCGGCTGGATTGAAGGTAGTGGCATTAATTACATTGAATTTTCAAAACAGATGGAGTCATTTGGCGTAAAGACGATAATCTTTACCGACATTGACTCGGACGGAACTCTTGCAGGTCCGTGTATGCCACGACTTCTCGAATTGAGAAAAGCGGTTTCTTGTGAAATTGTAGCATCCGGCGGCGTTACTACCATGGACGACTTAAAAGCACTCGATGATGGCGGAATAGATGCCGCAATCTTGGGTAAAACGTTATATTCGGGTAAAATCGACCTGAAGGCGGCGTGTGAGACATATAATTAAAGGAGAAAACTTTTATGCTCGCAAAGAGAATTATACCGTGCCTTGACGTAAATGACGGGCGTGTGGTAAAGGGTGTTAATTTCGTCAATCTGCGTGATGCGGGGGATCCTGTTGAACTTGCCCGTGCATACAGCGAGGCGGGTGCCGATGAGATTGTATTTCTTGATATAACGGCGACACACGGTGCAAGACGTACAGTTGTAGATATTGTTGAAAAAACCGCCCGTGAGGTTTTTGTTCCCCTCACCGTCGGTGGCGGAATTCGCACAGAGGATGACTTTTACGAAATACTTCGTGCAGGTGCGGATAAAATATCGGTAAACTCTGCTGCGGTCAGAAATCCGGATTTGATTTCAAAAGCCGCACGCAGATTCGGCAGTCAGTGTGTTGTACTTGCCATTGATGCTCGTCGTGCACATGACGGACATTTTGAAGTTGTCCTAAACGGCGGACGTATCGCTACAGAACTTGATGCTATCGAATGGGCAATAAGAGCAGAGAAACTTGGTGCCGGTGAAATTATGCTAAACTCAATCGATGCCGACGGAACAAAAAACGGCTTCGATTTGGAGATGACAAGGGCGATATCAGATGCGGTAGGTATACCGGTTATCGCTTCCGGCGGTTGCGGCAAGTTGGAACACTTTGCACCGGTTTTCAATGAAGCGGGTGCGGATGCTGCTCTTGCGGCAAGTGTGTTCCACTTTGGAGAACTCTCTATCCGTCAGGTAAAAGAGGAACTTAGACGAAACAATATTCCTGTGAGGTAAGAGATTATGGATTTATCTAAATATTTTAAAAAAAGTGAACTTATCCCCGTTATTGTTCAGGACGTTGACACCAAAAAAGTTCTTATGCTCGGATATACAAACGAGGAGGCTTTTAAAAATACATTGGAAACCAAGACCGTTTGGTTTTATAGCAGAAGCAGGAATAAACTGTGGAACAAAGGTGAAACGTCGGGTAATTTCCTTTTCGTAAGGGAAATTTACGGTGACTGTGACGACGATACAATACTTATCCTGGCTACACCTAAAGGCCCTACTTGTCACACGGGGCGAGAGAGTTGTTTCTTTAATGAAATTTATAAGGAGAATTAAAAATGGATGTTTTAAAAGGTTTATACGAAGTGGTACTTGACCGCAAGGGAAATCCCCAGGAAGGCTCCTATACTTGCTATCTTTTCGACAAGGGTTTGGATAAAATCCTCAAAAAAGTAGGCGAGGAGTGTAGCGAGACAATTATCGCCGCAAAAAACGGTGATAACAACGAGACCGTTCAGGAAATCTCCGATCTTTTGTATCATTTGCTTGTAATGATGGCAGAAAGTAACATTGATATTGCGGACGTTATTGCCGTTCTGGAAGATAGAAGACAGAAAATCGGCAACTTAAAACAGATGCGTGTCACCGACAAGAATACCTAATGCTAAAACTTAAATGTCCGGTTTGCGGTGGGGAACTTAATGTTACGGAGAAAATGGCGGAGTGTGCCTTAGGTCATCGCTTCGACCGTGCTGCATCCGGTTACTTAAACCTTCTTTTATCTCAAAATAAGTATACAAAAGATCCGGGCGACAGTCGTGATATGGTTCTGTCACGCCGTAGATTTTTGGATGCGGGGTACTACGCACCGCTTAGAACTGCTCTCGTTTCAAAAGTGAAAGAAATATCGCCTGAGACTTTGCTTGATGCGGGTGCGGGTGAGGGGTATTATACCTCTGAGTTTTCCTTTATGGCAGAAACTATAGGTGTTGATTTATCAAAAGATGCCGTTCTTCGTGCATCCAAGCGTGATAAACAAGGACTTTATTGCGTATCTTCAATATTCGACTTGCCTGTTTTTGATAATTCAATCGACGTAATTACTTCAATTTTTGCACCGTATTCGTCTAATGAGTTTTATAGAGTGGCAAAACGTGTGGTTGCGGTAATTCCGGGAGAAAAACATCTCTTTGGATTGAAAGAGATGCTGTATGAAAAGCCATACTTAAATGATGAAAAAGGGTATGATTTACCGGGCTTTGATCTGGTATCCCGTGATTGCGTTGACTTTGCAATTAATCTGAATTCAAACGATGAAATTTTGGATCTTTTCAGTATGACACCATATTTTTGGCGTACACCCCGTGATGCGGTATCAAAACTTGGCACTTTGCAAAAACTAGTAACGCCTATATCCTTTAGAATCCTTGAATACAAAAAGCGTTGAGATACTCAACGCTTTTTATTCACCGGTTTTATCCTTTTACATATAATAAAGTGAAAGGAGGCGTGGTATATGTCAGGCAAATCAAATCGCACTATATGTGTTAGTGTTGCGTTTATAACGGGACTTCTTTTTGGCGTGATTATGCCGAGCACCTTCCTCCTTTTTGTTGCTTGTATCGTGTGTATAATAATAGGTGCAAGTATAATCTTCGGATGCTAGGAGGATATATATGAAAATCGTTATCTGGAAATCGCCTAAAACAATCGGCAGCATACTCGGCAAAATCTTTGGGATTACAAAAAATACATAGGAATTAACGCACGTTTTTCGTGCGTTTTTCTTTACTTTTACAATTTAGTGTGATAAACTCTAAATAAGATAATAAAAAAGGAGCTGTGGAATATAATGGCGGAACTTTTTAATGATAAACAAGCAAAACTTTTCTTTGAAGCAATAAGTTCGCTTGAAAGTAGCAATGAATGTCGTGACTTTTTTCTTGACTTATGTACGATTAAGGAACTTGAGTCTATGGTACAACGCTACCACGTAGCGCGACTTTTATCAGAAGGTAAGGTTTATAGTGAGATTGTTGCTAAAACCGGTGCGTCTACCGCAACAATAAGCCGTGTTAACCGTGCACTCAGTTATGGCGAAGACGGTTATAAGTCTGTAATATCAAAACAGGGAGACAACACAGATGAGTAGTTATGAATCCCTGGCGGAAAGTTATGACCTTTTCACGACAGATGTAAACTATAAACTCTGGGCGGACTATTACGAACAGATTTTTAAAGTTCATAATATAAAGCCGGAGTTGGTATTGGATCTTGCTTGTGGCACGGGCACTCTCAGTATTGAACTTTCAAATCGTGGCTATGATATGACTTCAGTTGATGCCTCACCCGAAATGCTTTCTGTTGCAATGCAAAAAGCGGGTGAGTTGTGCGATAATCAGCCGCTTTTTCTATGTCAGACAATGGAAGAACTCGACCTCTACGGCACTATGGACGCGGTAATATGTTCTTTGGATAGTCTGAATTATCTCTTGAGTGTTGATGCACTAAACGCCACCTTCGACCGCCTTAAATACTTTGTGAGACCGGGTGGAATTGTTATTTTTGATGTTAATACCGAGTTTAAGTTTAATAAAATGAATGGTATGTCATACATAAGGGACGAGGCAGACTATTTCTGTGCATGGAGTGCGGATTTTGAGAACAGCATATGCCGTATGACAATGGATATCTTTAATTGTGTGGGTGATCTGTGGCAGAGAAGTCAAGAGGAGCATATTGAACGTGCACATACAGATCATGAGATAAGAAATGCGTTTGAAAATGCAGGTTTTAAACTTGTTGCAAAGTATGATGAACTTAGTTTTGAAGATGTAACGAACACGTCAGAGCGTGTGTTTTGGGTAATAGAGAGGGAATAGAAAATGGGAACAATAATCAGAGGAATGACAAATGATGGAATGGTAAAATTTGCAGCCATCGAAGGTCGTGATATAGTCGAGCGTGCAAGACAAATCCACCAAACGTCACCGGTAGCGACTGCCGCACTTGGTAGAACGCTTCTTGCAACATCCTTGCTTGGAAATGATTTAAAAGGCGATGGTAACTCACTCACCGTGCAGGTGCGTGGAGGCGGACCTATCGGCAATATAATCGTTACAAGTGATGAGTCGGGAAATGTTCGAGGTTACTGTGCACGTCCACAGGTGGATTTACCTCTCCGCGAAAGTGACGGTAAATTGGATGTTTCCGGTGCAGTTGGCTCAGATGGTTCTCTTGTTATAATAAAGGACATTGGTATTGGTGAGCCGTATGTTGGACAAATTGAACTTGCCACGGGTGAGATTGCCGAAGATATAACAAAATATCTTGCAGAAAGTGAGCAAGTACCTAGTGCATGTGCATTGGGCGTTCTTGTTGACCGTGACTATTCTGTACTTGCGGCAGGAGGATATATATTATCTCTTATGCCGGGTGCGGAGGATAGCCTTATCACAAAACTTGAAGAAAATTTATCAAAATGCAAGGCGATTACGTCAAGATTGAGCGAAGGTGCTTCAATGAAGGATATAATGCTTGAAGTGCTTGACGGTTTCGAGGTTAAATTCCTGGAAGAAAATCCTGCTGAGTATCGCTGCTATTGTTCCCGTGAACGTACGGAAAAGGTTCTTATAAGTATCGGTGTAAAGGATCTGCAGGAGATTCGTGATGACGGTAAGGTAAGTGAGGTAACCTGCCAATTCTGCGACGCCGTTTATAAATTTACCCCTGAGGACATTGATGAATTAATTAAAAAGGCAAAATAATAAAAAAGACCGAGCGGTAAAACCGCTCGGTCTTTTAATTTGCAACTTATTATCTGAAGATGTTGATACTACGTCCGCTCTTGGGCTTGTAGTTTTTGAGTTCTTCCTCGTGCTCAACTTCATATGCCTTGAGTTCATCGAGATTTGCAGCAACCTTGTGGTATGCAGCGGAGAACTGCTCGATGAGTTCCTTGCAGGGCTGCTCAAAACGGGGAGCAAGCATGAAAGATGCATCAGCAAGATACTCGGTAACCGGAAGTTCTAAACCTTCGCTTGTGCGATTCTCGTCAGCGTAGGGGCACTTAACCGGACAACCCTTGCCGAATACGTCGCCCTTAGTAAAGAGCGGAGCCTGGTGGAGACGACCATAACCACAAAGACCACAGGTAACACCCTCAGCAGCAAGAGCCTTTAAGAGAGTAACAAGGCGGATGCCGCCGAACTTCTCGTGGTCATAACGAGCATAGTGGTAAGAATACATCTTCTCGCAGTTTTCGTATGTATCCTGAATCTTGATAAAGTCGATATCAGCGATTAATTCCTCAAAGTACTTAGCGTTTCCGTTACGTACTGCATTTCTCTCATCTAACTCATCAAGCTGAGCATTAGCGATAGCAATACCGAGCGGATGCGGACGGAACTTGTGGCCCATACCGGTAAGAGCATACTGCTTGTAGTTAGAATCATCCGGTAAAGAGCCGAGACGCTCGTAGGAACCAAGTGCGGTAGCACGCTCATAGTATTCACGGTTATTGGTAACTAAGATACCGCCTTCACCTGCAACAAGGATCTTGGAACCCTGTAAGCTGAAGCAACCAACATCACCGATGGTACCAACCTTCTTGCCCTTGTACATAGCACCGTGTGCATGTGAGCAGTCCTCAACAACCTTAAGGTCATACTTCTTAGCGATAGCCATGATAGCATCCATATCGCAGGGGTTACCCCAAACGTGAACACACATGATAGCCTTGGTCTTCTTGGTGATGCGTTTCTCAACGTCAACCGGATCGATACAGTGGGTATCGGGGTTAACTTCACAGAAAACCGGAACAGCATTGGTAGCAACGATAGGAGCAGCAGAAGCCCAGAAAGTGTAGCTGGGAACGATAACTTCATCGCCGGGGCCTACGCCACAACCGAAGAGTGCAGCCTGAAGACAGGAAGTACCATTGGATAAGCAGATACCATACTCTGCACCAACGTACTTGCAGAATTTTTTCTCAAATTCCTGAACAATGGGGGAGAGAGAAATTTCGTCTCTGTCCATAACTTCGTTAACTGCAGCCTTTGCTTTTGCACCGACAATAGGTAAATTACCAACTTTCTCGTAATCGAGAGTGACGGTCTTTTCGCCGCCAAGTAATGCTAAATTTGCCATTTCAAAAACCTCCATTTTTGGTATAGTTTATATTTTTAGAATATCATAGCGATATTTTAAAAACTTTGTGATTTTTACGAAAAACATTGCATATTATACTATTTTTGCTTCATTGTAAGGGAAATTCGCTTTTTGCCGGGATCTACTTCAAGCACCCATACCTTTACAATGTCACCAACTTTGAGAACTTCAGACGGGTGTCTTATAAAGCGGTCGCATATCTGGGATATGTGCACAAGACCGTCCTGATGTACACCGATGTCGATAAATGCACCGAAATCTATAACGTTTCGCACGGTGCCGGTGAGTTCCATACCGGGTTTTAAATCATTCATATCCATAACGTCGGTGCGAAGGAGTGGCTGCGGAAGTTCGTCACGTGGGTCACGGCCGGGCTTTTTTAGTTCTTTTACAATGTCAAGAAGGGTGGGGATACCGACACCGCACTCTTCGGCAAGGGCTGCACTGCCACATTCTTTAAGAAGTGCATCGATTTCATCGGGAGTCTTTGCCTTCGAAAGGATTATCTTTGCAGCATCATATGATTCCGGATGCACACCCGTATTGTCAAGAATGTTCTTGCTTTCGGGAATACGCATGAAGCCGGCACATTGCTCATATGCCTTCGGTCCAAGTTTCGGAACTTTTTTAAGCGTAGCACGGGTAGTAAATGCACCGTTTTCTTCACGATATGCGACAATGTTCTTTGCAACTGCAGAAGAAATACCGGATACGTAGGACAAAAGGGGAGCAGAGGCGGTGTTAAGGTCAACACCTACACCGTTAACGCAATCTTCAACAACTCCGCCTAGGGTTTCATCAAGACGTGCAGGGGGCATATCGTGCTGATACTGACCGACACCAATGGATTTCGGATCGATTTTTACAAGTTCTGCAAGTGGATCCTGAAGTCTTCTGGCAATGGAAACCGCACTTCGTAAGGAAACGTCAAAATCAGGAAATTCTGCCGCTGCAAGTTTAGATGCAGAATAAACGGACGCACCTGCTTCATTTACCACCATATATTGGAGTCCGCAGTCAAGTTCTCGAACAAGGTCGCTTATAAAAATCTCGGTTTCTTTAGACGCAGTACCGTTGCCGATGGAGAATATCTCGACGTTGTGTTTCTTTACAAGTTTGGAAAGAATAGCCTTCGCTTCTTGAGTTTTATTCTGAGGCGGCGTGGGGTAGATGACGGTTGTGTCAAGAACCTTACCTGTCTTATCTACTACAGCAATCTTACAACCCGTACGATATGCAGGGTCAACACCCATAACCGTGTGACCTTTAACCGGCGGCTGCATAAGAAGTTGTGACAAGTTCATGCCGAACATCTTTATGGCTTGTTCATTTGCAATGTCGGTTAATGTGTTTCTTATTTCACGCTCAAGTGACGGGAAGATAAGTCGAGACCACGCATCTTCGCAAATAGTGCGGATAAATGTTGGGTATTGACAATCAAGACGAGCAACCGACGAGAAGATTATTCCTATCGCACGAGGCGGTTCACACCTGACGGCAACTTTTAAAAAGTCCTCACGTTCGCCTCTGTTGATTGCAAGAATCCGATGACTTTGCACCTTTGAAACAGGTTCGTCATATTCGTAGTACATACGATATACTGAGTCTTCCTCTTTTGCAGCACGAACTTCAAGTGTTGCAAATTTATTTAACATTTTACGGAGTGCATCTCTGATTTTCGCATCGTCGGATAAAATTTCAGCAATAATATCGGAAGCACCTGCAAGTGCAGCATCAACGTCGGCAACTTCTTTTTCTTCGTCAATGTACTTTTCCGCCTCGGTATAGAGTTCATCTTCGGAAACTTGTTGTGCAAGAATAAAATCTGCAAGGGGATCAAGTCCACGTTCTTTTGCAATTGTTGCACGAGTACGTCTTTTGGGACGGTATGGACGGTATAAGTCCTCGAGGGCGGTGAGTGTAATTGCAGAATTGATTTCCCCAAGAAGTTCGTCGGTCATCTTCTCCTGCTCGGTAATGCTGTTTATAATCTCTTCACGACGTTTTTCAAGATTGCGGAGATAGTTTAATCTATCGGCAAATTCACGAAGCACCTGGTCGTCGATACTACCGGTAAGTTCCTTGCGGTATCGAGCGATAAACGGGAGTGTGTTGCCCTCGTCAATCAGGTTAATAATGTTCTCGACGTGTTGGGGATTGAGGTTAAATTCCTTTGATAAAACAGAGATAAAATCCATAAAAACTGTCCTTTCCAAGTAAATGTCTCTGACCTTTGGAGACATATCTATTATAGTATTTTTGCTATTTTTTGTCAACGAAAAGGCGGATGACAGACTCTGTTTCGGGATAGAATAAAAAGGGTGTATACAAATGGATAATTTTGTGATATAATAAATATAATTATAATACACTTTGTGTATTGCATCGGATTTAAAAAGTGAATATTTCGGTATTATCATTTTGGTAATGCCTGTTTAGTTGTGCCAAAATACATAAATTTCAGAATTGGAGAAGTGATTTAAAGTTATGTCAAAAAAACTTAAAATGATCGCACTTGGCGGTCTTAATGAAATCGGCAAAAATATGTACTTGTATGAATATGCGGGTGAAATCATCGTTGTCGATGCGGGACTTGCGTTCCCGGATGATGAAATGTTGGGCGTTGATCTTGTTATTCCCGACATAACCTATCTTATTAAAAACAAGAAGCGTGTACGAGGTATAGTTTTAACCCATGCACACGAGGACCATATTGGTTCATTGCCGTATGTGTTAAAGGAAATAAACGTACCCGTATACGCAACCAAACTTACAGCAGGTATCGTATCTACAAAACTTGAGGAGCATACTTTGCTTTCTAAAACAAAAATCAAAATAGTTGCCGCAGGTGATACCGTGCGTATGGGCAACTTTAAGGTGGAGTTCATCCATGTTAACCACTCGATTGCAGATGCGGTTGCACTTGCAATTACAACCCCTCTTGGCACAGTTATTCACACGGGAGACTATAAACTTGATACCACACCCATTCAGGGCAAAATGATGGATATTGCCCGACTGGGTGAGTTGGGAAAAAGCGGTGTTCTTGCACTTTTTGGCGAGTCCACAAACGTCGAGCATCCGGGTTACACTTTAAGTGAGCGCACGGTAGGCGAGACATTTGATTCTCTGTTTAAGGATTGCCGCTCACGCATTATAGTTACTACTTTTGCATCCAACGTTCATCGTGTTCAACAGATTATAAATTCTGCACACAAATACGGCAGAAAGGTTGCAATTTCAGGCCGTAGTATGGAAAATATAATGGGTGTTGCACAGAATCTGGGATACTTGGATGTACCCAACGATGTGCTTATTGATATCAATATGCTGTCTAAATATCCGAAACACAAGGTTTGTATTATAACCACCGGCAGTCAGGGCGAGACAATGAGTGCCCTTTACCGTATTGCTTTCAACGGACACAAGAAGATTGAGATTATGCCGGGTGATAGAGTAATTATTTCAGCATCTCCCATTCCGGGTAACGAGAAGGGCATAAGCACGGTTATAAATGAACTTTTCCGTAAAGGTGCAGAGGTAATTTATGAAAAGTTGGCAGACGTTCACGTTTCCGGTCACGCTTGTCGTGAAGAGTTGAAACTTATGCTTGCACTTACACAACCTAAGTACTTCGTGCCAATTCACGGTGAGTATCGCCATATGCAAAAACATTGCGAACTTGCAAAACAAATGGGCGTTGCGGCTAAAAACGTATTTATAAGTGACGTTGGTCGTGTGTTTGAAATCGGTGAAAAATCTGCAAAATTAACGGGTACCGTGCCGTGCGGCAGAGTGCTTGTTGACGGTCTTGGTGTAGGAGACGTTGGAAGCGTGGTTCTCCGTGACAGAAAACACCTTGCAGAGGATGGTCTTATTACAATTGTTATGACTTTGGATGACAAAAACGGAAAGGTTATTGCAGGACCGGATATTATCTCCCGTGGCTTTATTTATGTAAAAGAGGCGGAAGATTTGATGGAGGAGTTAAAACAACTTTCCATAAAAATAGTAAAAGACTGCACAAAGAGCAGATATTGCGATTGGTCAACAATAAAGACAACATTAAAGAGTAAGTTGTCTGATTTCTTGTTCCAGAAAACTAAGCGCAAACCTATGATTTTACCTATCATTATGGAACTTGATGAAAAATAAAAAAAGAGAGGTCGCAGACCTCTCTTTTTTTTAACCTAAAAACACATCGAAAATCATCATGAGACAAAAACCTGCAAGTAAAGCGTAAGTTGCACCACGCGAATATCCGTGTGCGTGAGTCTCAGGAATCATTTCATCACTTATAACGTAAAGCATTGTCCCACCTGCGAATGCGAGTGCGAAGGGGAGAATTACACTTGCAACACTTACGGCGACATATCCTAACAGTGTTCCCACAACTTCAACCAATCCGGTTGCAAGTGCACATAAAAAGGTTCGTTTGCCGGAAACACCTGCTGCAAGCATGGGTGCAATTATAACCATACCTTCGGGTAGGTTTTGTAATGCAATACCTCCTGCAATAAGAAAGGCATCGGAGGGATTTTCGGAGCCAAAACCAACACCTGCTGCAATTCCTTCAGGGAAATTGTGTATAGCGATTGCCGTAACGAAGAGAAGTACTTTGCTTAGATTTTCAGACTTAGGATGACTTTCCGTGTCACTTCCGACAAGTTTGTGCATGTGAGGTGTAAACTTGTCGATAAGACTTAAACACACTGCACCACAAAAAATACCGATAACAGTAACCCATATATTCCCGTATTCAACCGACGGGATAACAAGACCAAGCACTGCGGCGGCGAGCATAATGCCTGCGGCAAAGGAAATAACGATATCATTGAACTTGTGTGAAATATTCTTGAATAAAAAACCGATTATTGCACCCAATAGGGTAGCACCGCCAACACCAATGGCGGTGAGCAATACCATCGTCATATTATCACCTCAAAAATAAAGCCGCAGAGCAAACGCTCCACGGCTTTTTGATTACGGATTCATTGAGTAGTTGGGAGCTTCCTTAGTGATATAAATATCGTGAGGATGGCTTTCCTTAAGACCGGCACCTGTAATGCAAACAAACTGTGCTTTCTCCTGAAGAGTAGCAATATCGGGTGCACCACAGTAACCCATGCCGGCACGGAGACCGCCGATAAGCTGGTAAATTGTGTCGGAAGCAATGCCCTTGTAGGGAACACGTCCTTCGACACCTTCGGGAACAAGTTTGCGATTGTTCTGCTGGAAGTAACGATCACGTCCGCCGCGATTCATAGCACCAAGTGAACCCATACCACGGTATACTTTGAAACGACGGCCCTGATACATTTCAAACTCACCGGGAGCCTCGTCACAACCTGCAAGGAGTGAACCCAACATAACAACGTCAGCACCTGCGGCAATTGCCTTGGGGATATCACCGGAGTATTTGATACCGCCGTCTGCAATAACGCAAACGCCTGCAGCATGTGCAACCTCAGCAACATCCATGATAGCGGTAATCTGAGGAACACCTATACCCGCAACGACACGAGTTGTACAAATAGCACCGGGGCCCATACCAACCTTAACCGCATCAACACCAGCAGCGATCAAATCACGTGCAGCATCTGCGGTGGCAATATTACCTGCGATAAGCTGAATATCGGGATATGCGGTTTTAATTTTCTTAACAGTCTCACCAATGTTGATGTGGTGACCGTGAGCGGAGTCGAGAACGAGAAGGTCAACGCCTACATTAACTAACGCCTCAACACGGTCAAGTACGTCGGGAGTAGCACCAACTGCGGCAGCAACGATAAGACGACCACGCTCATCACGTGCGGAATTGGGGTACATAACGCACTTTTCAATGTCTTTAATGGTGATAAGACCTTTGAGTGCGAACTTATCATCAACTAAGGGGAGTTTTTCGATTTTGTGCTTACGGAGAATCTCACTTGCATCTTCAAGGGTGGTGCCAACGGGGGCGGTAACAAGATTCTCACTTGTCATAACCTCACCAATCTTGCGGGAGAAGTCGGTTTCAAACTTCATATCACGATTGGTGATAATGCCGACGAGTTTGCCATTTTCACAAATCGGCACACCGGAAATGCGGTATTTTGCCATAAGATCATCAGCATCGGAAAGTGTATGATCGGGGCTTAAGAAGAAGGGGTTAGTAATAACGCCGTTTTCAGAACGCTTAACAAGGTCAACCTCGTTTGCCTGATCCTCAATGGACATATTTTTGTGAATAACACCGATACCGCCTTCACGAGCGATTGCAATAGCCATACGAGCTTCGGTAACGGTATCCATTGCCGCACTCATAACGGGAATGTTAAGGCGAATCTTTTTTGTTAAATTTGTAGTAATGTCAATTTCGCTGGGTAAGAAATCACTTTTTGCAGGAACTAAAAGAACGTCATCAAAAGTAAGACCTGTTCCTACGAACTTGTTTTCATGTGCCATAAACCCTTCACGCACCCTTTCGTTTTTGTTGTATTAAAAAAATTTTTATTAAACTATATAATACACTTTAAATGCTGCAATGTCAAGAAAAATTCAAAGTAAATTCAGCGGTAAATTTACAGTCGCCGCTATCGGCAACCCCTGTCACAAAAGTATGGGAATCATTAACTTTAAGCAATATTTTCTCGCCGATTAATGACTCATTGTTATAGTTTATTTGAAGTGAGGAAAAATAACAGGGTTTTTCTGCACTAAAAAGTACTGCATCGCAAACCAAATCGCCGTATTTTGCATTGTTTAAATGTTGGTTTACGTCTAGGTCACTAAAGCGTACAATCCGCTCACAAACGGTGTTTAAATCATCAGGGGTTTTGATTTTTCCCAGCGTAATTCCGAGAGAGCGGTCGGGAGCGGCGGATAGCGTGTTTATCTCCTCAAATCCTTCGGGACGCTTCATCTTATGTGTAACCGCATCTGCGGTAACCCATACGTTTGTGGCATATCCGACTGTTTCACCATCAATTTTAAACTCGAAATCACGATACCAAAGCGGCCCTTGAAAACCGCGATGCCAGGTTT
Source organism: Clostridia bacterium (assembly GCA_017559855.1). Lineage (GTDB taxonomy): Bacteria > Bacillota > Clostridia > Oscillospirales > JAAYXM01 > RGIG7332. The sequence continues at coordinate 20,903 of JAFYQP010000016.1, read as the reverse complement.
CGATTTGCAGGTTTTCGTAGGTGCGGATCGGACGGTTGAGTTTTATAAGACAACGTGCAAGTATCCATATGGTGCGATATTTTGTAATAAGGACATCGCGGGAAATGCCCATGATTTCGGAATGACGGGTGGCGGCATCCTGCATAAAATTCAGCAGTGCCGAGGTTTTACATAAATCAAAACGGTCACCTTCACCGGCACCAACCTCATATGTTTTTATAAAATTACGCAGAAAAATCACCTCATAATAAATTCTGATATTATTATACAATATTCCTCTTGAATACGCAACAAAAAAGCGGTAAAATAGTAAATAGAATAGGAGGTAAGTTTATGCAAATTAAAAATTTCGGAAAACTCCCTGATGGGCGTGAAGCAACGCTTTTTATACTTGAAAACGGAACAGGTGCCTATGCTGCGGTAACCAACGTCGGTGCTTCAATTGTGTCGGTTGTTGTGCCGGATAAAAACGGCAACCTCGGCGATGTGGTTTTAGGTTATACCGATGGTGCAAAATACCTTACCAAGGGTGCATATCACGGTGCAACGGTCGGTCGAGTTGCAAACAGAATCGAGGACGCAAGATTCACACTTGAAGGTGTTGAATACATACTCAAACCCAATTATAATGGTCAGCATATGTTGCACGGCGGTGAAATCGGCCTTGACTCAAAACTTTTTGATGCGGAAGTATGTGGCGATACGGTAATAATGAAAACCGTTTTACCAGATGGCGAGGACGGATTTCCGGGCAATATAGAAATTACGGTAAAGTATGATTTTGATGCCGAAAACCGCCTTAACATAGAATATTTTGCGGAATGTGATAAAACAACACCGATTAACCTGATCAATCACTCATATTTTAACCTGAATGTAACGGGAGATATCTGCTCGCACGAACTCACAATTAACTCGGATGAATATTATCCTCTTGCTGATAACGGTATGGTAACGGGTGAGAAGCGTCCTGCGGTCGGCACGATGAACTTTAAAGAGCCGAAAATTGTAGGTAGTGATATTGATGCAGATTGTCCGCAGATTAAACTTGCCGGAGGATATGACCATAATTACTTCTTGCAGGACGGTAAAGATTTCGTACTTGCCGCAAGTATTAAAGCACCAGAGAGTGGACGCATTATGCGTGTATATACCGATATGCCCGGCATACTTTTCTATTCCGGTAATTTCCTTCATACACACGAGGTTGAAGGAAAATTAGGTCGTGCTTATATGGCACGTGAGGGCTTCTGTCTTGAAACCAATTATTGTCCTAATGCGCTTAAATGTCCGCAGGTAAAACAACCGATACTCAAAAAAGGCGAAAAGTATCACCATAAAACAGTATACGAATTTGCGGTATAACAAAAAACTGCGGTGCTGATGGCACCGCAGTTTTTCTAGTTTTTTCTGTATTTTCCGGGAGATGCACCGGTAATTTTTTTGAATGCACGATGGAAGTATGCAGGGTCATTGAAACCACATTCAAAACAAATATCGGTAATTGGTCGCGTGGTGTTTATCATCAAATCACGGGCTTTTGATACCCTGAGGCGAAGCAAATATTCCGTGAAAGTGGTTCCTGTAATGTGTTTAAAAATCGATGAAAACGCACTTGGCGACATAAGGGATATACGACAAACGTCGTCTAGATATATCTTTTCACAATAATGCTCATTGATGTATTGCAACGCCTGATTTATTGCGTTTCTGTAGCGGGAGAACATCTCGTTTCTTGTCAAATTGTTCAACTCGTCATACTGACGGGCAATGAGAGTAAGTAGGCGTAAAACGTTTGCGCGAATAATGGTTGAATAAAAAGTATCCTGTGCGTTGTATTCACGTTCAAGTTCATTAAACAGCGACTCTAAATCTTTCGCTGCAGTTCCTGTAAAATACAGCGATGGCTTTAAAGACTTACAGTGAATCAGAATCGGCTCAAGATAGACGATGTCAAACAGATGCTCCGCATCGTCCTTTTCGGCGATACGCATAAATTCTTCGCTGAATTCACAAGTTATAAGTTCACAGTCGGGATTTGTACTTTCCAAATAGTGTTCCATATATGGTGGTACTATAAATAAATTGCCTTTTGAAAGTTCAAAGTCCGAACCGTTGAAATAATGATGACAACTTCCGTTTTTGACATACCACATCTGCACGTAGTCATGAGAGTGCATTGTCTGGTGTGTTTCTCCAAGCGTGCGAAACATCATAAAAGGAAACGCCTCATTACTAAATGTATGTTCACTTTTAAACATCAGAAGGTCGAGAGAATCCATATGTATTACTCCTTTGATGACTTGCAGTAGGTTGCGAGTGTGCATTCGTTGCACTTAGGGTTACGTGCGGTACAAACCGCACGTCCGTGATAAACAAATCTATGGCAAAGAAGTGCCTGTTCCTCAGGTGGGATGATTTTTGTAAGTTCCCGTTCAACCTGAACGGGAACTTTGGAGTTTGCAAAGCCGATTCGGTTGGAAAGTCTGATGCAATGAGTATCGGTAACCACAGCAGGTTTGCCGTATACGTCACCTAAAATGAGACTGGCGGTTTTTCTGCCGATTCCGGGAAGGGTTAGAAGTTCTTCCATCGTGTCCGGTACTATGCCATCAAAACGTTCGATAAGAACCTTTGCACATGCTTTTAAATCACGTGCTTTAGTGCGATACAAACCGCAGGGATGAACTACAGCCTCTAGGTCTTCTATATCACACTCTGCGAATGCTTCAAGAGTAGGGAACTTTGTGTAAAGTTCCTTTGCCACTATATTGACACGGGCGTCGGTACATTGTGCTGCAAGACGTGTGGAAAACAGAAGTTGATATGCGTGTTCGTATTTAAGCGAACATTCGGCATCGGGGTATAATTTGGCAAGTTCGGATATTACGCCGGAAACTCTTTCTTTCATTGTCATAATCATTCACCACCATATAGTAAATGATAATATAATCCTTATAAAAATTCAAGTGCTTATTATACAACCGGAGTATTTTTTACCTTCAGATACTCACATATTACTTTTTCTTCAAGTTCGCTTCTGAGAGTAGAACTTGTAGGATGTGTAATATCCGCAAAACTTCCGTTAGGTAACTGTCTCGACGGCATGGCAAGGAAAAGTTTATCCTGACTTTCAATAACCTTTATATCGTGCACCGCAAGTGAATTGTCAAAGGTAACCGATACTATTGCACGCATTTTTGTTGTGTCAAGTATTTTGCGAATTTTGATGTCTGTAATTTCCATTTTTTCTCTCCTTTATGCAAAAAAGTATAGACAGTATGATTAAAAAAGAATATAATAGAATAAGATAGAAATATTGTTGCCATTTATGGCTGTATTATACATGCTTTTTTATTTGCACCATTAGGGGGAAATATTATGATATTTAATGATACAAGTAAGAAAATACACATTGCGGGAATTGGCGGAGTGTCAATGTCTGCTCTTGCCGAAGCACTTAACTATAAAGGTTTTGTTGTAACCGGATCGGATATGAATGATGGAGAGCATATTGAGCGTCTCCGCTGTATTGGAATTAAAATAAGTGTAGGTCACCGTGCGGAAAACGTGGATGATGCAGATTTAGTAATTAGAACTGCGGCGATTCACGACGATAACCCTGAAATTGCAGCCGCGCTTGCCAAGAACATTCCTGTTTTTGAACGTGCACAGGCTTGGGGTGAGATTATGCGTGACTACAAGAATGCTCTTTGCATTTCAGGCACTCACGGAAAAACTTCAACCACATCCATGTGTACCTATATCGCTCTTGAGGCGTGTCTTGATCCGCAGGTTATGGTCGGTGCAAATCTTGCGAAAATCGGTGGAAATTTACGCCTTGCAACAAGTGATTTATTTATCGCTGAGGCTTGTGAATACTGTGATTCCTTTTTGAGTTTTGTCCCCACAATTGCAGTAGTTTTGAACGTAGAGGAAGATCATCTCGACTATTTCCCCAATATTGAAGCGATTATTAAATCTTTCAGAACATTCTGCGAACTTGTGCCGGAGGATGGATGTGTTATTTACAATGCAGATGACGATAACACCTGCAAAGCGGTTGAAGGCATTGACAGAAAAACTCTATCCTTTGGTATTGATAACGGTGAACTTCGTGCGAAGAGAATTAAAGAGGGCGAAGAAGGGACATCGTTTACACTCTTTAGAGATAACGAAGAACTTGTGGAAATTAACCTCGCGGTACACGGAAAGCATAACGTATATAACGCCCTTGCGGCGATTGCCTCCGCACTTGTCCTCGGCGTATCTCCCAAATGTATTGCAACGGGACTTTCAAAGTACGATGGGGTATCACGTCGTTTTGAACTTAAGGGTAAGTATAACGATGCTTTGATTTATGATGATTATGCACATCATCCCAGCGAGGTACGGGCAACACTCGAATCCGTGAAGAGTATGGGTTTTAAACGTATCATTTGTGCATTCCAACCCCATACGTTTACAAGAACAAGAGATTTGGCGGAGGAATTTGCAAAAACACTTTCGATTGCAGACGTGGTTTACGTTGCAGACGTTTTTCCTGCAAGGGAAAAGCCTATTGAAGGTGTAAATAGCGAACTTATCTCAAGCAAAATAGACGGTGCAGGTAATTTACATTCAATGGAAGAGATTGCCGAGGATATAAAGAGAATTGCATCTTCCGGCGATATTGTTCTTGTGATGGGTGCAGGAGATATTACCAAACTTTCAAAAATGCTTTGTGAGTAGTTAAAACAGAGTGAGTTTTCTCACTCTGTTTTTTTATATTTTGCCTTGCTTTTTTGATTAAAATAAGGTAAAATGATAGTATCTGTTTTTATGTCATTTGGAAAGGGATGATCCCACCGTGAAAAATATAATCGGTATTGATATCGGCGGAAGTACAACTAAAATTATCGGCTACCGTAACGGAGAGATTTTCTCGCCGCTTTTGGTTAAGGCAAACGATCCGAAAGCGTCATTATACGGTGCTTTCGGCAAGTTCTTAAGTGAGAACGGACTTCGCATTGATGACGTTCATAAGGTCGTTGTTACAGGCGTAGGCTCTTCGTGTCTTACAGAGGACTTGTTTGGCATCAGTACTAAACGAATTGAAGAATTTAATGCAATCGGTGCAGGTGGACTCTTTTTAAGCAAACTTGAAAAAGCAATTATCGTAAGCATGGGCACGGGTACCGCATTTGTTGCCGCGGAAGGAAACTCTGCCCGTCATTTAGGCGGTACGGGTGTCGGCGGAGGTACACTGCTCGGTCTCTCAAACAGAATTTTGAACGTGAGAAGTTTTGACGTTTTGGTGGAGACCGCAAAAGAGGGCAACTTAAGCAATGTTGACTTAAGTATCCAGGATATAAGCAATACCGAGATGAAAAACCTGCCACAACATATAACGGCGTCAAATTTCGGTAAAATAAGCGACGTTGCAAGTCAGGGTGACCTTGCACTCGGCATTGTAAATCTCGTGTTCCAGACAATCGGCGTTATGGCAATGTTTGCAAGTAGAAAAGAGCAGACGAAAAACGTCGTTCTTACGGGTAATCTGACACATGTACCCCAAGCGAACGAGATTTTTGACATTATGGCAAAACTTTATGATATTAACTTTATAATTCCCGAACATTCAGAGTATGCAACCGCTACCGGTGCGGCTCTGTTATTCGACAAAGAGGATATGTAGATGAAAGAAGATAAACTCGTTTCCCAGGAGGAAATTTTACTCCAAAAAGAATATATGCAAAAGGTGAAATCACGCAAGGGTGACGGAACGCAATATGCTTTTGTTGACACTTACGGCTGTCAACAGAATGAAGCGGACAGTGAAATCCTAAGAGGAATGCTTATTGAAATGGGCTATACACTCACTAAAAGTGAGGAGGAGGCCGACGTTATTGTAATCAACACTTGTGCTGTGCGTGAGCATGCGGAAATGCGTGTGTTAGGAAATGTTGGACAACTTGTTCACACTAAAGATAAAAAGCCGAATCAAATTATTGCTATCTGTGGTTGTATGGTGCAGCAGGGACATATGGTGGAAAAAATCAAAAAAAGTTATCACCATGTAAACCTTGTGTTCGGAACTCACGCACTCTACCGTTTTCCTGAACTTCTCTTCCGTGTAATGACGGGGAAGAAGCGAGTCTTCGAACTTATTGACAGTGATGGCAGGATTTTCGAGGATATGCCCGTTTACCGGGAAAACAGTACCAAAGCATGGGTGTCAATTATGTACGGATGTAATAATTTTTGTTCGTACTGTATTGTCCCTTACGTTCGTGGCAGAGAGCGTAGTCGCAGACCGGAGATGATTATTTCAGAGATAACCAAACTTATCGAAAACGGTGCTCGTGACGTAACTCTTCTTGGCCAGAACGTTAATTCTTACGGCAAAGACCTTGATGAAAATATTGACTTTGCGGAATTGCTTGAAAGAATAAATGCAATTCCCGGTGAGTTTAAAATCCGCTTTATGACGAGCCATCCGAAAGATGCAACCGAAAGACTTTTTAAAACGATGGCGAAGTGCGAAAAAGTGGCACACCATATACATCTTCCGTTTCAGTCGGGCAGTAACCGAATACTTAAACTTATGAATCGTGGCTACACGCGGGAGAAATATGCGGAGTTAATCAAATGTGCAAGAACTTATATGCCGGACATTTCGTTTACAAGTGACGTTATAGTGGGCTTCCCCGGCGAGAGCAACGAGGACTTTGATGAGACAATATCCCTTGTTGAAGATATCGGTTTCGATGCACTTTTTACATTCATTTATTCCAAACGGAAAGGGACTCCTGCTGCAGAAATGGAGGATCCTACAACTCGTGAGGAAAAGGGACAAAGATTTGACCGTTTGCTTAAAGTGCAGAGTAAGATAGCAGAAAAGTACGCAGAGGAACTCCTCGGTAAAACAGTTCGTGTCCTGATCGAAAATGACGAGGGCGGCGATGTATATAATCTTGTTGCAAGAACCGATACAAACCGTCCCATTCGTTTAACCGGATGCTCTGAACTTGTGGGCAAGTTTGTGAATGCGAAAATAGAAGTCTGCTCGAAGTGGTCAATGGAGGGCAGGATAGTAGATTAATCGGGGTGATTGGATATGGCGAAAGAATTTTCACCAATGATGAAACAATACTTTGAAATTAAAAATGAATATAGTGATTGTATTCTCTTTTATAGATTAGGTGATTTTTATGAAATGTTCTTTGATGATGCGAAGGTCGCATCGCGTGAATTAGAACTCACTCTGACAGGTCGTGAATGTGGACAGGAAGAACGTGCACCGATGTGCGGTGTTCCGTATCATTCATGCGAGAGTTATATCGCCCGTCTGATTGACAAAGGATACAAGGTGGCAATCTGTGAGCAAACGGAGGATCCTAAAGCGGCAAAAGGAATTGTTGCCCGTGACGTTGTGCGTGTAATTACGCCAGGTACCGTCATTGAAAGTTCAATGCTTGAAAACGAGAAGAATAATTATATCTGCACACTCTACATCGATGCACTTGGTGCAGGTCTGTGCTTTGCGGATATTTCAACGGGTGAGGTTGATGCGGTTGAAATCACAAGTGGCAATGTGGAAATGCAAATTGCATCTGAACTTGGAAAATACCTCCCACGTGAAATCATAATTAATATTTCCGAGTCTGAAAACAAGGAACTTGTAGACTATATCAGGTATCGTCTAAATCTTTATCCTACCTGCGACAGAGACGATCTTTTTGACGAAAGATGTGCAAAAGAGGCTATTGAGAATAAGTTTAAAACCAATAGATTAAGAGCGTTTGGATTTACCGATGACGGAAGATTAATCCGTGCGGTCGGTGCTATGCTTATCTATCTTGCATCAACGCAAAAGAGAGATTTATCCTACATCGAAGGTATTAATTTCTACAGTAAAGACAGTTTTATGCAAATGGACAATACCGCAAGACGGAATCTTGAACTTTGCGAAACTATGCGTGAACGTCAGAAAAGGGGAACGCTTCTTTGGGTACTTGATAAAACTCATACTGCAATGGGTAGCCGACTTTTAAGAAGATTTATCGATAACCCTCTTATGGACGTGGGTGAAATCACTCGTCGCCAGGATGCAATCAATGACCTTGTGGACTCGTCGGTTCTCAGGGGCGAACTTAGTGAAATACTCAAGAATGTTCTTGATATTGAGCGTTTGTGCGGAAAGGCAGCATACGGTATAGCAAACGGTAGAGATTTAATCTCGCTAAAACAGGCAATATGCCATCTTCCGATGATTAAAAGTTACATTGCAAACTTCACATCCGAAGAGTTATGTAAGGTAAATGCACAAATCGATACACTTGAAGATATCTGTGAACTCATATCGGTATCTATTGCAGACGAGCCACCGGCAACAATTCGCGAGGGTAAACTCATCAGGGCAGGATATAATGCCGAGGTGGATGAACTCCGCAACATTTTAAACGGCGGAACCGAGTACATAAGAAAAATCGAGGAGACCGAGCGTGAGAAGACCGGTATCAAGAATTTAAAAATTGGCTATAACCGTGTTTTCGGCTATTATATCGAGGTTTCAAAAAGCAATATATCTCAGGTTCCCGAAGAATATATAAGGAAACAAACACTTACAAATGGTGAGCGTTTTATTACTCAGGAACTAAAAAATCTTGAGGCAACTATTTTAAGTGCACAGGAACGCATTGTTACATTAGAGGCGGAACTGTTCCGCAATGTATGTGCACAGATCGTTGGTGAGCGTAGCCGTATCCGCATTACGGCACAGGCGATCAGTAAAGTGGATGTGTATACTTCACTTGCAGAAGTCGCCGTTCGTTACCACTATGTTCGCCCGATTGTTGACAACAGCGACGAGATTGAAATTATCGCAGGACGCCACCCGGTAGTTGAGCGTATGCTCCGTGACGTGAGTTTTGTTCCCAATGACACACTGTTGGATTGCAGTGACAACCGTATGGCGGTAATTACCGGTCCGAATATGGCGGGTAAATCTACCTATATGCGTCAGGTGGCACTTATTACAGTTATGGCACAGATCGGCTCGTTCGTACCGGCAGATAGTGCGAGAATCGGCGTAGTGGATAAAGTGTTTACGAGAATTGGAGCATCGGATGACTTGTCGGCGGGACAGTCGACGTTTATGGTGGAAATGAGCGAGGTTGCAGACATCATAAGAAACGCATCACGCAAAAGCCTTTTGATTTTAGATGAAATCGGTAGGGGAACATCCACTTTTGACGGTATGTCCATTGCACGTGCGGTTATTGAGTATATCTCAAACTCAGGTCAAATTGGTGCGAAGACACTTTTTGCAACACATTATCACGAACTAACCGAACTTGAAGGACAACTTGACGGTGTGAAAAACTACAACATCGCAGTTAAGAAAGTAGGCTTTGACATCACCTTCCTGCGTAAAATAATGAGAGGAAGTGCAGATGACAGCTACGGTATTGAGGTTGCGAAACTTGCAGGACTTCCGGAAAATATCATACACAGGGCAAAGGAGATACTTACCGATTTAGAGCGTGGGGACAATGTGCCCACCGTGTCACAGTCACGGGTAGAATACGTTGTAAATCCTAAAGTTGAGGAACTTTTAAAGAGAGTAACGTCGATTGATATAAACTCACTTACTCCGCTTGATGCTCAGAGAGTATTATATAATTTGATTTCAGAAATTTCTGGTTTGGAGGAATAAAAAATGCCGAGAATCAAGGTGCTGTCACAACACGTGGCGGATTTAATAGCGGCGGGCGAGGTGGTTGAACGCCCTGCATCTGTTGCAAAGGAACTTGTTGAAAATGCAATCGACGCAGGAGCAACCTTTATTTCCGTTGAAATTAAATCCGGTGGTGTCGCATACCTTCGCGTAACAGACGATGGTTGCGGTATCGCACGGGATGACGTGCCTTTTGCCATTCTCAGACATTCCACAAGCAAAATTCAGGACGAAAACGACTTGAATCATATAGCGACACTCGGTTTTAGAGGTGAGGCTCTTGCAGCGATTACTGCGGTTTCCAAAATGGAAATCATCACTCACCGCATAGAAGATGAAATGGGAACACGCCTTTATCAGGAGGGCGGAAACATTCTGGAAATAGATGATATTGGTGCACCCAAGGGTACTACTATCATTGTCCGTGACCTATTTTATAACACACCTGCACGTATGAAATTTCTTAAGAAGGATTCTAGTGAAGGTTCTGCGGTAGAAGGGGTTGTAACCGCGGTTGCACTTTCCCACCCGGAGATTTCCTTCCAACTGACGCGTGAGGGGAAAGTTGTACTGCACACGCCGGGTGATGGTAAAAAAGAATCCTGCGTATATAGTGTGTTAGGTCGGGATGTAGCAAATTCAATGCTTAAAACCGAGGGTGAAAACGGGGTAGTAAAGGTAAACGGTTTTGTTACAAAGCCCATTGCCTCCCGTGGCAATCGTGCTCTTCAGTATTTCTATGTAAACGGCAGATATGTAAAGTCAAAAATGCTGATGGCTGCACTTGAACAAGCATACGCCAATGTAATTATGAAGGGAAGATTCCCAAGTTGTGTCCTCGAAATCACATTACCGGTTGAACTTACCGACGTTAATGTTCATCCTACAAAAACCGAGATTAAATTTGCCCGTGAAAAAGAAGTTTTTGACACGGTTTACTATGCGGTTAAGAATGCAATCCTAAATGATTCATCCATTAGTGAGGCACAACTTCCCATTGTAAAAACCGTAACGGAAAAGAAAGTGGACGAGCCTAAGGTTGCAAACAAACCGACGTATTTTAACAAGGTTGAACCCGTAAAGAAAGACGAAACACCGTTTACACCTGCAAAAACTACGTTTACTACCGTTACACCGCCGAAAAAAACAGAATTCAAACCGCTTGATAATGTTCCGGAGCAAATTACAATTCCCATGTCTGAGGAAAGACCTGTTTTGGATCTTTTCTCACCGATAGTCGAACAGGTCCAGGCAAAAGAAAAAGACGCACCTGCTTTTAAATTTATCGGAGAAGTGTTAAACACTTATATTATAGTCGAGTGTGACAATGAGGTTGTCCTGATTGATAAACACGCGGCACATGAGCGTATTTTGTTTGAAAAACTAAAAAACCAAAAGATTGCACCACAACCGCAAAGACTTTTATCCCCCGTGCACGTAAAACTTGCCGATGAAGAGAACGAGGTTATTTTTGAAAACTTAACTTTACTTGAAAGTCTCGGATTTGAGATAGATGAAATGGGCTTTGGTGACGTTGCGATAAGGCAGGTGCCCGACGGCATAGATGAAGGTAGCGTCGCCGCGTCACTTTCTGAAATTGCTTATTCACTGCAAAATAAACGCAAAATAAGCGATGAAGAGCGATTTGATGAAATATTACACTCCATTGCTTGTAAGGCGGCAATTAAAGCGGGTATGCGTACCGATAGATTTGAAGCGGAAAAACTTGCACGTGAAGTGCTATCCCGTGAAGATATTCGTTACTGCCCACACGGCAGACCGGTCGCCGTAACACTTACGAAATACCAATTTGAGCGCATGTTTAAACGCTCATAAAGGAGAAAACAATGCAAAAAATCGTTTGTATTGTGGGACCCACCGCATCGGGAAAAACGAAACTTGGTATAGAACTTTGCAAAAAACTTTCCGGTGAAGTAGTTTCCGCAGATTCAATGCAAATTTATAAAGGTATGGATATCGGCACCGCAAAACCCTCATTGGAGGAGCGTGACGGTGTGCCGCACCATCTTTTTGATATAGTAGATGCAAATGAGGCGTACTCTGTGTCGCGTTTTGTCGAGGATGCTGATCGTGCAATAGAAGATATTGCAAACAGAGGAAAACTTCCGGTAATCGTCGGCGGAACCGGACTTTATATCGACGCACTCATCCGTGGTGGCGGATTTGCCGAGTATGATGAAGATTACCGTGCGTATCTTATGTCAAAGACGCCGGAAGAACTTTTTGATATGTTAAGGCAGGTTGATCCTTTAAGTGCGGAAAGATTACATTTAAAGGACATAAAACGCATAACACGTGCACTTGAAATTTTTCACTTAAGCGGCAAAACCATTGGTGAGCACAATGAAATGACGCAAAAACTCCCACCAAGATATGATGCTAAGATTATCGGTCTTACTTGTCAGGACAGGCAGATTTTGTATGACAGAATTGAAAAACGAGTTGACGAAATGCTTGAAATGGGACTTGTTGAAGAGACGGAAAAATTGCTTAGCAGCGGGATTTCCGAGACGGCAACGTCAATGCAGGCGATCGGGTACAAGGAGATAATACCGGCAATCAAAGGTGAGATGTCATTGGATGACGCGGTATTGCTTTTAAAGCAGGCAACTCGCCGACTTGCAAAGCGTCAACTTACCTGGTTTCGACGTGACATGAGAATTAAGTGGTTTTATCTCGATAACCGTGAAAGTTTTGAGGATGTATTACAAGCTTCGTGTGATTTCGTCAAAAATGGTAATGTATAGTAATTGCAGGAAAATTTTTCCAAATAAAGAAAAAGGAAGCGATTACTATGCAAAAAACAAACAACTTACAGGACATTTTACTTATGCAGGCACGCCGTGAACATATGGCGGTCACAGTATTTTTAACCAATGGATTTCAACTTAAAGGAACAGTGCGAGGATTCGACTGTTTTATTGTTGTGTTGGATACCGAAGGTAGACAGCAGATTATTTATAAACACGCAATATCAACAATAATTCCTGCACGCCCGATACAACTTGAAATCCCGCAAGAAAAGGAGGATACGCAGTAAACTGCGTAAATGGCTATGAAAGGTCACTTTTTAGGACGAATTTTATATGTATTGTTTGCGGTGTTTGTCGTAATTTACCTTGTGGGCGTAGTATGGAACAACGTTTACGATCCGGTTTCCACGGTTACTGCGTTGCACATAACTGCGGAGGATTCAATAGAAACTGACGGATTTGTTATCCGTGAGGAAAAAATATTGGGTGCCGTTACATCAGGTGTTGTCGAAATGCAAGTGTCAGAGGGCGAACGTGCGGCAAAGGGCGATGCGGTAGCATACGTTTACGCAAGTCAATCAGACCTTGATAAAGTCCACAAAAAGAAAGACCTTTCTGCGAGAATTGATCGACTTGAAAACCTTATGAATCAAGGCAATGAGGTTGTTGATTTAAAAACAATTGACAACGCGATTGTTAAAATGAGTGAGGAACTGTCTTCGTATTGTGAAACAAACAACTATTCCAAAATCCCGCAGACAGTAGATGAGATGAAGAATAAAACTCTGTCTAGAGAGTATGTATATCGTGATAAGAGTGATCTTAAGACGGTTATAGATGGTCTTAAGGCTGAACGTACAGCAATAGGTAACGTAGGTGCAACCAAGGCGATTTATGCTCCAAATCCCGGCTATTATTCGGGAGACAGCGATGGTCTGGAGACCGTTTTATCTTGCTCGAAAATAGAGGAACTTACACCGTCACGCTATAAAGAAATCGATGACGGTATTACCTTGAATTCGCAGAATGACGGCACACTCGGCAAGTTGGTTACAGAGTTCTATTGGAATTATGCAACTCTTGTAAGCATTGAAGATGCAGAACGCATAAGTGTCGGAAAAAAAGCACAACTTTCATTCGAAAATCCGGTTTATCCTGAGGTTACAGCACGAGTGCAATGGAAGAGTGAGCCGGAAAACGGAAAGGTATGTGTAGTGTTCAGAGTTGACGAACACGTGGGAGATTTCACACTTGCACGTAAACTTAGGGCGAATGTTGTTATTCGCAGTTACGAAGGATTAAAAGTGCCGAGAGAGGCGTTACGAATGAACGAAGACGGTGAACAGGGCGTTTATTGTCTTATTGACTCACAGGTTAAGTTTAAGCCGGTAGAAACAATTTTTGAAAAAGAAAGTTACTACATCGTTGCATATGACAGCACGAACACGAAAAGCCTTTTGCTTTATGACGAAATTGTGGTATCTGCAAAGGAACTTGAGCATAAAAAGATGGTTAAATAAAGGGGAGTGCTAAAGGTGTCCGAGATATTTGAAAATGTAAAAACAATCCGTGCACGGATTGCCGATGCTGCGGAAAAAAGTGGAAGACGTGCAGAGGATATTGTCCTTGTTGCGGCGACAAAAATGAACGATGCAGACCGCGTTCGCGAGGCGATAGCGGCGGGCATTGACGTATCGGGCGAAAATCGTGTGCAGGAATTGCTTGATAAGTACGAGCAGAACGCGTATGATGGTGCACCGCTTCACTTTATAGGAAATCTGCAGACCAATAAAGTTAAATACCTTATCGGTAAAGTGGCTCTTATTCAGTCAGTAGATTCGATTAAACTTGCCCGTGAAATCGGACGACTTGCGGTAAAAGCAGGTATTGTTCAGGATATTTTAATTGAGATAAACATCGGCGGAGAAGAGAGTAAGGGAGGCATCCCGCCACATGAGTTGGATGCATTCATTGAAGAAGTCTCGAAAATTGAAGGTATTTTCGTCCGAGGACTTATGACCATTCCGCCAATTTTAGGTGCTGATAATAAAAATATTGCATATTTTGAAAAAATGCATAAGCTTTTTATTGACATTAGCACAAAAAAATACGATAATATTATTATGGACTTTTTGTCAATGGGTATGAGTGACGACTATTATGATGCCATCCTGCACGGTGCCAATATGGTTCGTGTCGGTACCGGAATATTCGGCCGTCGCAATTATGTATAATTTAATTTACGGAGGTATAAAACCATGGGTGTATGGGATGAGTTTAAAAAATGGGCTCGTTTAGATGTTGACGATGAAGAGGATGACGATTTTGAGGAATTTATTCCCCCGGTACGTGAGGAAGAGGTTGTAAAGCCTGTGGAAAGAAAGAACAATAAAGTTGTTAACATCCACACAACAACTCAACTTCAGGTAGTACTTGTAAAGCCTGAGCGTTTTGAAACCGCACAGGAGATTGCCGACCATTTGAAAGATCGTCGCACGGTTGTTTTAAACCTTGAGTCTGCAAATAAAGAGACCGCCCGTCGTATTTTGGATTTCTTATCCGGTGTTGCTTATGCACAGGAAGGTAATTTAAAACGTGTGGCAAACAGCACATACATTGTCACACCGTTTAACGTGAATATTCAGGGCGATCTTATAGATGAACTTGAAAACAGCGGGCTCTATTTTTAATTAAAGAAAGGGTCTTTTGATTTTGCTAGGTGTAATTATTTACAGAATCTTACACACGTTAATTGACGTGTATGAGTTTATTTTAATCGCTCGTGCAGTGATGTCGTGGTTTCCCATTGACGGGACAAACCCAATAGTTTCATTTTTATACGCCGTGACCGAGCCTGTGCTTGAGCCCGTGCGTAGAGTACTGTTTAAAATTCCGGCACTGCAAAGTATACCGATAGATTTTTCCATTCTTGTCGTGTTTCTGTTGCTCAGTGTGCTAAGGGGATTTATATAAAAATATTATTTAAGGGATGTGGAAAGAATGCTTTCACCGCAGGAAATTAAGAATATCCAGTTTGATAAGGTTATGTTTGGTGGCTACGAGATGGCGGCTGTTGATGAGACAATGCAGGAAATTGCATCTGACTTTAACGAAGTAGTCAGGGAGAATGCAAGTTTAAAGAGCAAACTTAAACTTCTTGCTAAAACAATCGATGAGTATCGTGAAGTTGACGAAGCAATGCGTAAGGCACTCATTACTGCTCAAAATCTTGCAAACGATATGGTTAAAGAGGCAAAGCGTAAGGCTGATGAAATAATCGCAAACGCAAGTGCAATTGCACAAAGTAAAGTAAAAGATCTCGCTTCACAGATTACTGACGAGGAGAAGCGTCTTGCTCAACTTAAGGCAGATGCTGCTATCTTTATAGATGCCATGAGCAAGGCTTACAGACTTCAGTCTGAGAAACTTGAGGCTCTTCGCCCGGACGTTGAAGTGACCGAGAACGCAACCGTTCTTGATGATACACTCACACTTGCAGCACGTGAAATCAGCAAATGTGTAGAGAGTGCGATTGAGAATATGAAGGTGCTTGAAGAACGTGCAAAAGTGGATGATATTTCATCTGTTGCACCGAATGTTGACGCTGTTTTTGAAGAAACAAAAACTCCCGTGAAGGAAACCACTAAGAAAGAGGAGAAAACTCCGATTTTCGACAGTGCTTCAGATAACATTGATGACACAAGAGATTTTGACCAGGTAACCCTTGGTATAGATGGAACGACAAATACGCCGAAAGATGACGATGATGACGATGACGATTATGGCGTACTGAAATTTGGCAGAAACTACGATTACGACGAAGAATAAGACAAGGAGTTTTTTGTAATATGTCTCAGGATTATAACTCAACAATTAATTTACCTAAAACAGATTTCCCCATGCGTGCAGGACTTCCAAAGCGTGAGCCTGATATGCTTACATCATGGGAAGAGCAGGGGCTTTATGAACTTTTAATGGAGAAGAATGCGGATCTCCCGCTTTTCGTATTCCACGATGGCCCTCCTTATGCAAATGGAGATATTCACTTAGGCCATGCACTCAACAAGATTTTAAAGGACTTTATTGTTCGCTATAAGAATATGTCCGGTTTCCGTTGTCCCTACATTCCGGGTTGGGATACACACGGTCTTCCTATTGAAAGTCAGGTTATCAAGAAATTCGGTCTTTCACGTGCAGAGTTTGGCACGGTTGAATTCCGTGAAAAATGCCGTGAGTTTGCACTTTCCTACGTTAACAATCAGAAAGAGCAGTTTAAAAGATTAGGAAACTTGGCAGAATGGGATAAACCGTACCTCACACTTCATTATGAGTTTGAGGCAAAGCAGATTGAACTTTTCGGTGAGATGGCTGAAAAAGGCCTTATTTATAAGGGCTTAAAGCCGGTTTATTGGTGTCCGCACGATGAGACCGCTCTTGCTGAGGCTGAAATCGAATATGCTGATGATAAGTGCGAATCTATCTATGTTAAATTCAAGGTAACCGAGGATTTCGGCAAGTTATCTTCAATCGTTCCTCTTGAAAATACCTACTTCGTAATTTGGACCACTACCACATGGACACTCCCCGGCAACGTTGCGATTGCACTCAACGGTGAGTTTGAGTACGTAATCGTGTCCGCAAACGGCGAGAACTACATTATGGCAGAGGATCTTGTTTCAAGCGTTATGTCCGCTGCAGGTATTGAAAGTTATGAAATTCTTGCAAAACTTCCGGGTACTGATTTTGAAAATATGAAGACTCAGCACCCGTTCCTTGACCGTCAGTCACTCATTATTCTTGGTGACCACGTAACTCTTGATGCAGGTACCGGTTGTGTTCATACCGCTCCCGGTCACGGTGCAGAGGACTATGTTGCATGCCGCGGTTACGATCTTCCCATTGTCGTTCCGGTTGACAGCAAGGGTTATTTAAATGAGGAAGCAGGTAAGTTTGCAGGTCTTTATTATGACAAGGCAAGCGAAGCAATTTTAGATGAACTTAAAGAAAGCGGTGCTCTTCTTACATCACAGGCAATCGTTCACCCGTATCCTCATTGTTGGCGTTGTAAGCACCCGATTATTTACCGTGCTACAGAGCAGTGGTTTGCATCTGTCGATGCAATTAAAGATGCGGCAGTTGAGGCATGTCATGGTGTTACCTGGCTTCCAAATTGGGGCGAAGACAGAATTATCAGCATGGTGCGTGAGCGTTCTGACTGGTGTATCTCCCGTCAGCGTATCTGGGGTGTGCCGATTCCGATTTTCTATTGTGAAGCTTGTAATGAGCCGATTATCAACCCTGAGACAATTGCAAAAGTAAGTGCAATTTTCAGAGAAGAAGGCTCTTCCGCTTGGTATGCAAAGGATGCGTCCGAACTCTTACCTGAAGGCTTCGTATGTCCTAAGTGTGGCAAGAATCACTTTACCAAAGAAACCGATATTATGGACGTATGGTTTGACAGTGGTTCATCACATGCTGCAGTTTTAGAAACAAGAGATAATATGACATGGCCGGCAGACCTTTATCTTGAAGGTGCAGACCAGCATCGTGGTTGGTTCCAGTCATCACTTCTTACCTCTATTGCAACTCGCAACGCCGCACCTTATAAAACAGTTATTACACACGGTATGGTTGTTGACGGTGAAGGCAAGAAAATGTCAAAGTCAATGGGTAACGTAAGTTCACCGCTTGACATTATCAAGACTTATGGTGCTGATATTTTAAGACTTTGGGTATCTTCTGCGGATTATCGTGTTGACGTTCGTATCTCTGAGGATATTTTTAAGCAGTTATCTGAAATTTACCTCAAGATTCGTAATACCGCACGTTTTATGCTTGGTAACTTAAACGGCTTCGATCCGGATAATGCACTGGCATATAGCGAACTTGAAGAAATGGATAAATGGGCTCTTATGCGTCTTAACCAACTCATTGAGAAGGTTCATGATGCGTATGAAAACTATGAATTCCATATCATTTACCACGCAATCCACAATTTCTGCGTTGTAGATATGTCAAACTTCTACCTTGACGTAGCAAAAGATAGATTATATTGTGACGATACAAATGGTAAATCCCGTCGTGGTGCCCAAACCGTTATGTACAAGATTCTTGATGCAATGGTTCGTATGCTTGCACCTATCCTTGCGTTTACATCAAATGAAATCTGGCTCGCTATGCCGCACGGCAAGGATGCAGACGTTCGCAACGTTGTATTAAATCAAATGCCGAATGTTGAATCTGCATACAATGACGATGCACTTATGGCTAAGTGGGAAAAGATTCACGCACTTCGTGATGATGTTAACCGTGCTCTTGAGGCGGCACGTGCTGCACGCGAAATCGGTAAGTCACTTGAGGCAAATGTTAAGATTTTTGCAGAAGGTGAGGACTTAGCACTTCTTCGTGAAATTGAGTCCAAACTTGCAAGTCTCTTTATCGTTTCAAAGGTTGAACTTGTTGAAGGTAAAGGCGAGGGTATGCAGGGTGAGAATTTTGCGAACATTACTGTTGCAATTTCTCGTGCTGAAGGTGTTAAGTGTCCTCGTTGTTGGGCATTCTTCACCGAGGGTAGTACAAATTCGGATCATCCTGATCTTTGTCCTCGTTGTGCAGAAGTTGTTTCAAAATTATAAAATTATAGGGGCAGACTTTAACGCCTGCCCCTATTTCTTTTAAAGGAGGGTTAATTATGCTTGCCGTGGTTGCTGTTATTGCAATGGTTGTGCTTGACCAGATTGTAAAGTTCTTAACGGTTTCTAATATTGGTCTGCATCAATCAGGCGGTACGTTAATCCCTGATGTTTTAGGCCTTTTCTATACAACAAATACAGGTGGCGGATGGTCAATAATGCAAGGGAACGTTCTTTTTCTTGTAATTTTACCGATAGCGATTTGTGCATATATCGTGTATATGATTTCCGCAAAAAAAGTAAAGCATCCGTTTTTGAAGTGGAGTCTTATCTTGATTCTCGGCGGTGCATTGGGCAATTTAATTGATAGAATTACAAATGATATGCACGTTGTGGATATGTTTAAATTTCTCTTTATGGATTTCCCGATTTTCAACGTTGCGGATATTTTCATAACCGTCGGCGGCACAATGCTTTTTATCTACCTGCTTTTTATGTCAAAAGACGAGGGAGGTAGAGAATGATGGAGTGTCGGGAGGTTATAATCCCCGAAGATGCAACAGGTCTCCGAATAGATGCGTATATGGCCGATGTTCTCGGTATATCTCGCTCTGCCGTGGTTTCAATGCTGGAGTGCGGTGAGATACTTGTTGACGGTAAAATAGTAAAAAAGAATTACAAAACTATAGGCGGGGAGTGCGTTGCCGCATTTGAGCGTGAAATAGTACCCCTTGATGCAAAGCCTGAGGATATCCCTCTTAATATTGTCTACGAGGATGACGACCTTCTTGTCATAAATAAGGCTGTAGGTATGGTAGTACATCCTGCTGCAGGCAATGAGAACGGAACGCTGGTTAATGCATTGCTTTTTTACTGTGGTGACACGCTATCGGGAATTAACGGAGTGCAAAGACCGGGTATCGTCCACCGTCTAGATAAAGATACAAGTGGTCTTATGGTTGTTGCTAAAAACGACATGGCACATACGTCACTAGCTGCACAAATCAAAGAGCATAGTGCGTTCCGCACATATCAAGCCGTGATTCACGGGCATCTTAAAGTAAGTGAAGGAACGGTGGATGCACCTATTGGACGCCACAAAACCGACCGTAAAAAAATGGCGGTCACTTGTGAAAACTCCAGAGAGGCTATAACGCATTATAAAGTTATATGCGAATATCCCGGCTATTCACATATAGAGTGCCGACTTGAAACCGGACGAACTCATCAGATACGTGTCCATATGGCTCATGTCGGACATCCGGTAGTTGGTGACAGAGTATACGGAAAGGGAAGAGACACGCTAGGTTTAACAGGACAGTGTTTACACTCTAAATCAATCGAATTTACCCATCCGAGAACAAATGAGCGAATGAAATTTGAGAGTGATTTGCCCGAATATTTTGAAGAGACATTAAATAAAATAAAAAAACCGTAATTGATAAAATCAATTACGGTTTTTGTTTTGTGTTATTACTTTACTTCGGGTAAACTTGCAGCGGCAACAGACTGTCCAACACGACGGAATTTCTCGTCGGGGAGATTGAGGCCGATTTTGATTTCGGGATAATCCTCAAGAAGCGTCTTCTCTGCATACTCAATAATAAGATTACCACCATCACCGGACATTACACGACCGAGGAGAAGAACGTCCTTAAGATCATAGAACTTGCTGTACCAAGCAAGGGCGTGACCTAAATAAACACCAATTGAGCGGTAAACAGATGCAGCACTAGGTGAACCTTCTGCCATAAGTTTCTGAGTAACTTTAAGTCT
>JAFYQP010000015.1 GCA_017559855.1 Clostridia bacterium | reverse complement strand
AACAAAATAAAATAAAACAAAATAATAAAACCCCTAAACCCCCTTTGAAAAGGGTGCAAAAAAGCGGAGAGGAAAATTTCCCCTCCGCTACTTTTTTCACTCTATGCGTTTTCACTCTCAACCGTGACTTGCGGAGCAGGTGCGGGCTTGCCACACTCTGCACAGAACTTGCCGGTATTTTCCGTACCGCATTCGCAAATCCAGCCGGAAACTTCCTCCATCTCCTCCTTCTGCGGTGCTTTACCGAAGAAGAGACGCCAGATAAAGGCGATAACCGCAACCAGCGTGATTAAAGATGAAACCACAAAAATCACATCGTTAAGTCCCCACTCTTCAATGACGTTGATGTCCTGAAGTCCGGTAAAAGCAAAAGAGCGTGTGCCGGAATAGAGTGCAACCGAGAACGGTACAAAGCACCACATCCAATTTTTGTAGTATCTGCCATTCTTGCTGAATATACCGCAAATCCAAGTAACGAACGCAAAGTAGGATACAACGAAGAATCCTTCCGCAACAAGAGCGATAATCTCAATGTTGGTTATCGCAAGAGCGATGTAGCAAATGAGTGTGCAAATGAGTGAGAAAAACGTAAGTTTAAGCGATGTCCTGATATTCATATTTTTTTACCCTCCGTTTACCGCAAAGTTCGCGGCTTTTTTTATCGGCAATATCATAGCACAAAACCTTTCCCAAATCAATTGTAAATTTCCCTCCACAAGATATGCCATAAAAATTCATCGCAAACACAACATATGCGGTATTTTGTTTATTTTGCAATATTTGTCATAAATTTCGCATAAAAGCATTGACAAATCGGTCAAAATTTAATATAATTTTAACACGGCAAGAAAGTTTTGAGCACAGGGGGGTGTCTCCCGTGTGCCGCTTTCGCTTTTAATTTTTCAAAAAACAGGAGTTGCAGTTATGTCAAACACAACCAAAAAACGCTTTAATCCCCTTTCAATCATTGGTATCCTCCTTTGCGTGGTACTTGCATTCCTTCTCGTTTGCAACGTTATCATCATCGTTAAAGGCTCTGCAGATACCCAGAAGCCGCCGAGCGTGTTCGGCGTTACTCCTATGATCGTTCTTTCTCAGTCCATGTCAGGTGACGCACCCGACCATATCGAGATTGACGACCTTGTTTTCATCGACAATTCACATCCCGATACAATGGAAATCGGCGATGTTGTAAGTTTTATGGAAGGCAAGATAGTTGTTACCCATAGAATTATCGACATTAAGACAAACGAGGACGGCTCCCGTGAGTTCATAACCGGTGGTGACAACAACCGTGACGAAAACGGCGATGTTGTTCTTGATACCGAGACCGTAAAAGAGGCAAACGTAATCGGTAAGTACATGTTCCGCATCCCGAAAATCGGTGCGCTCATCTACTTTATGCAGAAGCCTCTCGGCATGATCGCATTCATCGGTATTCCGCTTTTCGCATTCATCATCTATGACATCATCCGTCGTCAGCGTGCGGCTACCAAGGACGCAAAGAAGAACGACGAAATGCAGGCAGAACTTGAGCGTCTCCGTGCCCTTGCAGGTGAAGGTGCAAAGAAGGAAGAGTCTCCCGCTGCCGAGGAAACTCCTGCTGAATAACTTTTGATTTTCCGTATTACTGACGTAAGGAGGCGTAAACACTTTGAACAGAACTATACGACGTACAATGTGTATACTTCTTGCCTTGGTGCTTATGTCCTCAAGTGCTGTCAGTTATACTTTCGCCGAATATGCGAGAAGTGCAACCGCCGCTGCGGTTGAAACCCGCTCCACCTCATGGGGTGTTAACCTTAGCGTAACCGGCGGTGCATTCGCAACGAAATACGTTACGGACGACACGGTTACCGGAGCTGACATTTCGGTAAAATCATCTTCCAACTCTGCGGATATATTCGCACCCGGCACTACGGGTACCTTTACCGGCATTGCTTGTTCCGGTACACCCGAAACCGCCACAAAGATTGAAATAACACCAACTCTTTCATTAAGCAATTTTACCGACTCAAGCGGTAATTACTATTGCCCCCTGAGAATTAAGGTAAATAATACCGATTATTACGGCCTTGACTATTCCTCCTCTGCCGAGTTTAAGGCAGCGGTTGAAAACGCAATCAAAGCGGCAAGTAATACCTACGCCGCAGGAACAAATCTTGCAACCGTCCCCAACTTAAACGGAAGTTATACCTGGACTTGGAATTGGGGCGATTCTAACGGCACAAAAGTCACCCGCACCGATGCAAAGGATACCGCCCTGCAAGGCAAGGCGTATATCTCTTTAAGCGTTCAGTGTTACGTATATCAGGTTGACTAAGTTTTAATTACTCCAAGGAAGGAGGGCCTTAACTTGAAATGGTTGTCCCGTACAATTTATATTTTAGTATTTCTCGTTATGGTAACCTCCCCATATGCAGGACATACGTACGCAGAATATGCTCGTGAAGCAAGCGGCTCCGACACCGCAAGAATTAGTAACTTCGGCGTTTTTGTCACCGCAACGCAGAGCAGTTTTGCAGTAAGTTATACCAACGTACAATCCTCAAATTCAAATAAAGTTATCGCTCCCGGTACCTCCGGCACCTTCGTTGCATTTACCACAACGGGTAAAGCCGAGGTCCGCACCAAAGTAACCCAAACCCCCACACTTACCATGAGCGACAATTGGACAGATGCAAACGGCAAGTTCTACTGTCCCCTTGTTTTCACCGTAACGGATAAATCCGGTACAACAGTTATGACCATAAACGGTCTTGACTATAATGATAAGGCGTCTTTCGTCACCGCACTTACAAATGCCCTCACCGTAAGCGGTCAGGTACACGATCCGGGCTATAATTACTCAAACAGTACCGCCCATAACCGTACGGTAACTTGGGAATGGCCCTATATCGGTGCAACCGGCAGTAATACCAACGGTGTAAAGCAAGACGAACCCTCCGATAACTCTTTAGGTGCGAAAAAGCCTACAATCAGCATCGCTTGTACCCTCACAATAGAGCAGATTCAGTAATCCCCGCCGTTTTCTTTCGATTTAACGTTTGATTATCTTTAGAGGATGTGATCTTTTGAAACATTATATACCGCGAATATTATGTATCCTCCTCGTTATGGTAATGGTTTCATCCATCGGCGTGGGCTTTACATATTCAAAGTACGTAGTTGACGACAGGGCAGATGATACCGCCCGTATTACAAAATTCGGTGTTACCACAGGCGTTCGTGCAGGTGCTTTCTCCGAAACGTATACAAGTCCGGACGGCACTGTCACCACGGTAGACAGTCTCGATACCGACAAGGTTCTCGCCCCCGGCACAAGTGGTACCTTCTCCGGTATCAACGTTCAGGGCACTCCCGAAGTTACTGTTCGTATAACAACAACCGCAGATATGGAACTTACCGGCTGGACAACAACAGGAAGCGATTACTACTGCCCGATTATCGTAACGGTAAACGGCACAGAATATTACGGCATGGATTACGCAAGTATGGACGCGTTTGAAGCGGACATCGAGGCGGCAATAACAACCGTAAATGCAGAATATGATGCAGGTACAAATCTTGCAAATATCCCCGGCTTAAACGGTAACTACTCTTGGCGTTGGCCCTTTAAAGGCACCGACGGCAAACAAACCACCGAAAATGACACTCTCCTCGGTGACCGTGCCGCCGCAGGCAATGCAGGTACGTTCTCCCTTACCGTAACCGCAAAGGTAGAACAGATAGATTAAAAATAGGCTTCTCCTAGAGGAGAAGCTGTCACGAAGTGACTGATGAGGTGTAGCCACCGCAGTGGCGTTATTTCCCTTTTCACCTCATCCACCGCAAGCGGTCCCCCTTCCCCTCAAGGGGAAGGCATTTAACGTTGGTATCTATTTTACGAAAGCCTTTTAAAGGCCCCCTTGCCTAAAGGGGGCTGGCAAAAATCTTCGATTTTTGACTGGGGGATTCAAAAAGTTCCCTCGCGTATCCCTCCATCGTCTTGCGACGGTCCCCCTCCCTTGAGGTAAGGGAGGCTTAATAACTCACGGTATCTATTTTACGAAAGCCTTGCCACGGACTTCCGTAAACAGATATATATTAAAAAAGTGGATATAATCCACAAAAAATTTTTAAGGAGGTCTATCTCATGAAGAAGACTACTCGCGTTTTAGTTGCATTATTAGCACTCACTCTCGTTACCTCTTGTTTCGTAGGCGGCACCTTTGCTAAGTACGTAACATCCAATGAAGGCGGCGACAGCGCTCGCGTTGCTAAGTTCGGCGTTACCATCACTGCTGCAGATGAGCTCTTCAGCGATTCTTACAAGGATGCTAAGACCGATTACACTGCAAACGAGCAGACTGGTGAAATCACCGTTCAGGCTTCTACCGAAGGCACTAACGTAGTTGCTCCTGGTACCCAGGGCGCTCTCGTTGGTTTTGCTGTAACCGGTACTCCTGAAGTTGACGTTCAGGTTACCTACGATGCTACTCTTGATCTTGCTGGTTGGGAACTCGCTGATAGCTCTGAGTACTGCCCGATCGAGATCACCGTTGGCACCGAGACCTTCAAGGTTGGCGACAACGCTACCGATGTAGCTGATTTAAAGGCTAAGGTTGAGGCTGCTATCGAAGGTAAGGCTGCTCTTTACCACACCAACACCGATCTCTCTGCTGTAAACGACGACGTTGTTGTTTCTTGGGCATGGGATTTCGAAGGCAACAGCGATGTTAACGACACCTACCTTGGTGACCAGGCTGCTGCTGACAACGCTGCTACCATCGGCCTTACCGTTAAGACCACCATTACCCAGGTTGACTAATATTTAGTCTATCTAATACATACTAATCGCTTGACTACCCATTAACTTGGGTTTGCTACAGTTAAGTTAATTAAGTAAGTATAACGTCCCCGCTCTTGTGGCGGGGCGGGGACGTAAAAATTAAATACTTTGGCATCACGTGGAATGGCGGAGGGGGTTAACCTTCGACCATTCATATTTGCTTTATACGGGATATTTTACTTTT
>JAFYQP010000014.1 GCA_017559855.1 Clostridia bacterium | reverse complement strand
CTTTGATGCAGTTAAAGATACTCTTCCCTGCATTTTCCATAAGTTGACTTTCCGGAATCCCGTATTTCGTCGATGCTAACTTATCAAGTTTTTTAATATCCGCCGCCGTCGCTAGAAACATGCTTAGTTCTCCTTACCAAATTGGCCTATGTTTGTAAATCAATTTATCTTCACAGTTCCTTCTATTGATTTTATAATATAATCCGGATCGTTCTCGGTTTTACCTGTTTTAGTATTATATAAAGTAACAAAACAGCTTTCTTCAACAACATCAGGCGTATAATAACCATTTGTTGGTAAAATAATATTAAATACAGGAGGATCATCAGTCTCATAGGCACCATATTGCGGCACTTCTATCGTTAATTTAACATTCTCAAAGCAAACGTCCTTTACGGGATAAATTTCCAACGTTATATCCTTGTAATAAAAGGTTCCTAAATAATCATCTTTGCTACGCTCGTTGCTTTCTTTTAGGTTTATCTGTAAATACTCGCCAATATTTTCCTTTGTGATTTCAATCGGTTCAGATTCTGATGAACACGCACAAATCGTTGTTAGAACAAAAACAACAAGTAAGTATGAAATAAATCTTTTCATATGATAACCCCTTTCAAAAAAAGCATAACTTTTTATATACACCCATATTTTACTACATAACTCTGCATTTTTCAACAAAAAAGAGCAGTGAGTTATCACTGCTCTTTAATTTATTACTTGGTATATTTTGCGATAGTTTTGCGAACTGCACCCTTACCGCTAATGAGTTCCTTGAACATTCCTTCAACCTTATCACCGAGGCCTACCTCGTAGAGATCAACACCGAAGAGAACCTTATTGGTAAGAACGTCCTTTAACTGACCGTCGTACTTACCTGTTGCCGGATCGATACCTGCAAGGGATGCCTGCATGGTCTCAAGCATAGGATCGGGACTTAAGTCGAACTTCTCAAGGTTATCGTCTACGCCGAGGACGTAACGGCACCAGCCTGCAAGAACAAGCGGAATGAGAGTTAAGGAGTTAACGTCGAGGTCCGGATGAGCAACGTAACTCTTAATAGTCTCACCGAAACGGATAGCAAGTTTCTGTGATGTATCAACCGCAATACGCTGGGGGGTATCCGGAATGAACGGATTCGGGAGACGCATTGTGGTAACTTCGTCGATAAACTGCTTGGGATCAACGATGCCCGGATTAACAACAACCGGCATACTCTCATCATATCCCATCTTCTTAACGAAGGTTGAAAGATCAGCGTCCTTCATTTCATCTGCGATAGAGGTAAAGCCGAGCATACAACCGTAAACTGCAAGTGCGGTATGAAGCGGATTTAAGCAAGTTGTAACCTTCATACGCTCAGTATTCTCAACGGTCTCACGAGATGTGAAGAACATACCGCGAGTCTTGTCAAGCGGCGGATGACCGTTGGGGAAACTATCCTCAACAATAAGGTAACGCGGAACCTCTGCATTGATAAAGGGAGCGATATATGTATTACGGTTGGTGATAACCGGTTCCATACCGGAAATGCCGCCCTTTTCTAAATCTTCACGAACGAAGTCTGACGGTCTGGGAGTGATTTTATCAATCATAGACCAGGGGAAAGTAACCTTTGCCGGATCATTTAAGTAATCAAGGAATTCTTTCGGAACAAAACCGTTCTTAACCCATGCTTCAGCAACTGCGAGAACTGCAGCCTGAAGTTTTGCACCGTTATGTGAACAGTTGTCCATACTTACAAATGCAATCGGTAACTTACCTGCATTATAACGCTCGTAAGCAAGTGCTGCAACTGCCGCCATAGCATGTTTCGGTGCTGCAGGGCCGTCTGCCATATCACTTACAACAACGGGTAAGAGTTCGCCCTTGATGTTGGTTAAACTGTAACCCTTCTCAGTGATGGTGAAACTTGCCATCTGGAGAGTGGGCGCACGGAAGATTTCCTTCATACGGTTCCAGCACTTATCGCATGCAGAATTTGCCGGTAAACTCTCAACGATAGAAGCGATAATTTCCTTCTCAAGAGTGCCGTCCGGATGCATAAGAACGAGGAGACCTAAATTATCGTGGGGATGATATACCTTCTCGATAATCTCAAAATCGAATGTGTCGGTAGCGATGATACCGGTATCAACGTCACCGTTATTGAGGAGTTCCTGCTGAAGTTCAGCAACAAATCCACGGAAAATATTACCTGCACCGAAATGGATCCAAGTGGGTTCCTTAGATGTTTTTTCTGCAACTTTTGCAACATCGTACTTAGGGAGTTTAACGCCCGCTTTTGCCCATTCATCGGCATTTGCAAGAGATTTCAAATTAAGTTCAAGCATTTTTAATCACCTTTCTTATAAGTGTTATCTTAATGGTAACACATTTTTTACCATAAATCAATCGCTACCTATTGATTTTTTCTATTTTTTTAGAGTAATTACCACGATTTCCGGTTGATTCAGAAGTCGGAAGCCTGCGTGTTCGCCAAGTCCTCGACTGACAACAAGTGCACTACCCTGCTTTTCATAATATCCGCCGTCGTATTCGGGATAGTATTCCTTCTCCGGTGAAAACAGTCCACCTTTAAACGGGACGTAAATCATACCACCGTGCATATGACCGGAAAGGGTTAAATCCGCACCCCACTTAGCATAAGCATCAAAATATACCGGATTGTGCGTAAGCAGAATATTTACGCCTTTTTTCGGCTTACCGAGAATTTCCTCTACATTTTCCACGCTCAATATATAATCTGACGTTGATGAATCATTCACATCACGATAGAAACGAAGGTTAAACCATAACCCGTATAAATTTATGTGCGAGTCCCCTTTTTCAAGTCTTACACGGGAATTATCAATTACATAAACCCCTCGATCCGCAAGTTTTTTGGTAAGTTCCGCAAGGTCAGCACGATGAAGGGCTTGTTCGTGATTTCCGACTATGAAGTACGTGGTAAACTCTTTGGCAATTTCTTCAGCATATGATAAAAACACGTCAAAATTTTCATCATCCGTACTTATCATATCCCCTGTCATTACAACAATATCGGGGCTTTGTTTTCGGATTTTTCCAACAAAACCATCCCACTCTCTACTGTGCAAATCAGAAAGTTGGACAATTTTATAGTTATTGAATTCACCAGGTAAATCCTCTATTTTTACTTTGTATTTAGTAATGCCAACGGTTGAGTTGGAATGCCAAAAAAGGAAAAACACGAGGAGTATCAAAAACAGCACGGTAAGTGGTACTGCAAACAAAGATTTTCGCATATTTTTCGTCCTTTTAAATTGATATAACTATTTTATCGCAAAACAGATTGCAAGTAAACCATATTACTAAAATCTTCTTGCATATCCGCATTTTTTGCATAGTTCTTCACTTGCAAAGCGTTTTTTAAACCCTTCTCTAATTGCAATTGCTCTGTGAGAATTCAAAATCTCATCCAAATCATTCTCAAATATATTACCAAGATTTACAACGCCGTCACTATCCAAACAACACGGCACCACCGTACCGTCACAAAGAATACCGAATTGGTCTTTCATACCATAGCAATATACGTTTTCGCCTATCTCATCAACATCAATATCCGGCCACTCGAATCGCTCGCCCCACTCCAAATGTAATTTGTGGTGTATTCGTATTCCTCTTGTATTTTCAATCCATTCACCGGTAATATTTGCCCTGAGAAAATCTAAAACATTGTTGTTAAGTCCATTGTCGCAACCCTTGTTCCAAAGGCGTAAAACCACGATAATCCCTTCATTTGACGCCTTTTCTGCAAAGTCTGCAATGCTCTGCATATAACGTTTAAAATCCTCTGCACTGCCCTCTTCAAAACTATGTACCGATATGCTAACCTTATGAACGCCGGATTTAATAAGTTTGTCCCCGTGTTTTTCAAGCAGCGTTCCGTTTGTGGTAATTGCCGACTTAAATCCACGCTCTGTTGCCATTTCGATAAAACTAAAAAGTTCAGGATGCAAAAGCGGCTCTCCCATAAGATGATAGTATATAAACTTAACTTTATCATGAAGTTTTCCGAGTATTGTTACAAATTCGTCCTCGCTCATCATACGCGGACTCCTTTTATGCCCATGGCAAAAGGAGCAATTTAAATTGCAGATATTCGTAATTTCAACATAAACCTTAGAGTACATAATTACCTCACCATTAAAAACAGCGGCAAGATATGCCGCTGTTTTCTAATTTATCCTTTAATACGTATTAACACGCAATCTACAGAGATATATTGATAACATTATACAGAAAACCAACTAAAAAATCAATAGGAGGCTCCCCCATTTTTAGGAAGAGCCTCTTTTGTTAAATTTGCGTGATTTCTCTATTTTACGTCAATGCCTTTCTTGATTTTCTTTATTCTGATTGGTCTGAATGTCATTTCAAGTTCAACTCGTTTTATAACAAGAAGGATCAGCCAAATTAGAACGAAGTAAACGATTGTTGACGTGATAAGAGGAAAAAACGCCTCGTATGTGCGTCCACGCACAATGTCGCTCATTCTTGTAAGGTCGGCTATGGAGATGTATCCGACAATTGAGGTTTCTTTTATCAGACTAACCAACTCGCTTTTAATCTGTGGGAAAGCAATTCGAAGTGCCTGAGGTAGAACAACATGGAAGAACGTTTGGTTAGAACTATATCCCAACGCACGGGCACCCTCTTCCTATCCTTTGCCTATCGCCAAAACACTAGTTGCTAAAATATCAAGCACAGCATAGCCAAAAAGAATGGTAAATCCTATAATTGCAACCCATATTCCGCTTATATTATAACTTTAAATCTTGAAACAACAAGTGGTCTGAAACCAAGAGATTTCAGACCGCTTTGTGTAAAATTCGCTATTTAACTATTACGGGTTGTTGTTGTGTTACACAGTGTACCATACCGCCAAACAATGCTAAATTCATACAATTGATACCTACAACTTTACGTGTAGGATAGAGTTTAGCGATGGCGTCCAAAGCGACTTGGTCGTTCACATCACCGTAGATCGGCACAAGTACAACTTCATTACCCACATAGTAGTTTAAGTAACATCCGTAGTCCTCAAGTTCATCATAGAATGTCTCGGTTAGCGGAATTTCCACAATCTCATAAGGCACACCCTCGGCGTTAACTGCCTTTGAAACAACCTCCCAATCGCTCTCTGTTTCAGAGCAATACCACATAAAATCATCATACGGGAGTGTTACAAGTTTATTTCCTTCTGCAAACTTTACACAGGCATCAATGTGTCCGTCGGTAATATCTTCGTTCTTAAGGCCTTCGATCCAAATGATATTAGTAACGCCGTAATACTTTTTAAGGTATTCCTCAACCTCTTCAACGCTCATATCAGTATTACGCTCACTTCCCACAACAGAACTCTTCGCTGCGATGAGAGTACCTTTACCGTCCACTTCTACAGAGCCGCCCTCAAGAACCATATCTATATCAATACATTCAAAACCCTTTTGCTTCGCAATGTTTGCCGCGACTTGAGCATCCTTGGCATAGTAATCGGGCTCAATTGCATTTCCGTATCCGTCAAAAATGAAATTTGCAACCGTAAGTGCCTTGCCGTCTTTGATGGTGAAGATAGGTCCTATATCACGCATCCACACGTCGTCAGTTTCCATTATGACAAAATCAATACTATCTAAATTTACCTCGTTTTCACTAAGCAGTTTTTCAACTCGGCTCCGCTCCTCCTCGTTGTATACAATGATGTGAACGGTCTCTCCTGTGTGAAGTGCCTTTGTTATACCTATCCACGTAGGCTCCATTATTTCAACATATGCTTCTCCGTCGATACCATCCTCACCGAAGTAATAAGCCTGCTTGTAAGCGTACTTGTGGGGCCACGCAAGCCATGTACCTTCATGCTCAACCTCTTCGCCGGGGAAAAAGAACGTCGCCATATTTTCTTCAGTATTTTCTTTTTCCGGCACTGAATTGCAACCCGCCATAAGCAGTATAACAATCGCCATAAGAATCGCAAGTAATTTTCTCATCATTTTTATCAGTTCCTTTCTTTTCAATGATGACTACGAAAAACTTTCTTGTTTTTCCCTAAAGTATTCGATTATTATAACTATCAACCTATGACAAACCTATGACAAATTGAGATTTTTAATGAATATACTAAAACGAGGGCGAAAAGGAAATCTGAACGGTTGCTCAAAGTCCTTCTAAAATCGTTTGCCGTGCTCCGCCGGCTATGGGAAGATCATAAATTTTGTCAAGCAAAGCCATAAATCATCCCTTTTATATTTCAAGATCTCCTTTTAACTTAGATTTTTCTTGATTTTTAGGATGTTCTGTCCATCTTTATATTCATAGGTGATATCGTCCATAGACTTCTTCACCATATAAATACCTAAGCCACCGATTTCTCTCTCATCAGCAGAAAGCGTTGTGTCAGGATCGGCTTTTGCAAGAGGATCGTAAGGTACGCCGTTGTCAATAAAGGTAATAACAACACTTAAGGGTTCTTCGATTACTTCAACTCTCACGGTTGCGTCGCCGGTTTCCGGGTTGTACGCATATTGAGCAATGTTGCCGAAAAGCTCGTCGATGGCAATGTCAATCTGCATCTGCACTTTCATGGGGCAATCAAGTGCTTCAAGCTGTTCATTTACAAAGTCTGTAACGGTCGCAATGTTTTCAACTGTTGCGGCAATATTTAATTCTTTCATTCCGCAACCTCCATTCTTTCTTTGTATTCCAAACAAAGCATTGTAATATCATCAAACTGCGGTGCTTCGCCCACGAATTTATCAATATCCTCCTTAATTGCAGGAAGGATTCCGTGAGGAGTTTCGTCCTTAACCTTATTTAAGATAGCACCGAGACGCTCCATACCATAAAGTTCATTATTTGCATTTGTGGCCTCGGTCACACCATCGGTATACTGGAAGATTTTGTCGCCGGGTTCAAGCTGCATTGTGCCCGCTTTGTACTTCATATCTTCCATACCTGCAAGTACAAAGCCCGGACGGATTTTATAAGGCTCAAAATCACCGCCAGCCTTGCAGATAAATGGCATTTCGTGACCTGCGTTTACGAAGTTAAATTCACCTGTTACAAGATCGAGTACACCCTCGAATGCAGTGATGAAGAGGCCCTCACTGTTAGATTCGCAAAGAAGGTTGTTTACCTTTGAGAATACCTCACCAAGATCTCTGTCGGGTAAGGTGTGATCCTTAATAAGTGTCTTACCGATAACCATGAAGAGCGCCGCCGGAACACCCTTACCGGAAACGTCCGCCATAACGATTGCAAGGTGACGATCGTCTACCATAAAGAAGTCGTAGAAGTCGCCACCAACCTCTTTGGCGGGGTCCATGGTTGCGTAGATATCAAACTCACATCTCTCAGGGAATGCGGGGAAAATGCATGGGAGCATTGACTTTTGGATGTTAGTTGCAACGTTTAACTCCGCACTACTCTTCATTTCACGCGCAACGGAAAGGATGGAGTGGAAGATAAGTACGAACTCGATAACGAAAATTATGCAAACAGTGAGATAAAGCGGGAAGAACCATGTGCTTCCGGGAAAAATTCCGTTTGCATTGGAGAACAGGTTAATAACGTAGAAACCTACGTGAGAAACCGCAGGTGCTGCAATAAAAGTTGACATCTTGCCCTGGAGGGATTCGATAATTCCCTTAAAGTGTTTGCACATAAAGTGGAAATATACGAAGAAGATGATGGAGTACACAACAATCTTGATTCCGATAAAGAACAAGATGTTGGGAACTTCGTAGGGGCTAACCTGAATGAGACCTAAACGCCCTGCAAGAAGCGCGTCCGTGGTTCCGCAGAACATAAAGGTACAGACGTTTGCAATAAGACATGCGGTAAGGGATACGAATATCTTTGATGATAAGGTGCCTTTATAAAGCAAGCACACCATAAGGGTAACGATTGCCGATAATCCAAGTATACCAAACGCATCGTTTGTAAGGTCTATAGTATAAGCAAAATAGGTAGCTGCATACGACACAACCGCCGCAAGTGCCCACAACGGGTATCTCGCCCTTTTAGAATACTTTGGCTCAAAAGTTACACCTGCCAAAAGTGCAGCAAATACCGAAGCTAAAAAAACGGCAAAGCTCCATAATGCAGTAATCTGGTTCATAAATTTTCAACATCCTTTCGGTTTTAATATATGCCTTATAAATTAAAACAACATCAGATCATCAAGCGCGGACAAGTACTTATTTAAATAATCACTTGTAATCTCGCTCCAACCGTTGCCCGATTGCAAGAGACACTTGTCGGTAACGTGATTTGTTATCGGAATCTCAAGAAGATTTCCTTCAATACCCGCGGTAACAAGCCCCTCTAATTGTTCACGACCTTCTGCATTTTGCTTCTTCTTCTGCACGAGAGCATCAAAATCTGCATCGGAGAGAATTTCAATATTGTGTCCAAGCTCCTTAAGACCATCAAAAAGCGCTTTGAACTCTACCTCCTTCGGCGGATATACATGGAATGCTATGTTTTCAATATCAAGAGCGGTGAGGCTTACGATATTGTGTGCGGTTTCGTCAACGGGAGAGAAGTTTACAGACGCATTATATACCGACTGAGGTACGGCACCGAGTTTAATATAGGATGCCATTGTGCGGCCGAAGGCATTGGTCTGCATATTCATCTGGAATTCACCGTCTGCAATTCTGCCCTGAAGGTTTCCTACACGCATAAGTTTTATCTTAAGCCCATCGTCAACAGCGGCACGAAGCATGACGTACTCTGCCATGTATTTTGAGTAAATGTAGCTGTTGTGAATTTTCTGTCCGATATAGAAATCCGTCTCGGTAAATTCGTTAAGATCACTGTTATCGGTGCAGCCGCCAACGCTAATAGTTGAAACCTGACAAAGTGTTGCGCCTTGATTCTTTGCAAAGGCAATAAGGTTTTTTACACCATCGGTGTTGTTCTTGGTAAGCGCATCGCCATATGCAAAGTGAGCGACGTTTGCAGCGGAGTTTATAATTGTGTCAATGTGAACATCACAAGGTTCTGTAAAAATATCAGGATTTGTAATATCGCCCTCTGCAACAATCCACTTATCGCCATATCCTTCGGAGAAGTCCTCCTCGTTGAAATAGAACAAGTTGGTTTTTACTCGTCTTTCAGCCATAAGCTTTTTCTTGGGACGAGCGAGACAAACGATTTTACCGCAGATATCCGGTCGCTTAAGTAAATCAATAAGAATATGTATGCCAAGATATCCTGTAACACCGGTAAGTAGTATGTTTCCAAGGTGTTTTGTCTCGGTTGCATTGTCCGAAGTCGCGCCGATAATTGCATCTATGCCACTGTAATCCAGAGATTTAAGATCAAATCCGTCATCAACGGTGCTCTCACCGTAGATTTTGTCCAAAATAAGAGACGGGGTTGGGAATCGATATAAATCACCGAATTCGATAATTCCGTTTTCAAGATTCAATTTATTCTCTATCTGAAGAATAACCTCTACCGCGTCAAGAGAGGTACCACCAAGCTCGAAGAAGTTATCATCAAGACCGACATTTTCCATCTTAAGTACGGTTTCAAATGCACTGCAAACCGCATTTTCCTTATGGCTAATGGGTTTCTTGTACACACGAGAGTATTCAACAGGAATGAGCGCAAGAGCCTTAAGGTCGGTCTTGCCGCCCGGTGTTTGAGGCATTGAGGGAAGTTCCTTTAAAATATCCGGCACCATGTAGGGTGTCAGGCGACTCTTCATAAACGCCCTCATATCCTGCACGTCAACACTTGCACCCGCAGCAACCGTATAGAAGCCTACTAAGTGCTCTGTTCTATCGATCTTTTTGATCATACAGTTGCAGAGTGCAATACCGGAAACTTCACTCATAACCTTCTCGATTTCAGAAAGTTCGATACGAAGACCGCGAAGTTTTACTTGACGGTCGTTTCGTCCGTGGTAGATAAGGCGTGAATCTTCGCCCAAATGACCAAGGTCACCGGTTCTGTAAAGTCTTAAACCGTTCCAGCTTATGTACTTGGAAGCCGTTTCCTCTTCCCTATCTTTGTATCCGATGCCAACGCCGTTACCGTGAACACAGATTTCACCGGTTGCGCCAAAGGGCACCATTTTTCGATTATTATTAAGTAAAACAATACCCATATTGCCAATAGGTTTACCGATGGATACCATGTCACCCGCTTCGGTAATTGTTGCACCGATTGTGGTTTCGGTGGGACCGTAACCGTTATACATACGGATACCGTAGGTGTTCTGCATCTCTTCAACAAGGCTGCCGGGTAAGACCTCACCTGCAGCGAGGATTGCCTTTACATCCTTGATGGCGTCTGCAAAAGCGGGATTTGAAAGGTACGCCGCTATACGAGAGGGCGTACAGTGAATTATATCGGCATTGTGCTTTTGAATATGCCTTGCAAGTTCGGATGCATCAAACATTGCCTTTTCGTTTCCGAATTCAACAAAAAGCCCGTTAAATAACGGCACGAATATTTCAAAAAGTGAAATATCAAAGCAAATTGAGCCGATTGCCACAATGCCGCGACAGTTTTTGGTTATATCACGGTTGAATGGGTTATTGTCGGGATGAACAATATTCGCAATACCCTTGTGGGAGAGCATTACTCCCTTTGGTCTTCCGGTGGTACCGGAAGTATATATTATATATGCCGTGTCGTTCTGCTTGATTTCAGGGAGCACAACTGAGATATCACTAAAGTCGGTAAGCTCGTCGATTTCAAGGTAAGTGTACTTATCGGCATTATCTACGTTCTGTGAAGAAATAAGGTGCGCTGCCTTACTGTTTTCTATTATGTAATTAACGCGATCCTGAGGATATGCGGGATCAACCGGGATAAATGCCGCACCTGACTTTGAAATACCCAGGATGGTAGGGATAATACGCCAATCTCGGTTTAACATAAACGCCACGCAATCGCCCTTTTTAACGCCTCGTGATACAAGCGCCCTGGCGATTCTGTCGCTGACCTCATCAAGTTCCTTAAAGGTAAGTGAAACCTCCCCCGCGTGAAGCGCGTATGCATCGGGAGTTTTGGCGGCATTTTCTCTCAACATTGACGGAATTGTAAGCTCACAACTTACATCATAGCTTACACCGTAAACGGAGAGATTCTTATTATATTCGTCCTCACCAACGATAGAAATATCCCTGGTCATAGCGCCGTCAGTTCCTGCGTTTAGAATGCGGCACATAGAATCGAAGAAGAATTCCGCGCGCTGATTGTTATAAACACCCTCTCGGCAGTCAAGTCGTATATTAAAGCCGCCGTCGCTATTACTGAAAACATTATAGGTAAGGTGATTGTGCATTGCACCTGCAACGCTGTAATCGGTTTCATGGTTTATGGTTGTATCAAATTCGTATCTGTAAAAATTGAAAACATATTCGGAAAGACTTTCCGAAATAATGTTATCATCGCGAAGTGTTTTAAGAATGCGGTCGTAGCCGTAGCCCTTATTACGGGAAGCCTCACGTGCAGAAACCTCAACCCTGCGGCAGAAGTCCGCAAAACTCTCTTTTTCGGAAAGAGTTACACGCACGGGAACCAATAAGGTATAGCAACCGATGGTCTGCATCTGGTCAGGGGTACGGTTTAATCGGGGCATAAGCATAACCGCGTCCTTTTTACCGGTAGCTTCTGCAAGATATAATCCGTAAGCCGCCGCCATAACATATGCGGGCGTAAGATTCTCTTTCTTTGCAAATTCCTTTATCTTATTTGCAAGTGCACGGTCTATGGCCTTGTTAAATGCGAAAAATTCAGAGCAGGTGGGTTTCTCTGCGAAAATTGCAGGCTCAAACTCCGCCTCTTCAAAGTATTTTTGCCAGAACTGCACACCGTCACTCTCTTCTGCAGTGGATGTGTCACTTAAGAAAGCAGAGTGAGGGATATCCTTGCCTGCAAGAACGTCAAGGACTCTCTGAGCAAATAAGCTCATGCCGTAACCGTCAATAATAATATGATGGAATATCACATATACAATGCATCCGCCCTCTTTAATCGGGATTACTTCCGCCTTGTAAAGTTCACGAGAGGTATCAACAGTCTGTTTGTCCCAATGGGACATATACAACTCTGCCTCCTCGATAGTTTTCGCATCTGCAATCTCACAAAGAGACACGGGTGCAGCACCCGCTACCCGGATCCGGTCAAGAAGACTTCCATCAACGGTTAATGTAAATACGTCCGCGCTTGCAAGCACGGCATCAACCGCCTTGGATGCCTTTTCACAGTCGATATCGGGCAGTTTGATTTTAAGAGAAATCGTATTTACGGCATTTTTATGGGAATTTGCAACTTCGCTCATTGCAATTTCCTTTTGTGATAAATTCAAATTGATGCAACTCATCGCCAATATCCTCCGAAA
Source organism: Clostridia bacterium (assembly GCA_017559855.1). Taxonomy (GTDB): domain Bacteria; phylum Bacillota; class Clostridia; order Oscillospirales; family JAAYXM01; genus RGIG7332. The sequence goes on along the minus strand of JAFYQP010000014.1, from coordinate 9,562 downwards.
ACTTGGTGTGTTTGGGCCGTAGGCCCGAGGAAAGATTATTCGATGGTAAGAATGTCGGCAAAGCCGGTTACTTCGAAGATTTCACTTACGGTTTCGTTTACGTTCTTAATGATCATCTCGCCCTGCTTGTTCATGGTTTTCTGTGCCTGAAGAAGCACTCTGAGTCCTGCGGATGAAAGATATTCAAGCTCCGAAAAATCAAGCACGAGTTTTTCTACACCTGCAAGTGAACCCATAACTGCACCCTCAAGTTCAGGTGCGGTTGTTGTGTCAAGTCTGCCAACTACCTTTACATTAAGTTCTGTTCCGTTTAAGTTCTTTTCGATTGTCATAGTAATCTACCTCTTTCTTTTAATTATTTTTATGTAATGATTCTTTATCCAACATATTAAGTGAGTCAGCAACGTCAATAAGAGTAAGCTGCCAACCTGAAACGTTGCACGCCGTGCATGGGAAGTCGGTGATTGCATTCAACGCCACAGCAATACCCATTACCTCCATCGGGACCCCGAGCTGTGCAAACACAACGGTAAATCCCATCATTGCACCTCCCGGTACAGGCGGTACTGCAAAGGATACAAGTAATGATGTAATACATCCGATAATAACCCAAGGCAAGGTTATCTCGATTCCGCAACTTTCCGCAAAGCCTGTTGCCATACCCATCAATATTGCAACAAATCCGGGCATGAAAAGCACTTGTCCGAGCGGTGTTCCGAAATCAACTAGCCTTTTATCAATTCCGAGTTTTTTGTTCGCATCACGCACGTTTGTGGTAAATGCCGCTGCAGATGATGCAGTGGTTAGACAAATCATAAGTGTTGGCCATGCTTTTCTAAGAAGCAGCGCAGGCGATACTTTTTTCGCGACAGCAATTCGCAGAAGATTTATTACATAGTAAACAACTACGCTCAACACAATCACAACGATTATCTTCCAGGAATTTAAAATTGCTCCAAGGTTATCGCTTGATATCATCCCCGTAAAGAGGACAAAAACAAGGATCGGCAACATAGAGGACAGCCCCGACATAATCGTTTGAATGATAGAGCTAAATTGTTCCACCATTTGGAAAATAGCATTTACTCTCGATGACAGGGCAAGCATTGCAAGTCCTACGATGACGGCAATAAAGATAAGTTGCAAGGTGTTTCCCGTAACAAAAGGTTCAAACAAATTAGTCGGAATGATATTGTAAATCAAATCCAAAATCTGCGAGAAGTCCGATGCTCCACCGCCACCACCCGGCTTCACGGGATAGAACAGGCAAATAAACGCCGTCATAAGAAGCGCAATTACCGTCATATAAAGGAATATAATTTTAAGTGCTTTACCGCCGACTTTGCCAAGAGTCTCCATATTTCCCATTGAGCAGATACTGCCCAAAATCGACAGAAAAATAAGCGGACCAGATACTGCGGTAATAAGCCCTATAAATGCATTCGTGACAGGTGTAAGCACGTAATCATTCGCACCTGCTCTTATTCCCTGCGGTAAAAGGTTTAAAATCATTCCCACAATAAACGCGAGAGCAATTGCCGCAATCATTTTAACCGTGCCGGACGTGGGTTTTTTCTTGGGAATAAATACGATATGGTTCTTCCCGCCCTTGTAACTCCAAGTAGGTGCAAGACCGATACCTGCCAAAAGTCCGTTAATTAGTGCTCCGTCATCATTCTCTTTTTCAAGAGGATTAAAACTTTCACCGGGCAAGGTCATTTCAACTCTTATTGCAGAAAAACGCTTTGTGCATTTTAACTTATATGTAGCATCTGTACCAAATTTTGATTGATATTCGAGCAATACTTCCTCAAATGTGAGTTTTATGCGTAAGGCTTCTCTGCGTTCAACTCCTGAATCAGCAAGGAACTTACCGACCTGTTCACAAGCGAGGTCAATATCGCTGTTTGAAAAATTATACTGTTCCAATTTATCACCTCAATTTTCTTTATCAAGCATATCTAGAGAATCGGCAACATCAATAAGCGTAAACCGGCAACCCGATACATTACACGATGTGCACAGGAAGTCCGCGATTGCAGTTATCGCCAATGCAATACCCATTACCTCCATCTGAAAACCAAAAGGTTTTTAAAATCACTTAAATTATATCACAATTGATTTTTACCTGCAACAAAAATGAAAATATAACAACATAATTGTTACACAAATACATTGCACTTCACCGAAAATTAGTATATAATATTTTAAATACCATTTGAGGGGGAAATCTCATGAATTTGAAATGCAGACTTATTTTAGAAGACTATAAAAAGCAAAAAGATGCCTTCATCAAATTAGGTGACACCGTACATACCATGCTCACGGATATTGTAAGCGATTTGAACATTGATGTACTGGCTGTCGAACATCGTGTCAAAGCGGAAAAAAGTTTAGCAGGAAAACTTGAGCGCAAGGGCGACGGCTATAACACATTAGAGGATATCACCGATATTCTCGGTTGCCGTGTTATCTGCTTTCTTTCCGATGAGATTGACAGAATCGGGCAAAAGGTTGAAGAAACCTTTGTAATCGACTGGGAAAATTCATCAGATAAAAGAGCACTCATCAAAGAGGACGCCTTCGGATATTTATCGCTCCACTACATTTGCTCACTTCCTTTTGGTGATAAGTGGCCCGATGAAATCTGCGGCAAGAAGTTTGAAATTCAGATACGAACCATTCTTCAGCATGCTTGGTCTGCAATCCAGCATGATATCGGATACAAAAGCGACTTTGGTGTACCCCGTGAAATCAAACGACAGTTTGCACGTCTTGCAGGTCTTTTAGAACTTGCTGACGATGAATTTGTGCGTGCACGAGATAATATGGTCGGTTACACCGAAGGCATAAGACAGCGCATTATCACCGACGATGCCGACGAGGTCTTAATCAATATGATTTCGCTGAAAGAGTACGTTCTGCACAATCAGAAAATGCAAAGTATTATCCAGGAAATTGCCAATATTGCAGGGGCCGAAATCAACGAAATTGACCCTGAAAGTTATGTTCCTCAACTTGCATTTTTAGGCATTAAAAAATTGGGCGATATTGAGATAATGATAAAGGAAAACTATCCTCTTGCTATGAAACTTGCGAACAAGGCTCTTTCTGCCGCAGGACTTGATATCGTTTCATCAAGTGTTGCCCTTCGCTTCCTCTGCCGTGCAGAACTTATTAACAAAAATTATGATTACGATAAGATCGTAGAGTTCTTAAAGATTTCCTTAGGTACTAAGGAAAAGGCGGAACGACAAGCAAAGCACCTGCTTAAGCAAAAGGAGGAATGCTGATGACAGACAGCATTCAGCGTGCTCTAACCTTTGCCACAAAAAAACACGCAGGTCAAAAGCGTATCGGTGGTGATGATTACATAACCCATCCCATAGCGGTTTGCGAACTCGTAAAAGAACGTGGATTTGGCGAAGATTATCAAATTGCTGCTCTCTTCCACGATTTACTTGAGGACACCGATGCCACCGAGGATGAAATCCTCAAATACGGAAACGAGGAAATCCTAACTGCGGTAAAGCTTCTAACCAAGAAAAAAGGGTACGTTATGTCAGAATACATCAGCGCTATCAAAGAAAATCACGTAGCCTTTGCCGTGAAGGCTGCAGATCGTCTGCACAATCTAAGATGTGCCTTGGTTACGGACGATGAGTTCAAGCGCAAATACATTTTAGAAACCGTGGATTGGTACTTGGATTTTTCACAGGATATCCGAACCGCAGTTAAACAGTTAGCGGAGAGCCTTGATACTCCACTTACCCAATTGTCCTTCCTCTATGGCCCGATAAACACATGGAAACTATAAAATTAAAAAGGAGATAATTACAATGACTATTGAGAAAAAAATTAACGGAGAAATTGCAACACTGGTAGTATGCGGAAGACTTGATACCGCTACCGCCCCCGAACTTGAAGCGGAGGTTGACAAGGTACTCCCCGGCTTAAAAGAATTGATTTTTGACATGGCAGGTCTTGAATACATATCTTCAGCAGGACTCAGAGTAATTCTTAAAGCGCAAAAGACGATGAACGCTCAAGGTTCTATGAGACTTACAGGCGTCAATGACACCATTATGGAAGTTTTTGATATCACAGGCTTTATTGATATTCTTACAATCGAATAAGGTAAAAAGAACCGCCTCTCGGCGGTTTTTTTTATTGCCTCAAAAAATTATTTAATTTTGACCGTTACTAAATTTGTGTATCCGTCTTCTTGGATTTCGGCATACTCAATGCTTTCTGATGCATTTTCCGCAATGGCAAACGAAATAACATTAGGGGTATTTCGTACATCAAAATGTTCTCCGTCATATTTTAGAGACATTGAAAGTGTTTCTTCTTCCTGAGAGTATTCAAAAGCTACACTTAAGTTAAACGCATTATCAAGTTTCGGAAGAATACACTGCACACCCAGTTCTTCAAATACCGACCGTGCACGGTAAATGGTTTTCTGCGGAACCTGATTTCGTCTGCCGAATTCTTCGAGGGAAGTGTTAAAGCCGATAAAGTCGAAATCCTTTGATGTGATAAGATTTTCAAATACTTTAAGGTGCTTTATAAATCTGATTGTCTTTTCACGTTTCGGGTTATCGAAGATTTCTTCGGGTGTTCCGTCCTCATAAACGCCTCCCTCGTCCATATAGAAAACTCTGTTTGCAATTTCTCTTGCAAATCGCATTTCGTGAGTTACTATCATAAGGGTTAAGCCCTTTTTTGCGAGGTCTTTTATTACCGCCTGAACTTCGCCCACCATAGTGGGATCGAGCGCCGATGTAGGCTCATCAAGAAGTATTATTTCAGGTTCCATTGCAAGTGCTCTTGCTATTGCAACACGCTGTTTCTGACCGCCTGAAAGTTCATCGGGATAGTTAAAGGCTTTATCTGCAAGACCAACCGTGCGAAGAAGCTCCATACCATCGTCATAAGCATCCTGCTTTGATTTTCCGAGTAAGTCCATAGGTGCTGCCATAATGTTTTCAATAACGTTCATATGGTTAAACAAATTGAAGGATTGGAACACCATACCCATCTTCTGACGGATTTTGTTTATGTTGCATTTTTTGTCGGTAATTCGCTCACCATTAACGAAAATATCGCCGGAAGTGGGAGTTTCAAGCATATTGATACATCTGATAAGGGTTGATTTACCGGTGCCCGAAGGACCAATGATAGAAATGATATCGCCCTTATGAATATGAACATTTACATCCTTTAAGGGAGTAATGTTAGGATATTCTTTTCGCAAGTGATTTATCTTAATCATCTTACAACCCCCTTTAATATGTTTTTATTCTTTCTTCTCTTTGGCTCTGTTTTCTTTCTTAAAATGCCGAGAAGTCCTGCTATAATCCAAGTGATTGCAAAGTAAATTACTGCTACTGCAATAAGCGGGAAGAATGCTTCGTATGTATTACCTCTTATAATATCGCCCATTTTGGTTAAGTCGTTTACTGCGATATAACCAACAACCGAAGTTGCTTTTATGAGGTTTACAATTTCACCCGAATATGCCGGCACAAACATCTTCATTGCCTGCGGCAGAATGATTCTGAAAAATGTTCTGTTTCTTGAATAGCCGAGAGCGTATGCGGCTTCAAGCTGTCCGTTGTCAACGCCTGACACGGTTAAATCAAGGTTATCGTAAACAAAGGATCCAAAGGTCAGTATAAAGCCAACGATTGCAACAACAACTCCACTCATATCGGGAGAAGTGAATACCACATAGAACAAAAGCATAAGTACGACAAGTGTAGGTGTGCCTGCAATAATTGTGGAATACACTTTTGCTATTGCTTTAGCAAGTTTAGATAGCCACTTCTTCTTGCTACGTGCCGCCATATAAAGTGCAAAGCCGAGTAGTGTTCCACCGAGAACAGAGAACAAGCTTATAATCATCGTGGTATAAATACCCTCTACAATAAGTTTCCACCTTTGCTCTCTTACAAAGGTTTTTTCAAAACTCTCTTTAATGGATAACATAAAGTTATCAAACCCTGACCTCTCGCACTTTGCCATAACAACTTCTGCATTCATATAAGGATTCGAGAAGTTTACGCTTTCTTTTCGCTCCGGCGTCATATAAAGTCCGCCACAAACAAGGTCATACTTTTCACTCGCCAAACCTGCAAGTCCTGATGCAAAGGAAACATCTGAAATATTGACATTGTAGCCATATTCCTTACAGAACAGATAAAGGACTTCAATTTCAAATCCCACAGGTTTTCCTTCATACATATATACAAAAGGTTTTCTTGTTGTGTCGATAGATACATTAAGTGTCTTTTGGTTTGTCGCAAGTTCTTCTAATGGTATGTTTTCTTGCGGCTCTGTTTCGCCGTACCATTTATTTATGAGTTTCTCTGTTGTACCATCGCTATCAAGCTTTGCCAAAAACTCGTTCATCTGTGCCTGAAGTGCATCGCCACCGTCATTTTTCTGGAATCCAAACCCGATTTCCACAGAATATGCGCCAACTGTGATGCATTTAAGGCTCTCGTCTGCTCGTGCAACAGAGTTGAAGTTCGGCTTATCAAGCATAATGCCGTCAACCTTGCCTTGCTTTAAGGCAACCAGTACATCGGAGAAGTTATTAAACTCTTTGATGTTTGCATTTGGGAACTGCTCTTTGGAATATCCGCCGTAAAGTGAGCCTGTAACAACACCTAAAGATGCGGTATTAAACTGTGCAAGGTCGTTTCTACCCTCTTCGCTTCTTATAATTACCGCAAGATCCTCTATATGATAAACATCAGAGAAGTCCATACTTTCTTTTCTTTCATCGGTTATGCTAATGCCCGATATACCAAGATCATATTTTCCTGATTGAACGCCGCTGAGAATCGCTGCAAATGCTACATCTTCGAACTTAACGTTGTAACCGTATTCCTTTGCAAAGCCCGTTATAAATTCAACATCAAAGCCGACAAATTTATTGTTTTTGAGATATGCAAACGGCATTGATGCGGAGTTGATAGCAACGGTGATTGTATTATTTGTACCATTTAAGTTATCATAGGATGCAAACTCTGTCGGTTCTTTTGCACCAAACCATTTTTCTTCTAAAGTCTTAATGCTTCCGTCTGCCTTCCCCTTGGCAATGTAGTCATTTATTTCTCTTTGGAGATCAAGTTTTTTCCCCTTTTGGAAAATGATTCCATAGTTACTTTTATCAATTGGCTCATCAATGCGGTCAACCGCCTGACCTTTCCAAAGCATTGATGTATATAAGGATTCATCGCAGCCAAAAGCATCTATTTTGTTACTGTTAAGTGCCTCAATCAAATCAGTCACGTCATTAAATTCCATATATTCCGCATCCGGAACAATGTCAGGCATCATAACCGCCTGAATAGAGCCTGTAACAACACCAATCTTTTTCCCCGAAAGATCAGAAAGGTGGCTTGTCTGTTGACCCGCACTATTGTTCTGCTCCTTAACGACAAGAACCAGATCCTCGGTGTGGTAAATATCAGAAAAATCTACGCTTTCACGACGCTCGTCAGTAATGGTAAAGCCTGCTGCACCCATATCATAAGTACCTGCAGCAACACCGGTCAATACGCCTGCGAACAGCGTATCCTCAAACTCAACGCCGTATCCGTATTCGCGGCAGAAGCCTACAACTACTTCTATATCATAGCCTGCATATTTTCCGTTCTTAAAGTATGTAAACGGCTTGCTTGAAGAGTTGATTCCAACTCTCAGAATGCCTTTTTCACCTGTCAGATCATCGTAGGAAACAAACTCGGTAGGCTCGTTATTCCCAAACCATTTATCCTGAAGCGACTGCCATGTACCGTCTTGCTTGATTTTGGCAAGATAGGTATTAAATTCCTTCTGAAGCTCAGGATTTTTTCCTTTGGTAAAAATCACGCCGTAGTCGCTGGGGGCGATAGGCTGGTCAATGCGCTCAACCTTGCTTCCCTCCCAACGCATGGCAAGATAAATGGATTCATCAGTCGGAAAAGCATCTACCTTTCCGCTTTCAAGTGCCATTTTCGCATCTGCCACGGTATTAAACTCAACATACTGTGCCGTAGGAATCATTTTAGGAAGCAACACAGATGTCAGCGTTCCGGTAACAATACCGATTCTTTTGTCGGACAGATCAGCAAGCGTACTGCCCTTGTCAGACGCTACTTTGGTTACCATTACAACCGGACTTTGATAATAAGAATCGGTAAAATTAAAGGTTTCTCTTCTTTCATCGGTTATCTCAATGCCGCCAACCGCCATATCAAATTTCTGCGACTTGACGCCGCCAAGCATCAAATCAAAATCAACGGTAGAAAAGTTAAGCTTGTATCCGTATTTTTTTGCAAAACTATAAAGAACCTCTGTATCAAAGCCTGTAAGAATTGTATCATCCTGATAGGATACCGGAATGTCATTATCTGCAATGCCAATATATATAGTTCCCCTCTCACCTGTTAAGCTATCCCAGTCAGGATGCTCTAAAGGCCTTACGCCTGAGAACCACTTTTCCTCAAAAGCCTTAATTTCTCCACTTTCTTTAATTTCAGAGATATGTTTGTTGATTTCATCTTTGAGTCTATTGCCCTTTTCGTTTTCTGCCACAATATATGCATATTCAACTTTTGAAGGTGAACTGCTTTCTATTGCCGTATATCCCGACTTTTCCCATCCGATTGATGAGTAGTGGGCATAGTCCATAAGAAAGCCATCAATCTTTCCTTTCTCTAGGCTGATAATCAAATCCGCAATTGTATCAAACTTATTCTTTTTACTGTCAGGGAAAAGGTTGTTGGTTATCTCCTCATACGCACTTCCCGTCAAAACACCAAGATTTGCATTTTTAAAATCTTCAAATGTCTTAAAAACCTTTTCATCTGTTTTGACACCGCAGCCCGAGAATACGCCCGATATCATAACAAGTGCAAACATTAAGCATAAAAGTCTTTTGATTTTCATTTTTTATCCTCCTTCTCAGATTCCTTTTTACGATTTTTCTCGTTTCGGCAGATACTGTAAAGCGGTTCTGTTGTCGCTTTACCTACTATGTTCTGAATATAATCATCTTGCCTGAAGTTTGAAAAGGCACAATAAAAGCAATCATGTTCACAACTTCCATAACAAGGATTAGCATCTTTTTCCCACAAGGAACAACTATCTATCTCGGATACAATAAGATAACCATTATCGTCATACTTTTTATCCTTCACTATTACATCTCCTTTGGTGTTAAAAACTACAATTACAAAATTATAATACCTATAATAATGTAAATTTAATTTATAATGTCGATTTTGGCATACATTGTATGTTTTTTGGCATAAATTGCAGTTTTTGTAAAAACAACCATTGACAAGCACAAAAAACTCTCCCGAACGGCGTCTTCTCTTAGGGAGAAGTCGGTTTTGACATGACCTTTTCCGCAAATAATGCATCAAAAAAATCAGGTAATACGTCAGTATTACCTGATTTTTATTCTTTTTATTTACGAAAAATTTCTATTTCAAAACTGCAAGGCACTTTAAAACGTGCATTTTTTGTTTCAGAACAAGCAATAAAATCGCAGATAATCCTGTCG
>JAFYQP010000013.1 GCA_017559855.1 Clostridia bacterium | reverse complement strand
TTCCGCATGGCTTACCGCATCTCTGGCAGAGTGCGGCATTAAAGTTGTGGATTTCGGTATGGCAAGTACCCCCGCTATGTTTATGGCAACGGTAACCGAGGGTTATAAGTTCGACGGCTCGGTTATGATAACCGCGTCACATCTCCCCTTTAACCGCAACGGCTTTAAGTTCTTTACCGCAAATGGTGGTCTTGAGAAGGGCGACATCAAGGAGATTTTAACCTACGCCGAGGGTGAGGAGAAGACCGGCCTTGCACCAAAAGCCGTTGAGCGTGGCGAGTTCATGGACACCTACTCCAAGATTTTAGCGGATAAAATCAGAGCTGCTACCGGTGAGGATAAACCCCTTGCAGGTTTTAAAATTGTAGTTGATGCGGGAAACGGTGCAGGAGGTTTCTTTGTTGATAAGGTTTTAAAACCCTTAGGTGCAGACACTACGGGAAGTCTTTATTTAGATCCGGACGGCTCCTTCCCCAATCACATTCCCAACCCGGAGGATAAAGAGGCTATGAAGAGCATTACCGGTGCGGTAAATGCAAACAAGGCAGACCTCGGTATTATTTTCGACACCGACGTTGACCGTGCAGGTGCGGTACTCTCAGATGGCAGTGAGTTAAACCGAAACCGCATTATCGCACTCCTTGCGGCAATCTTACTCCGTGAAAATCCGGGCACTACCATTGTTACAGACTCCATTACCTCCACAGGTCTTGCAAAATTCATAACCGATCTCGGCGGTGTTCATCACAGATTCAAACGCGGCTACCGCAACGTTATAAACGAGGCAATCCGTCTTAACAACGAGGGAAAGGACAGCCAACTTGCAATCGAGACATCCGGCCACGGTGCGTTTAAAGAAAACTATTTCCTCGATGACGGTGCGTACATCGTTGTAAAACTTCTTATCGAACTTGCACGCGGCAAGAAAATGGGCTATACACTTGAGAGCCTTCTTGAGAATTTGGACGAGCCGGCAGAGAGTATCGAGTTCCGTATGAACATCAAACTCGATGACTTTAAGGCATACGGCGAGCAGGTAATCGAGGAACTCAACGCATATGCAAAAAATCAGGACGGCTGGTCTTTAGCCGATAACAACTTCGAGGGTGTCAGGGTAAATCTTGACGAGGCACACGGTAACGGTTGGTTCTTACTGCGACTTTCCCTCCACGATCCGCTCTTACCCCTTAATATCGAGAGTAACGATTTAGGCGGTGCTAAAATTATCGCAAAGGAACTTGCCGCATTCCTTGCAAAGTATGATAAATTAGACGCGGTAGCGATTGCAGATTACGCAAAATAGAATTTTACAAAATGAAATGAGGGAGATTTTATGCCGCTTTATATAGTCAAACAGGACATAACCAAAATGGAGGTTGACGCCATTGTAAATGCGGCAAACTCATCCCTTCTCGGCGGTGGCGGTGTTGACGGCTGTATCCACCGTGCGGCGGGCAGAAAACTTTTGGAAGAGTGCAAAACTCTTGGCGGTTGCCCCACGGGAGATGCAAAGATAACAAAAGGGTATAATCTGCCCTGCAAATTCGTTATCCATACGGTAGGGCCGAGATATACAGACGGAACAAAAGGGGAGGCGGAATATCTCCGCTCCTGCTATGAAAAATCTCTCGCACTTGCAAAAGAATATGGATGCGGAAGCGTTGCCTTTCCTCTGATTTCAAGCGGTGTTTACGGTTATCCCAAGGATGAGGCGCTTTTTATTGCGACGGATGCAATAAAAGCCTTTTTGCGTGATAACGATATGACCGTATACCTTGTTTTTATAAAAAAGTTTGACTATAAAATAGACGAGGACTTATATTGGGAACTTGACGATTACATAACCTGTATCGAAAAAGCAGTACCGCCGTGTGCGGCAAACTGTGCAGAGTCGGCAGATGATGACGATACTTTTGATATGATATTCTGTCGTGAAAGCATGGATGTATTTTCGGAAGACAGTGAATTGGAAACCGTAATCGCCTGCATAGACGAGAGTTTCTCCCAAATGCTCCTTCGCAAAATCGACGAGCGGGGAATGAGTGACAGCGAGTGTTACAAAAAAGCGAATATCGACCGTAAACTATTCTCCAAAATCCGCGGTGACGTGAATTACAGACCGAGCAAACCCACGGTAATTGCTTTTGCAATCGCTCTGGAACTCTCCCTTGAGGAAACGGGTGAAATGCTCTTAAAGGCGGGTTTTGCCCTATCACACAGCAATAAGTTTGACCTTATAATAGAATATTTTATAAAACACGGCGTGTACGATATTTATGAAATAAACAAGGCACTTTTCGCCTTTGACCAGAATTTACTTGGTGCGTAAAAATGTCGCACACCAAGCGACCAAACCTCTCTTTTGCGGTGCTATAATCAAGGCATCAAAACGAAAGAGAGGTTTTTTGTTATGAAAAACAACACAACGGAAGTGGTCTTTGTTTTAGACCGAAGCGGCTCTATGCAGGGGCTTGAAGCGGATACCATCGGCGGCTTTAACTCAATGCTTGAAAAACAGAAAAAGGAGGAAGGAAACTGTTTTGTAACAACCGTGCTCTTTGACCACGAGATGAAAACAATCCACGACAGACTCCCCCTCTGTGAGGTTAACCTTATGACCGATAAGGACTACTATGTAGGCGGTTGTACCGCTCTTCTCGATGCGGTGGGCAGCACCATCGAGCATATCCGCAACATCCATAAATATGCAAGAAAAGAGGACGTGCCTCAGAACACCATTTTCGTAATTACCACCGACGGTATGGAAAACGCAAGTCACAACTACTCTGCAGAGCAGGTTAAGGAAATGGTAGAGAAGATGAAGCGAGATTTCGGTTGGGAGTTTATCTTCTTAGGTGCAAATATCGACGCGGTATCCGCCGCAAAAGACATTGGTATTGATCCTCCCCGTGCGGCAAATTACCACGCAGACGGCGAGGGTACGGGAAAGGTGTTTGCCGGCGTGTCCGATGCAATCTTCGATATGCGTTTCGCCTGCAGAATTGACGACGCTTGGGCGGACGAGATAAACGAAGATTTTGAAAACAGAAAGAAATAATAGAAAGGCGGTTGTTAAAACAACCGCCTTTTTGTTGTATATTGGTGCAAAAAATGGTATAATTTAAATATACGGCAAAAAGGACGTGTAAATTTTGGAATTTGTAAACTATAAAAAGTACAGAAAACAGGTCAAAAATCTGTATAAATCAGCATTTCCCTACGACGAGCGATTCCCTATGATGTTTCTCTATTGGAAGGCAAGAGGTAAGGGCAATAATTTTTCTGCCGTTTTGGATAATGGGGAATTCGTTGGACTTTCCTACACGGTGGAGAGTGAAAACTTCCTCTACGTGTACTATCTTGCGGTAATTGAAGAAGCACGAAACAAGGGCTACGGCAGTAAAATTCTAACTAAAATCAAGGAAGATAACCCCGGCCGCACAATAACCCTTGCCATTGAGGACACCGAGGTGCGTGACGCACCCAATTACGAAACCCGCCTTCGCCGCCTTGAATTTTACCGTAGAAACGGGTTTGAGCGTCTTGATATGAGGGTGAATGAAGCGGGCGTGTGGCTTGAACTTTTAGGCACCGATAACACGGTGGATTATGATGAGTTCATAGAATTGATGAAGAAATTTCTGGGTA
>JAFYQP010000012.1 GCA_017559855.1 Clostridia bacterium | reverse complement strand
TGTGACGCGGTTATCATAACCGAGCCGTCGAACTTATAACCCTCGGTTACCGTTGCCATAAACATAGCGGGGGTACTTGCCATACCGAAATCCACAACTTTAATGCCGCACTCTGCCAGAGATGCGGTAAGCCATGCGGAAAGGGTTTCGCCAGAGAGTCGTGAATCACGACCAACCGCTACGGTAAGGTCACTCTTTCCCGCTTTTTTAATAAGCCACAGGGCAAAACCGCGGCCGATATTTTTACAAACATCCTCGGTTAAATTTACATTCTGCCCCTCGATTCCCTCAAGGGCAACGCCTCGGATGTCGCTTCCGTTTTGTAATTTTTTATAATCCATTGTTTTTTCCTCCATAAGAAAGACTTTTATTCATATAGTATATACCCTGCACAAAATACCGTCAACAAAAAAATTTGTCGAATACTATTGCAATATACACATATATGTGTATAATATAATTTGTTACGCAATTTGAAATAAAAAGTATAGTATTAGAAAACTTTTGGAGGTGTTTTTGTGGACATCGGTAAAAAGTTAAAGGAACTCAGGTTGCAAAACGACCTTACCCTGGGTGACCTTGCTTCCCGCTCCGAACTTACAAAGGGTTTTCTCTCACAGGTGGAGCGAAATCTCACCACGCCGAGTATTGCCACGCTTGAAGATATTCTTGAGGCACTTGGCACAAACCTTTCGGAATTTTTCCACGAGGAGCCGGAGAGTAAAATTACCTTTCAGGCAAACGACTTTTTCGTTGACGAACGTGAGGATTACACTATCGAATGGGTTATCCCCAACGCACAGAAAAACGAGATGGAGCCTATTATTCTTACCCTGCACCCGAAATGTCAGAGTCAGGAAATGCTCGCCCATAACGGCGAGGAATTCGGCTACATACTAAAGGGTAACGTCACCCTTATACGAGGTAGTAAAAAGCACAAACTAAAGGTCGGCGAGACCTTTTATTTAGACGGATCAAAAAGCCATACACTTTACAATCATGGCACGACGGATGCAAAAATTCTGTGGATTACCACACCACCATTATTCTAGGAGGTAAACACATATGGAAAACACCAAAATTATCGAATTTCGCAATATTGTCAAAAGTTTTGACGGTCAGATTGTACTAAAAGGTGTCAATCTTGACATTTATGAGAACGAGTTTGTAACCTTGCTCGGCCCAAGCGGTTGCGGTAAGACCACTCTTCTCCGTATCTTGGGCGGATTTTTAGAGGCGGATGAGGGAAGCGTTGTATTTGACGGTGTGGATATAAACCACTTGCCTCCTTATCAGCGTGAACTTAACACGGTATTCCAGAAATATGCTCTTTTCCCCCATTTAAGCGTTTATGAAAACATCGCCTTTGGCCTTAAAATCAAGAAAATGAGTAAGGACATCATTGACCAGAAGGTTATGAAGATGTTAAAACTCATCGGCCTTGAAGGCTATGAAAACAAAAACACCGCGGTTCTCTCCGGCGGTCAGCAACAGCGTGTTGCCATCGCCCGTGCTCTTGTTAATGAGCCGAAAGTGCTCCTCCTTGACGAGCCACTTGCCGCACTTGACTTAAAACTCCGCAAGGAGATGCAGTACGAACTCAAACGTATTCAGCAGGAGGTCGGCATTACCTTTATCTTCGTTACACACGATCAGGAAGAGGCTCTTACCATGTCGGACAAAATCGTTGTTATGAAAAACGGTGAAATTCAGCAGGTAGGAACGCCTGAAGAAATTTACAACGAACCTGCAAATGAATTCGTTGCAAACTTCATCGGTGAGAGTAACATCCTCCCCGGCGTTATGCTTGACGATTACAAGGTGCGTTTTGACGATATTGACTTTGATTGCGTGGACTTCGGCTTTAAGAAAAACGAAGCGGTAGACGTTGTCATTCGTCCCGAAGATATTGATATCGTCCCTGTTCCCGACGGTAAGATGACCGGCGAGGTTTTAAGTGTGCTCTTTAAAGGTGTGCATTACGAAATTATCGTTGAAACCGTACCGGGTACAAGCGTTACGGTAAATATGAACGTCATTCGCAATCAGGACGTTGTAAGTGCCGACGGCAAAGAGAAGATAAGTGCAACAAACTTCTACGTTGACATTGAGGACGTTCCCAATTTAGACGATAAGGAAATTATCGCCCGCTCCAACGCAATGGCTTGGGACACCGAGACCGACGACTACGTTTCCATCGCTAAAATCGAGTACGATATAAAGGCGGAACTCGGTGCATATTCGGTTATATTCACCACCGCAAAAGGCACCTCCATCGAGCGTGTAATCACGGTTGTAAACCAGCCGTTTGTCAAGAATGAAAAAGCAAACGAAGCGGTTATGGCGTTTAACTTCACCAAAACCGTGGACGAAATCCAGGAGTCTCAAGCACTTGACACCGATATTAAAACCTGGGCATCAGCACAGGGTTGGAAACTCAGTGACGAGTCACAGAGCATTGATATTGCGGTAGATTATGACTTTGATCCGGACGACGTGAAGGAAGGCGTTTACAAAATCGTTTTCTCCACCACCGGACGTGAGTTTAAAATCCATACCACGGACTATTCCGAGGTTGGTCAGGAGGTCGGCCTGACATTCTTCCCGGAGGACATCCACGTTATGTCCCGCGTGGTATTCTAAGATGAAAAGATTTTCACAACTTGCTCTGCCCTACGTAATATGGGCGGCTCTGATGCTTGTGCTTCCCATGGCGCTTATCGCTCTTTACTCCATTACCCGCCACGGAAACTCAATCATCTCCTTCTCCCTTACCCTTGAGCATTACGTTAAGTTTTTCACCGACCCGGATTTCTTAACCGTGCTCACCCGTTCACTCTGGATTGCATTCAAAACCACGGTTATCTGCTTAATCCTCGGATATCCCATTGCGTACTATATCTCAAGAAGCCGTGAAAAGATGCAGGGAATTCTTCTTATGTGCATTACCATCCCCACATGGATAAATATGCTTGTGCGTACATATGCGTGGATTGGTATTATGAGCGAAGGCGGTATTCTATCCACAATCTTATCCTTCTTCGGCTTGGGCGATTTTGAACTTTTATACACCGAGACCGCGGTGCTTATCGGTATGGTGTATAACTTCCTGCCCTTTATGATTTTGCAGATTAACACCTCCCTTTGCAAGATGGACCATTCGCTCCTGGAGGCAAGTGCGGATCTTGGTGCAACACCGGTACGCACCTTTACCCGTGTTACCTTCCCCTTATCACTGCCCGGCGTTATAAGCGGAATCAACCTTGTTTTCCTCCCCGCCGTAAGTTCTTTCTTTATCCCGAAACTGCTCGGCGGCGGTCAGTATTTCCTCATCGGTAATCTTATCGAAAATCAGTTTATTACCGTTGGTGAGTGGAATTTCGGTAGTGCGATTTCTATGATTATGGCGGTCATTATGATGCTTATGATGATGGCGGTTAATAAGATAGAGACACGTAATGCCGGCGGAAAGGAGGAGTAAGAAAATGAAGAAAAACAGACGAATTTTCGGAACGGTCTTACTCACCCTTGCCATTATCTTTTTCTATCTCCCAATTGTTTACATGATCGTTTTCTCATTTAACGACAGTAAATCACTCACCGCATTTACAGGCTTCTCACTCCGTTGGTATGAGCACATGTTGGAGTCGAGGGATATGATGCAATCTCTTTATACCACATTCAGCATTGCCATAATCTCAACGGTTGTTTCAACCGTTGCAGGTACAATTGCGGCAATTGGTATAAGCAAGTCACGGAAGATTGTGCGTGACGTTATGGAGCAGGTAAACAACCTTCCCATTATGAACCCCGACATCGTTACCGCAATCGGCTTTATGCTCCTTTTCATCACTTTCCGCGTGGAAAAGGGCTATATGACGATGCTTCTTGCTCATATCGCATTTTGTATCCCCTTCGTTATGCTCTCTGTTATGCCGAAGATCCGCTCTCTCGATCCGAATCTTGCGGATGCGGCAATGGACCTTGGTGCTACCCCCTGGCAGTCACTTATCAAAGTAATCGTACCACAGATAACACCGGGTATTGTAAGCGGTGCTCTTATTGCATTTACAATGTCGGTTGACGACTTTATCATTTCATACTTCGTTACCGGTTCGGGCGTTAAGAACTTAAGCATTATGGTCTACACAATGAGTAAACGTGTAAACCCCAGCATCAATGCGATTTCAACCCTTGTTGTTGTGATTATCTTTATCGCACTTATCGTAATCAACGTAACCTCTGCAATTATGGCAAAGCGTGAGAAAAAGGCGGAAATCGGCAAGAGAAAATGGGTTCTTCCCACTATTGCAATCATTCTCGTCCTTGCAATCGGTATCGGTGCAACAAGTTTCGGCCAAACGTCCTCTTCCCTCCCCTTTGCAGGTGAAACACTTTATATCTACCTGCCCGGTGAGTATATGGGTGAGGATATAGTCTCCGACTTTGAGGCATATACCGGTGCAACCGTTGTTGTGGAGAATTTTGAGTCTAATGAGCAGATGTATATCAAGGTTGCAAACGGTGGAAATTATGACCTGCTTATCCCAAGCGACTATATGATTGAACGTCTTATTCAGGAAGATTTAATACAGAAACTCGACCAGAGCAAACTTGACTGTATGCCCAAAATCGTTGACAACATAAAAGGTATGCCCTATGATCCGCAAAACGAGTACGGCATCCCCTATTTCTGGGGCACCGTTGGTATTATCTACGACACCACGGTTGTTGATGAAGAGGACCTTGAAAACGACGGCTTTGCGGTATTCCTTAATGAGAAGTACAAAGGCAATATCTACCTCTACGACTCCGAGCGTGACAGTTTTATGATGGCACTTAAGAATCTCGGCTACTCTATGAATACCGAAAGCGAAGAGGAACTCAGTGCCGCATACAATTGGCTCGTCAAGTGTGTGGAGACAATGGAGGCACAGATTGTTACCGACGAAATTATCGACAATATGATAAACGGCAGAAAAGCACTTGGCCTTATCTACTCCGGTGACGCAACCTACGTAATGAGTGAAAATGAGGATATGGGCTTCTACATGCCGAATGAGGGTACAAATCAATGGGTTGACGCGATGGTCATTCCGAAAAACGCAAAAAATCCCGACCTTGCCTATGAGTTTATGAACTTTATCACAAACTATGAGGCGGCGTATGACAACTCAAGTTGGGTAGGATATACCTCCCCCAACCGTGACGTTATGAACGACCTTTTTGGTCCCGACGGCGACTACGAGGGCATTGACGCATACATCCCCCGTACCGACAACGAAAACGACGAGGCGTTCTGCTACAACGACCGTACCCGTAAGATTATGAGTAATCTTTGGAGTAAAGTAAAAATCGCCGCATCCAATGCGGAGTAAAACAGAAAAATCCCCTTTGGTAAATCCAAAGGGGATTTTTTATTATCTCAGGCCTTTTTCTGCCATAATTTTGTATATGGTTTCGATGGTCTCATCCATTTTGTCGTTGACTATTGTGTAGTGGTAATTGCCTGATAAAGATTCCTCGTACTCATAACGGTTAAGGCGTTTTTCAATCTCGGTCTCGCCTCGTCCCAAAAGCCTTTCACGAAGTTGCTCTATTGATACCGGCTTTAAGTAAATGCTTATTACCTCGTCGCCAAGTAACTTCATTAAATTGAGCGTTCCCTCAACATCGATGTCCTTAATGAGTATCTTGCCGTTCTTTACCTTGTCCTCAAGGATTTTGCGGCTTGTGCCGTAATAATTTCCGTGGACAAGTGCATACTCTAACATCTCGCCATCTTCTATTTTCTTCTCAAACTCTTCCCTGGTTACGAAATAATAGGGATTGCCCTGACTTTCACCCGGACGCATATCACGGGTTGTTACCGTGGTCATCAGTTCCAGATTCTCGTTATCTTCAAGAAGTTTATTTATAATCGTATTTTTACCAACACCGGATGAGCCGGAAAGAATTATAAGCATATCTTTATCTCCCTATTTAAAATACTTGTCAAATGCCTCGTCGTTATATTCGGGGAAGCGGTCGTCCGCCTCGGAATTGTCTAAATTATGCACGTTTGCACCGGTGAATGCAAAACAACGCATTCCCGCCGCCTTTGCAGCACGGATTCCAAAGGTGGAATCCTCAATTACCGTGCAGTCCTCAGGTTTTACGCCAAGCATCTCCGCCGCCATAAGAAAAATATCCGGCTCCGGCTTTGCAACCGATACCATCTCACCGTTTATCACGGCACCCATAATTTTCTCAAAGCCGAATCGCTCTGCAACGTAATTTACCATAGGTGCGGTGGAACTTGACGCCACCGCCATTTTATAGCCCATTGCACGAAGTTTTTCAAACCAATCGGAAACGCCATCAATAAGTTCCAGGTCCTCCGCACCGGTAAGTGCACCCAACAACGATGCACGATACGCCTCCTCAACCTCTTCAAGGGTATATTTAACCTCCGGATGACGCTCCATAATACCGAGTGCTCCCGAATGGGCGTTAACCCCTGCAAGGCCTTCCTCGTCCTCACGCCAGAAAGGAATACCCAAACGCTCAAAAAGTGCCGGATTTGCTTTATTATAAAGGGTTTCACTGTCGATTAAAACCCCGTCCATATCCCATATTACCGCTTTCATATTAAGCCCCGATCCTCTCAAATTGCCGTTATTTATATAATTTAAAGCCGTTGCCCAATATCTCCTGCGACTCGGAGAATACTATAAATGCGTGTTGGTCAAACTCTAAAATCTTCTTCTCAAATGCTGGCATCTCGCTCTCTTTAAGTGCACAGAGGAGAACCTGTCTCTTTTCC
Source organism: Clostridia bacterium (assembly GCA_017559855.1). Taxonomy (GTDB): domain Bacteria; phylum Bacillota; class Clostridia; order Oscillospirales; family JAAYXM01; genus RGIG7332. The sequence goes on along the minus strand of JAFYQP010000012.1, from coordinate 7,774 downwards.
ATGGTGTACGCACCGATTGCGTCGATAATGGTAACGCCACGGGGTGAGGTGGAGATAAGATATTTTGCGATTTCTTCACCGTTATTGGTCATAACAAACGCGATTTTTGAAATGTTAAGACGTTTGATGAACCAATCGATTGCAAACGTCGCAACCGCAAGGGAGATTATACCCCAAAGAACAAGGTCTACCTGACCGAAAACCGCAAGAGATACCGCAACCACCATAAGGTCAACGATAAGAAGGGTTGTACCGATTTTCATATGAGGGAAAATGCACTGTAAAAGTCTGCCTAAAATATCCGTACCACCGGTGGATGCACCTTGAGAGAGCACGATTGCGATACCTAAACCGTAAAGGATTGCACCAAAAATGGTTGCAAGGCTTGTTACCTCGGTTACGGGCGGCACAAAATCCTTAAAAAGCTGGATAAAGAGGGAAAGTGCACCTGCACCATAAATGGTTTTGAACACAAACTCCTTGCCGATAAACACAAGTGCAATGAGCAGGAGGATGATGTTTATAACCGCAAAGGAAACACCCGGCTCGATACCGAAGGCGTGGAATAAAATGGTGGAAACACCTGATACGCCGCCGTTTACGATTTTATTGGGTGTGTAGAAACAACTTACGGCAAACGCCGTGAGCATAACGCCGAAGAGAATCAATGCGTTTTGTTTTATAAATTCTTTTACATTCATTTTCTTTTTCATACTTTATCCCCTTATATTAAATAAAAAAGCACATTGCGTAAGCAATGTGCTTTTGGTGCGAGTGACGAGACTTGAACTCGTACGCCATAAGACACACGCCCCTCAAACGTGCCTGTCTGCCGATTCCAGCACACTCGCATATTTACTTTTACGCCGAAACGCAATATATATTATATTAGGCAAGAGCCTGTTTGTCAAGCGTTTTTTTAAAAAAGTTTGAAAATTTTTCTTCTTATAAAAATCCGCTTTCTGCTAACACTAAAACTGAACTTAGAAAAGGAGGTGAATACAAAGATGGCAATCGTTCCTTCAGCTAAAGAAGCATTAAACCGCTTTAAGATGGAGGCGGCAAATGAAGTTGGCGTTAACCTCAAGCAGGGTTACAACGGTGACCTCACTTCCCGTCAGGCAGGCAGCATCGGCGGTCAGATGGTAAAGAAGATGATTATGGCTTACGAGCAGAATTTAAGTAAGTAGTTATAAAAATGCCCTGGCAAAAGGCGGTTAGTCCCTATGACCAACCGCCTAAAGTCAGGGCATTATCATTTTCTTAAGGGCGGCACAAAATGCGGCGTTTTGGCTCTCTTCCCGCGGTTTATGCCCACGGGTTCTTCCTCCCGCTCTTCGGAATTTTGCCGACTCGTGGCGGGAGAGTAGGAGTGCGTCGATGTTATCGTTTGTGTACTCCATCCCGTCCTGATGCAAAACTCTTGCCCCACGGGACAAGCACATTGCCGCAAGGCCATAGTCCTGAGTAATTACGATATCGTCTTTCTTTATATAGTTCACCAGGGCAAAATCCACGCTATCGGCACCTTTTGACACGGTAATCGTCTCCGCACCTGCACGGTTTAACACGTGTGCTGTGTCGCAAAAAAGGATGCATGGGATTTTGTTTTCATTTGCAATGGCTATCGCCTGATTTACCACGGGACACGCATCTGCGTCAATACATATTCTCACAATATCACCACCTGCATTATACAACAACGACACACATTCTGCAACATCTCATTTTTTCGCAATTTACAAAAGCAGAAGTTGACATTTTTCCGTCAAAATGTTAAAATTAGTTATATTATATGAGAGGAATGATTTCCCATGTTTAATCTTAAAAATCGCGTAGTTGTAATCTCCGGTGCATCCTCAGGTTTAGGTGCACAAATGGCTCGTGGCTTTGCGGTGCAAGGTGCTGACCTTGTTATCACCGCTCGCCGAATCGAGAGGTTGAATGCTCTTGCAGAAGAACTTCGTGCAACGGGTGTTAAGGTCTTACCCGTGCAGTGCGACGTTACCGACCCTGTTCAGGTAGACGCTGCTGCTGCCGCTGCAGAAAAGGAATTCGGCAAGGTTGACGTTCTCGTCAACTGTGCAGGCAGTGCAAAAAATGCAGGTGTTTTAGAAATGACCAACGAGGAATGGGACTTCACAATGTCTGCTGACCTTGACAGTGTTTTCTACGTAACCCGTGCATTCGCTAAGATTATGAAGAAAAACAACTATGGTCGTATTATCAATATCGCATCCATGTACGGTCTGGTCGGCAACCCGGCTATCGATACCGTTGCTTACCACGCATCCAAGGGCGGTGTTGTTAACTTTACCCGTGCAGTTGCTGCTGAACTTGCAAAGTTCAACATCACCTGTAACTGTATCTGCCCCGGATACTTTGCTACTGAATTGACCGAGGATGTGCTCAAGACCGATGAGTTTACCGCTTATATGAAGGCTACTGTGCCCCTTGGCCGTTACGGCAAGACCGGCGAACTCAACGCAGGTGCTATCTTCCTCGCAAGTGATGAGGCTTCTTACGTTACCGGCGTTATCTTACCTATCGACGGCGGATATACCGCAATTTAGTTTAATAGCGATAAATGAAAACGGTAATACCTCAAATGAGGTATTACCGTTTTTTTAATTTTCCATTTGTTTGCCTAAAAACCCCGACACGGTCTGGAGAATTTTGCACTCCGCATCCCCCATTGTATCGTGCTCATCCTTTGATAAAAACATCACGCAGCCGGAAACGTCTCCCTCTGCAAGAATGGGCGATGCCACGGAGACGAAGTAGTTATTATCACCCTCTGCCACCGGAATTTTAGCGTCACGCTCACCCTTTTGGTAGGTGTTTCTGCCCTCGATAATGGTCTCCACGCCGCCGGTGATACGCTTCTCAAGAAGGTCACGACGTGCACCCACGTTGGTTGCGATGATTGTGTCTCGGTCGCAAATCGCAACAATGTGACCGGTGGTCTTGCCCATGGTGTCGCAAAGTTGCACCGCAAAATCGGAAAGTTCACCCATGGGTGAGTATTTTTTGAAAATCACCTCGCCGTCACGGTCGGTATAAATCTCCAGCGGATCGCCCTCGCGGATTCGCATGGTACGCCTGATTTCTTTCGGAATTACAACACGACCGAGGTCGTCAATTCTTCTCACAATTCCTGTTGCTTTCATATATAAATTGCTCCTTTTGGTTTGATTTACAAAAGTATTTTGTGCGAAGTGTGGAATTTTTATGTAAGGAAAATGGTGGGGATTGCTTTTCTGGAACTAAACTGATATAATATATACACAGTTTAAATGAAAGAAGAATAGCAATGACCGCACGAGAATATATGGCTAAGCGAGAAGAATTGATGGCTCGTTGGGAACAAGAATGTCGTCAATGGCTTGAATATGAAAACAGAAAAAACAATAATGAATATCTCGATGTCAATGCCACATTTTTTAAAGATGGCGTTATAGACCCCGAAACTTGGTTTGACGAAAAAAATACTTTTCGTCCCTTATTCATTTTAAAAGAGGTAAACGACCAAAAACCAACAGGAGAAAAAACATTTGATTTTGTCGCAATGGATGAATCAGATGGACATGATATTTGGAATGGTGTTAGTAAGTGGCGTAGACTGGCAGTTCTTGCTAATGGGTTAAAAATATCCCTTGAAGATAGACTACAACTTATTTCGTATGATGAAACGTATCGCGCTTTCTACCATAATAAAACAAGTAATTATAAAGATGCTTTACGCCATATTGCCATAATGAATGTGAAGAAATTAGGTGGAGGCGCAAAAGTCAAATCTGAAGAATCTAAAAAAACTATTATTTTTACCGAACACGCAAAACAAGAACAACTCAAAAAAAACTTAAAAGAACAAATTGTTGAACAAATTCAACCTGATATTATTATTTTTTTTGGAATAGATACTCATTGTTTTTTTGACATCAAAAACGATAAACTATTTGGAATACCTGTCATAACCTCCAGACCCCATCCGAGTAGTAGAAAAAGCAATAAAGAGTTTTACAATGAAACAATTAAAAAAGTAAAAGAAATTATAACTAACAAATAAAAGCGAGGTGAAATTCACCTCGCTTTTATTCTTTCCTCTAAACTATGTATCGCCAAATAAAACCTGTCGAATTCTGTCAATGTTGTCAGCAAGGGCTCGCCATCTCTTATCCTCATCGTCCTGCGAATTTCTTTGTGAATTTACTTATAGCATTAAAAAGTTTGACTTTGATTGAAAATATGTTATACTGAATTAGTAAATGAGAGGATGGGTTGTATATGCTTATTAAAACAGTTGTTGATGAAAAATTTGAAGGTGCAGTTAAGTTTTCACATCAGGAATTCAACGAAGAGACGGGGACGTCTGTAGACGTTGAATTATGGCTTGCCGAAATCGAATACGATAACGCTTTTGCGGAAAACATTGCCAAAGAGGCGTCAAAATGGCACGTTCACACCAAGTTTATTTATGACTACGAGAGCAGCACGGATGCGGGAGACGGACGTGATGATTATTCCGTGGAAGAAAATGACGTAGAAATCTCTCCGGATGACTGTATTGTAAAAGACGGTGCATTCGCAGGATGTATGTGTCACGCCTTTGACAAGGACGATTTTATATTGATATCCAATCCGAAAACCTGCATATGGCATCCTGGCAATTACAGCGGCAGGGGCTATCATTTTTACAGAAACATGTTTTTTGAACTGTTGAGAAAATAAAGAATTTGGGGTGCAGTTATGAATTTTACCGGCAAGGAATTATGGTTTTTAATTTGGGGATTCTTGTCAATCTGTGTTTTTGTGGCAGGACTTGCATACTGCATAAAAGTACGCAAGACCATCAAGCAAAAACTAGGTGTTGGTTCATGGCAGTTTTCCACCGCCATCATATTTGTTTCTGCCCTTTTAATGCATATTCCCGTCTACTATACCGAAGCCAATACGGGATTTGAACAAAACATTCTCTTTCCCTTTATCAAAGCTGTGTTTCAATCCATCAGGCTATTTATTATAGATGCAGATTTAAATGAAGTTATCGCCTCTCTCAACGGCTTAAGACCTTCACTTCGTTTCGGCTTTTCCTGTTACGAAATAGCACTGTTTTGTCTTGCTCCCTTCTTAACCGCAACATTCTTGCTTGTGGTGTTTAAAGACTTTATTTCACGAGTAACGGTCAGTCTGAAAAGAAACCAAAAAATATATGTGATGTCCGAACTAAACGAAATGAGTATCGCCCTCGCCGAGAGCATTAAAAACACACTCACAGGGAAGTATACGATTGTGTTTTTGGACGTGGGGCGTGCGGAGAAGGACTCCAAATCCGATTTGTTGCAAAAAGCAACGGAATTAAAGGCATTTTGCTTAAAACAAGACTTAACCGATGCTAATTTGTTCTCAAACACCAATTCATATGAAATCTTCTTTATTTCTGAAAATGAAACGGAAAATCTTGAAAAAGTCATTGCATTCAGCGAACTGTACAGAACGAAAATAACCGCAAAAATTTTCGTGTATGCCGCTTCCGCAACCAGTGGATACATAATCGACTCATTGGACACCGACACCGTTGAAATTGCAGATGACGTTTTAAGAGGTAAAATCGAAAATAACGACGATCAGGTGTTCAACTATATCTACGAACACGGCGTGGACAGCAGTCTTATAGCAAAAAACACCTTTGACATAAGACGAATAGATTACGCCGAAGACTTTGCCGTTAAGGCTCTTAACGACTCCGACATCTTTACAATTTGTAAATCCCAACACAATTTAGAGAAAACCATTTCCATTATGATTGTCGGTCTTGGCAAATTCGGTAAAGAGATTCTAAAAACCGCCCTTTGGTACTGTCAAGTGCCCGGCTATAAACTTGAAATCAACGTTATTGATTTTGGTTTGGACAAGCATGGTTTTAAAACAAACGTGAAAGATATGTTCGAGCATGAATGTCCCGAAATTCTTTCGCACAATATGCCGGACTACACGGGAGACGAGGGCTATGACGTTCAGTTCTTTGATGCGGATTGCTTTAGTTCTTCCTTTGATCGTGTTTTTGAAGAGCAAAAAGCCAGATTCTTAAAAACTCAGGTTGTTTTTGTAACACTTGGCAATGATGATAAAAACATAGATATTGCAATTGAACTACGCCGTCAATTTGACCGTTTGTTGGGATGGGATGATAACGACAAAACTCTGAAAGAAAGCATAAAAGTATCAAAGTACAACGACATTCCGCTTATCAATGCGGTTGTTTTTGATGATAAAAAGGCAAAAAACATTGAGACCAAGCTTGTAAATCACAAAGAGTTGCCCTATAATATCAACTCAATCGGCAGTTTAAGCGAAATTTACAGCTACGCAAATATCATTGAAGCCGAAAAAAATGAAATTGATGCCATCCGTTACCATATTGAGTGGATTTGTGTAGACAGCAGAATAAGAGACGCACTCAAAGTTTGTCCTGACAAGAAAATCATAGAGGAAATTTGCAAGTGCAGAAAGGTTTCGAGTCCGGACGAGATTTATTGGTGCGATCAATCTGACGATCCTCTAAAGAAATTCAACGAACAATTGAGTAATTACTATAAATATGAATACTTCAAGAATTCTTCGGTCTCCAAAGCGATACACAAGAAAATGCTTGAAAAGGAGTTTTTCGAAGAAACGTCTTGCAAGACGGGCGGAAATTACTTTTTCTGTATGTGCGATGGCTGTAAAATGCGACGCAAAATAGAGCATATGCGTTGGGCAGCCTATATGAGGGTAAACGGTTTCCGTTATTCCGAAAAAAGATGTGACAGAGGAAAATTACATCACGACTTGGTTGAAACCGAAAAACTTAATTTTGAAACCCAATTGAAAGATTAAAAAGTGAATGTTTTTGACATTGGAGGAGATTATATGGAAAACAAGTGGACAAATATTATCGCATTTATCCTTGCAATTATTATAGTTCTCATCCTTAATGGTTGTTTTAGCAACGACAAGTCCGATGAAAAGGAAACATATATTTGCGGACGTTGCGGGACCACAATGACCGGTGCTTATTACGACTATATGGTTGACTATAGTTACCTTTGCAGGTCTTGTTCAAAAGCATTAAGAAACTAAAAAACGTATTGTATGACGGTTATTATAAAGGACATCTGTTGCCTTGACTTTTTAACCATAATATGACCGCCATAAAGCCAATTGTTTCAGGTATAGGGAGGGATTGATTATGGGTTCAAACGGAGCCGGCCCGGGAGTTTTTCTTGGTTGTTTGTTGGAAGGCGGTATTGTCATTCTGGTAATTGTTCTTTTGTTTAATTTATTCAAAAGTTTAATCTTAGAGTTCTTTGCCGAAATGACTTTGATGAAAATAATCGGATTAATAGTTTTTGCCATCGGTGCAGTCTTTATCGTTTGGTCGGAAATCAAAAAATACAGAGACCGTTAATCTTAAAAAAAGCAGAGTGGAATATCCACTCTGCTTTTTTATTTTCACTCAAGTGCGGCTATGATTTCTTTGCACATCGGGTGGTCAGGTTGTGTTTTTGCAAGTGCGAGTGCCTTTTCAAACATATCATCACTTTTCCTAAAAATAGCATAATTGAAATAAATTGCAGCCAAATCAGGTTCATATCTGTCAGGATTTTCGGATGCAAGTTTTTCATAGATGCCTATCGACTTAAGGTAATACTCTTCCGCTTTATCCGACTGTCCCTGGTTGTTATAAAAAGCACCTGCATTATTGCAACTCATGGCCAAACCGGAGTTGTAT
>JAFYQP010000011.1 GCA_017559855.1 Clostridia bacterium | reverse complement strand
ATATCTTACTGTTTGTTTTATCGATTCTAATGGATGTCCAATATGCTATATATGTCAAAGCCAGCATAAGAATAGCGCATTTCCAGTTCCACCAACCATAAAACACATAGCTTGCAAGCAACAGAATTATATGTCTTATCTGTATCAATTTTTCTTTTTTGATTTTAAAATCAATCTTTGTAATCAATAATAAGATGGCTACAATAACAAAAAATACCAAAAATGTTATACTGTTAAATGTCATTTTGTATCCTCCCACTCATTGATTTTTGTATAGATAGTTTCTGCGATGATTCTATGACCGGTTTTATTAAGGTGTCCCTCTCCCGGTTTAGTGTTGGAAAATCCGTATGAAAATTCAAAATTTTCCTTATACGCAAAAATCATACCGGGTGTAGCATCTATAACCTTTACACCGTTGTCTTCGCAACATTTCAAAAAGGCATCTTTATAGGTCTTGTTCATCTCTGTCACAATGTTTCTGTCTTCATCTTCCCAAAACATACCGTGGAGCAGAATTATCGGCTCTATACCTTTTTCTGCACAAATTTTGGAAATATTGCTTATGATGATATTCATTTTTTCACTATAAACATTCATATCCGGCTCAGCTTTTTGTGACATATTGTCGGTAGCAGGTGCAACAGCGTTATTTGCGACTGCAGACTCACTAAACTTTTTATACATAAGCCTGATAAAAGGAACTTTTTGCGCAGTTTCTGCTATAAATCCCTTTTTCTCAATAGGAGTATGAAAATTGCCTGCAATAATATCATCCAAAACATCAAGAGAAAATTCAACATTTGATGTTTCAATAAGAATATATTTCGAGTTTGGAAATTTGTCTGCTACATATTTAAAATTGCTTGCCGACACCTCAAAAGAATGTCCGGACATACCAAGATTGATACATTTGAAGTTGTTGTCTGATTCATTATCTTTGTCGAACATTTGGTTTAAGATATAGACACAGTTTGCATCCTGAGGAACCTGCAGAGCTTCCAGATGAGAGCTTCCAATACAAACAATATCAGGATTGAGACACTCATCGTAATAAGCATTGTTATATCCGAGACTATCTGTCTCGCCAAATCCCACACCCTCAAGCATGAATGACCAGTTTTTATTCGGAACAAACCTGTAGTTAGTGACAGAATCAGGTTGTTCTGTTGCTATGGGCGGATTATAATATACAAGTGAAAATAAAGATAATAGCACTAAAGAAATAGCACCTGCTATAATGCACTTAAACAAATATGCTGCAAATTTTTTCATTGTATATTTCCCTTTCCTACTATAGCTTGTCTCCGTAGTATTTCTCTAATCAGATTTCAATTCATATCAAACTAATTATACCATATTTTCTTTATTTTTTCAACGGGTTTTAACTTATTCAGTAACAAACATACCACAATTATCGCAACCGCTTCAAAAAGCATAAAGCACATCGAGTTTTGTGGCATCAGTCCCATTTTATACTCATCAAGCATAGAAAAATCCGACGATTTTATAAGACGGATATATACCGCGTCAAACAAGAACTTAACCGCCATATGCCACGCATATATGGTCATCACGTTTCTGCCGATATGGGATAACAGTTTTTTAAACCTATCCAATGGAAGTTTTTCAATTACCTTACATAAAGACAACAAAAGCCATGTTCCCGACACGCCGCCTACAAAGGTAGCAAATACGCTAAATACACCGTATGGGCCGTAAACACTTCTGACAAATGCACTTCCGTCGGATCCAAGATGTAATGCACTGATGAAAAGCACAAGGGCGATACAATTCGTTAACACATAATACCCGTTAGTCTTGTTGTCAAATAATTTATAGTCCTTTATCCAAAAACCAAAGAGCATAAACGCCGCACCTATCGCACCTCTTCCCAATGCAAATGGCATCTGACGAAACTGCGGGAGCACAACTTCTACCGAAGCAAACAAAATGAGGCACAAGATAATCACCGTTTTTAACAGATGATTGCGTCGTCCCGCTTTGACGAGTGCGATAAAAATAACATATCCCGTAAACATTGCAGGTAAAAACCACAGGTGGCAATTTGAAGGGAGAATAAGATCAACACCGACTTGCGGTTGTGCCTTATAGGACATAATTATTTTAATTTTGTCAAAAATACCGCCGCTGAGCGGAACGATACCCGAACCGTAAACCGTATTTACAAATGAAGGATATGCCATACTTGCATCTCCGTATCCAAATAAATTGGCACGGAAAATCTCGATTAAAGTATAAAAGAGCATCAGTAAAAAATACGGAATCAGTATAGATTTGAATCTGCGAATATAGTTTTGGGTGAAACTTCTTTTCCCGAACGAGAACGTATATCCTGTTGCCGCAAAAAACATCGGCATTGCAAAGAGGATTATATTGTTTAAAGCACTAAATCCCGTATGAATAAAAACTACCAATACAATACACAATGCTTTTGCATAGTCGATATAATCATTTCTTTCCATAAATTTCTCCTATCACGGCAATATATTCCATTCTCGCAAGTATATTATAACCTATTTTCTGTTCATTCTTAAAATTGACGTAATGGTCTCAATTCCTGCAGGGCAAACGCTTTGACAAGAAAGTGCTTTTGAGCAACCTGCCCCGAAATGCTCTTTATATTCCTCTATAACCGGATGTTTTCTGCTTTTCGACTGACTTGCCGTCAGATAACCTTCATTGGCAAGTACCGCACCAAAGAATGCAGCACCCGGATGATAGTTGGGACATACCTCAAGGCAAAGTCCGCATTTTAAGCATTTAGCGGTGGAATACTGCTGGGCATGATGACGCTTTTTGCCTACGGCAAAGTTTTCAAGATACGCTTTTGCGTGTTTTAAATTCTCATAAATAATACTGCGATCTACGATGAGATCAGAGATAACAGGAAATTTACTCAGCGGTTCAAGCACCAATTCCTCACCTTTTACCTCATCGGCAAAGGTATTACAAGCAAGTGCGGGAGTGCCGTTAATTATCATGGCACAAGCACCGCAGACCGCCTGCATACAACTGCATTCCCAACGAATTCTCGTTGCAACGTTTCCGTCAACATCAAAAAGATCGTCGGTATAATTAAGCACATCAAGTATGGCCGATACCGTCACGTGTTGAGGACCGTCGTACCGAAAACTCTGCCAATAGGAATCAGAGTCTGGTGTGCTCTGACGATTAATTTTCACTAACATATATCGTCCTCCTTTAAGTAGGAAATACGGTACTTGCCGTCTAAATAATCACACACGGAGCAAAGTGCATATTTATCGCATGTGTTCGGGTAATCCTCCCTTATGTGTGCACCGCGTGTTTCCTTTCTCTCAAGTGCAGCGGTAAGAATCCCGCGGGCAAGAATCAACATAGGACGCAAACTATATCCAATATAGGGCGATACATCAGAATCATACATAAGTTTTTCACTGATTGAAATATAGTAATCCACGCTTACAATTCCCGCTTTTAACTTCTCCTCGGTACGGGTAATCCCAAGGCAATCATTCATCAGTTTCGCAATCTCGTGACGAATATAGACAGCGGAGAAACGACTTTTTGACGCAAGTCGCTTTTCAAGAATATGCTCCTGCTCGGAAATATAGGTCGCAAAGTCAGGATGTTCAGTATTCTCCGCTATGTCATTTATGGCTTTTGCGGCACATTTTCCGCTATAAATCGCGGCTAAAAGCGAATTGCCCCCTAATCGGTTGGCTCCGTGATACATTGACGCGCATTCCCCTACTGCATACAAATTATCCACGGAGGTTTTATGGTTATGGTCTACCGCTAATCCGCCCATGAAGAAATGTACGGACGGATATACGGGTATGCTTTCGCAAGTTACGTCGATTCCTGCATACGTCCGACACAACTCCGCCACTTCGGAGAGACGTTCGTTGATAACCTTTTTACCAAGAAATGAAATATCAAGATAAACCTGCGAAGGTGCATCATAGATGCATTTTGAGACGATATCACGCGGCATTAAATTGCCACGCTCACCGTATTTATCTTCCATAAAATACACACGGCGATCTCCATCCATATAGTAAAGGCGTCCGCCCTCTCCACGTGCCGCTTCACTGATTAACATTCGTTTTTGCGGTGTTTCAACCGTGGTGGGATGGTATTGAATAAATTCAAGATTTTTAAGGCGTGTGCCTTGTTCAAAAAGTTTTGCGGCAACATAGCCATCGCACTGCATTGATCCGGTTGTTTTACCAAACAGGACATTTTGTCCGCCTGTGGCAACCACCACAGCATCCGCATAGACCGTTTCCATTTTTCTTTCTTTGTCGTTGTATAGCATTGCACCGTAACATTTGCCGTCTTTTATCAGTGCAGAATGGAACTGTCTGCCGTGAAGTCTTGTGATTTTTCCATCACACTCATATTTTCGTACCTCACGAATAAGTGCGGTCATAATCTGCTTGCCTGTAGATGCCCCTGCGTAGGCAGTACGGTTATAACTTTGTCCGCCAAGTGCACGGAGCATAAGTTCCCCTTTGTTATTTCTGCTAAATGCAACGCCAAGATTTTCAAGCCATCGAACAATATCACAAGCGGCGTTGCAGAGCCCTTCAACGGCTTTTTCCCCTGCAATATTGCCGCCACTTTTCAAGGTGTCCGTGGCGTGTTGTGTATAGGAATCGCCCATACCGAGTGCTACGTTAATGCCGCCTGCCGCCATAACGGATTGTGCCCTTTCTGAGGGGTAAGGTGCCGCAATAGTGGAGAAAATTCCCTTTTCAGCAAGTTCTATGGCACAACTAAGTCCCGATAGTCCCCCACCGATAATTAAAACATTTTTCATCCGGTAATCCTCCGTCATAAATAAATGTAGAACCCTACAATATCCGCGACCAGCGTAGCACCGCAAATCACCTTAATAACAATATCTGCCGTTTTAATAAACGTTGCATTGCCGATACCTAAGGTGATAAACGCCTTACTTGTCGAAATGGCGGTGTGCATCAATGCGATAGCAAAAAATATCGGCGGAAGCATGGCGAAAACCAATGGCGGAGGTTGTAAAATTCCCACCGATTCTGCAACATGTAATGCAATAAGAAGAATTAATGAAACGCCACTTGCTCTCTGGATAATTGTTGTTTTATTCATTTGGGGATAGTTTTTGTACTCGCCTTTTTCGGCGCCTTTATGCCCTAATACTGCAAGAATAATGCTAATTATGGCGTGAAGTGCCACAAGCCCCGTCATAATCCAGGGTACACTTTCTGCCATCTTAATGATACTGACACGTGAAATCATCCAGATTGCGTGAGAAACAGCATGCCCCATAAGTAAAACGGTTGCGAAAAAACCTAATACAGCATTTATTTTTCGTAGTATCAAAAATTTGTCCTCCACTTTTTATGTATTAACCAATCCTTATTGATGCGTACAAGGAACATACTTGTTACGGTATATAAACCTTGTTCATTTTTATAATTGTGCCGTTTTCAATTACAATACTTGTATTGTTCGGAGTAAAGTTATAGTTAATACCCGAATCGTCTTTAAGAAAATCCTCTGCATAATAGATTTTTGCTTCCGCATTGAGATTTGACTCATCGACGTATTCAAATTTGTCGGAAACAGAAAGTGTGACCTTACCCAATTTGTAATATGCTTTCGCATCATTTGCACCCACCTCAAAGTATACGGTGCTATCAAGTGAAGCCAGGTCAAATCCACCCTTTTCTTCACCGCCGTTAATGCGTACAATGCCGCTTTCAAGGCGTTCGAGTTCTTTAATCTTTACCTCTTCGTTTTTGCGGACAATCACGTCTTTTTCAGAAAGTTCCGCAACATCCACCATGTCGTAAACCTCATAGGAATAAACAGTTACATCCATTACCGCCTTTCCGCTATCGGAAACTTTTACATCTCCTTTTTCAAGCGAAACCGCTACGGTGCAGTTATCAAGTGCATTGATGTCGAGCGTTTCGGAAAGCGGTTTTATAACCGCATGTGTTGCGGATGAGTTTGCATCCGTTGTTTCCTTACCGCATCCTGCAAACAGTCCGATGGAAAGAACCAAAACCAAAATAATTGACAATACCTTTTTCATAAACAATATCCTCCTCGCAATTATGATTATTTTTTAACTGCTTTGTGCATCTCAGTTACAACGAACATAAGAGCAAATAAGACCGCACTTACCTTGTGAACGATTGCAATCGCCGCAATGCCGGATACATTCATAAGCACAACACCTGTAATTAATGCAATGGCATAGCACACACGCTGAAGTATTTCAAGTGCCGGAAGTTTCCATTCTTTTTTTGTTGCAACAGCATAAGCAACAAGCGTTAAAAGACCTAAAACCGATACGACTATGTGTACCGTAATTCCGGTTGCCTTAAGCGTAAAAAGCAAAACCGCAATAATCACCATGGGGATAACAAACAATAAATTCTTTTTCATAATAATTCTCCTTTTATTTGTTAATTAAAATCTTACCTCATCTTCAATAACAAGTGTTAACATATTATCTTCATCAACGTAAAAGTTTGCCGCATAACTTTTTGTTGCGGTCTCTAGTCCTTCTCCCTTTTTCACATGAGCAAAAACTATAGTTGCATTTCCTTTTTTAATGCCTTTAACGGTAACCCTGTGCAACCCTACGGGATAATACTCAGAATAAATTTCTTCAGGTGGATAATCGGTGTATTCTTCTGTAACTGCAAGTTTGTCTTTTGAATAGTCAAAAACACGCCATTCATATCCCTTGTCATATTCATGTTCAAACACGTGCTCTGCTTCGCAATTGTGCCTCATATCTATATAGAACAGTTCAGGTTCATAAGGTATTTCAACACTTATTACGCCGAGTGCATATGGTGCGAGTTCTCCCTGATTAAAATATAGCACCAAGGAATTTTCTGTGATATAAAACTGAACGTATCCAAGATATTCACTTACATAGTCATATGTATATGTTTCAGTTGATTCAGGTGCTATCTCTTTTAATTTATCAACAAATAAATTTGTAATATATTTAACCAGAGAAGTGTTAAGTGCCTCTTCAATCAGCACCTTTGAAACCGACATTTCCTCATCAGAACTTGTGCAATACGTTCGTGACTCCATCGTTTTAGTCGGATGAGCACCGCCAACGTTTATATATTTGTGATTTGTAAATGATAAGTATCCCCATATGTTATAAGTCTGTTCGAAGGTAAGTTCATAAACAAAAGGTTTAAAGGCGTTGCCCATTTCTTTTCGTAAGGCAAGTGCCTCTTCCTTCTTGGCTTTTGCTTCTTCCATAAACTTATCGGCATCCCACTTATAATCAGAATTGATTGTATCAAGCCAGGGGATCCCGATAGGATTTTCTACGACGGGATAATATGCTACCACCTCTATTAAAACGTTGCCCGCATCATCAGTTATGGTTTCCGAGAGTTTTTCTGCAGAAACTGCACAAGCACTTATCGGCGAATCTATACGCACCGTTTTTGTATCTCCCTGCCATAAAACCTCGCATTCAAAGGCCTCGGAAATCGCTCTCACGGGAACGATGGTTCTGCCGTTTTTTATTTTTGCTGGAACGTCAAGTTTTTTCTCTTTGCCGTTAAAATACATTTTATTTTCGCCAATAGTGAGTATTAAACTGTCATCTCCCCTACGTGCGGAAACGATCTGCTTACCATTTTCTACGGAATAATAAACTGCACAACCCATAGTTTCAAAAATTGCTCTGAACGGGACTAAAGTTCTGCCTTTTTCGATTATGGGTTCTACGTCAAAGTTCATAATCTCGTTATCATAATAGATATCTATTCCGTCTGTGTTTTTTGCGTTGTATGCAGACAGTCTTTTCTTAACATTTTCCTGAAGATTTCTGAAAAAGAACTGATAGTCATAAAGATGATATATACCGTCATCGAACAGTTTGCCCGGATAATCTTCCGGTTTTATGTCTGTAACCTTAAGCGCTCCTCTTTTCACGTCTATGTAAGCACCTGTAAGATTTGGGATTTCTTCTTTTACCTTGCCTGAATAATCGGTAAAACAAGCACCTTTATTAAGATTCCTCTCGGCAATTTCAGCTGTCGTCTTCCAATTAAGCGGGTTTATAGCGTAGGTCTTTTCATCTGCACCGATAATCAGAGAGGATGTAATATCTTTATCCTCGCTGTTAAATGCAATAATTACACCCGTATCAGTCTCGCCCTCTGCAGGCTTAATGTGCGAAAATTCTTCAACTTCATCTTCCGTTAGTCTCCAACCGATAGCGTATGCCGCAACAAGTCGTCTTTGATATTTTGGATCATCAAACAAATCTTTCATCAAGCGAATTATCAAATCCGCACCCTGAGAAAATCCCGCAAGTATCAATGGTCTCGATGGATCCGTGTGGTCTGCATAGTAAATAAATGCGGTTTTTATATCCTCATAAGCAAAAGAAAGGTAAATTTCCTGTTCTTTCTCGCTAAGGCTATAAACGGGGAAAGTTGCTTGTCTGTAATATGGTGCGTAAACACTTGCAACATCGTTGTAGATGCCAAGTTCCATATTTATAGCACCGACAAAACTTTCACGGTATTTTTCATTTTCTATGTCGGAGATATAATTTCCGTCTTTACCCATGTCAACCGTCGGACATACGAAGAAAAGGTCTGCTTTTTTCTCCTTTCCTTCATTCCAATACGCCCAATTTGACATATCGGAATAATCAATACTGCCGTCAACTCCATCATCAGGCATAGCAACAAGTTCTTCGGTAGGATCATCTGACGCATCCTTTGTCTCAACTATTATCTCCTTCAAAGCCTCGTTTGCATCATATGCAAATGCCGTAAAGTATGACAAGCACAGTGCAATTACGATAAATAAACTTAGAACCCTTTTGAATTTCATCTTATGCTCCTCCTGAATAATTTTATTTTCCGACCGTATTTTCTCTTTGATACCACACATACCAGAAGAAAAATTATATGCTTCGATTAATTTATTTTTGTTATTCTGCTATTTAAATTTTTACGGCATAAAATCATCTCATTATATATTACAAAAACCGATATGACAAACCTATGACAAACTTTTTCGTTTAACAGTTTTACAATGCCACTCACTGCGAAACAGAATGTCATCCTGCCGTTATCCCTTGAGTTTTATACAGCTTTGTGCTACAATAATTTCACACCGTACCCAAAGGTACGATACTAGAGTTTATTTCAATTTTTTATATATAAAGTGGTGATGTATTTTATGAACGACAAGAATTTATTTTCTATCGGCGAGGTGGCAAAAGCGGCCGGAATCACAAGGAAAACAATACTTAACTATGAGGCTAAAGGTCTTATAAAACCTGACAGAAAAGATGGAATTTCCGGCAACAGATATTATACTATTGACACCTTTACGCAGATTCGTACCATTCGCATTTTTCAAAATTTGGGACTTACTCTTGATGAAATCCTGGAATACTTCAGCGGAAATTCCGACTTGCATCCAATGATACAAAGACTTGAAAAGATGCGAGATGAACTCAATCTCACCATAGAGAAACTAAAAGAGCGTACATTTGAGAAAGGCGACGGTGTCAAAGAGATTGTTATCGAGTCGCAGACGGTTTACTGCCGTACTTATAACGCAATCTCCATTGCCGACAAGACAAATATTTTAAGAGACACGGCACTTGAGGCCATGAAAGCATACGGAACAGACACAACAAAGCGTATGTATTTTACCGAGTATAACGAAAAGGCACCTTCAGATATTTTCTACTGCGTTGCCGTTCCTGCTGAAAGTGAAGGTGAGTTCATAATGCATATACCTGAACTCAAAGCCATTTCTTTCTTCCACCACGGTGCCTATGAAGGTATCCCCGAAGCACGTAAAAAACTTATTTCCTATGCTATGGAAAATAATATACAACTTTCAGGTACATTCCGTAATCTTTACCTTGAAGGCCCACCACAGCACAAAGACAAAAGTAAGTTTATTACCCAAATAATTGCAATAGTTGAGTAAAAGTCCTTAATT
>JAFYQP010000010.1 GCA_017559855.1 Clostridia bacterium | reverse complement strand
GTGGATGAGGTGGAAATTGACGGGTATTGTGCAACCTACACCTCATCAGTCTCGCTTCACTCGACAGCTTCTCCTCAAGGAGAAGCCTTAGCAATGGAAATTTTATAAAGAGGTGAAAATCATGAAAAAAGTTTTGTCATTGTTAGTTGTAGTATCTATGCTTGTATCCATATTACCTGCAACAGTGTCCGCTGCCCATTGGGCGGATGAGGATGTAAAGTATCTTGTTGAAAACGGTGCAATTGCCGAAGATGATGCTATGCTTCAAAACCTCGATACACCCATTACCCGCTCCCAAATGGTAAAGGTAATCGTTGCTCTTTTAGATGGTGATGGGCCGATTGAGGGCAAAGAATACTTTACCGATATTACTACCAATGATACCCATATTGCAAAAGCGGCGGAGAACGGTTTTGTTAACGGATTTGGTGACGGCACATTCAGACCGAATAACCCCATAAAACGTCAGGACTTTTTTACCATAGTCGGCCGTGCATATGAACTCACAGGTGAAGCGACAAATGAATTTACCGATAAAGATTCCATTGCAGATTATGCAAAACCCTATGTTGATGCTTTGCAGAGTGCAGGACTTTTAAATGGCTACGGTGATGGTACAATCCGTCCCCGTGGCAATATCACCATTGCAGAAACCATTGCGATAATGCACAGAGTTGATGCACACGTTAAAGCAAACACTCCCAAAGAGGAAGAAAAGCCCAAGCCCCCCGGTGGAGGTAGCGGTACAAGCGGCAGTTCAGGCGGCGGTCCCGGTGCATTTGACGGTGGCGGGCCTGTGAAGCCTAAACCCAAGCCTGTGATTTTGGGAGATTTTACGGTAGAGTATACGAATGACTGTGCAAGTGGCGTAGTTGCCTATGTTAAATCGAATATTAAAGTAGAAAATGCACCGGCAAGAATAGCACTAATCAGAGGGATCAAAAACACCGGCTACAGGGACATGGGTGGACATGCAGGTGGCCGCGGACCATCCACGTATGAGATCGCGGCAAGTTACAACGCATTAATACCCTTGGAAGAGAAGGGATATGCGGTTCCTGAATACGGACCATATAAATTGCTTATTGAGGATACGGACGGAGTAACGGTGGATACGTATGAAATTATGGTTACTCCACCTGAATCTGAAGACAAAACACCACCTACACTCACAATAGAATTACCGGAAACTTTATCCATGCCCCTTGAAGTAAAAGTACATGCAAGTGACAACGTGGAGTTGGCACGACTTAATTATGCTTCGATGTATACTTTTTACACAACATATGAGGAAAAGGGATATCAATACAAAATACGCCCGAATAATCGCGTTGATATTACCGATGGAAGTTTCACGGTTAAAGACGGAGGTTCCTATGCTATCTGTGCCATGGACACCAGCGGAAACTGTGCATTTGCTGTTATTGCGGTCGATAATGATGGTGATCAACCCGTATCAATAACCTACGTTAGCGAATCAATCAGCGAATATTTGGAAGAAGCGCCTGATGAAAGTGAATACGACAGTGCACCGCCCAAAGGTGGCGAGGGTATTCCTTGTGCAACGCTTGCCGTAGAATTGGAAAATGATTTCTCCGGCGATTACGTGGCAACGGTCAAGCCGGAATATCAACTTAATCCCGGAACAACCATAGTAAAGTCATATTTGGTTGCGGGCAGTGCTTGGCAATGGCCTGCAGGTGGAATGAAGAACATAGAAGCACAACTGCAAACCTTCATTCTCTCCGGTGCCGTAATAGAAGAACAAGAGGGCGTTTTCCGTGTTCCCGATTTTGGAGAGTACCAATGCTTTGTGCTTGACAGTAATGGGGATTACGGTGCGTCGGAAGTGATTTCCGTTACTCCGCCTGAATCTGAGGACACAACACCGCCTACGCTTAAGCATTTCTATTTTGATGCAGACAAAGGATTCCCCAGAACGGTAGCGATAAGGGCAGCTGATGATGATACAGTTGCGAGAGTTATGTGTGTTAATGTGGATAAACTTCGTGGCGTTGACGGGAAAATAGAGGATTATTTCAAAGCGACGGTAAGAGGTCGCAAGAAAGTTGAGGGGGACAGTATTGCCATAACCGAAAAGGGATACTATGTTATTTGTGCTATGGACACAAGCGGAAATTGCACCTATTCTCAGTTCCAAGTAAAAGAAAACGGCAAAACATCAACGCCATTTGACCTTTCAGCACCAATAATTAACTATTCCTTGTCGAGCGACGAGGTGTGCGACGGGGTAGTGACAATCACCACGGATATTTCTGATGATCACAGCGTTGTTTCCTGCGGCTGGTTCTTTATGCGAGAGTATAATGAAATGCCGGGTGGTGTGGAGCAGGTTAAGCGTGGATATAAACTGGAAATTCAATACCCCAATATGAACGATTTGGATGCCACCATAGAAACCTTTGATTCCCGATGTGGCGGTACCGGCTCTGTTTGTGTAATTTCTAACTATTATAAGGTTAAAAGTGCAGATATTAACCGTTTTATAGGAAATACAACCATTACCGCAAAGGAAAATGGCGTTTATTTCATATATGCGAGGGATAAATATAATAATTTAAAGGTTGCCAGAATAGATATTAATAATGTTAAGGCATCTGTTGCAACATCATACATTGTGGAATACGGAAACTTTACAAGCACCTCTTTTGCACGTGTTGCGGTTAGTACGGAGTCAAACAAAGATGCACCCATAAAGAAAATGCTTCTTGTGAAAGATGATGATCTTCCCTCTGTGAGTATAGGCGATTCCAACAAATACTACGCGTGCACCGATAATTTCAAGATACAAAAGGAAATTGCAGCGATAGAGGAAAGCGGTGACTACATTACCGAGCAGGACGGATATTTCTTTATCTCCAAAACGGGCACATATACTTTATACATTGTTGATGAATTCGGCAATTGCAGCACTGCACCGATAAACGTACCGCGTCCATAAAATAAAAAAGCCTTGAGGCATTTGCCTCAAGGCTTTTTCTTATGCTAATACTAATGTTTTGATTGCGAAATATGCGATTACGATTAAGCCGAGAACTATTCGGTACCAGCCAAAGATTTTGAAATCGTGGCGACGCACGTAATTCATAAGCATTTTAACCGCAATGAGGGACACCACGTAGGCAACAACCATTGCTAAAACCAGCAAAATCCACTCGTTTGACGAGAGAACGTAATCGTTTGTGACGATTTTTAAAAAACTTACGCCAAACATAATCGGGATTGCAAGGAAGAACGAAAACTCAGCCGAGAGTTCACGGGAAACGCCGAGTAACATTCCGCCGAGGATGGTAGAGCCTGAACGGGAAGTGCCGGGAATAATTGAAAGCACCTGGAAAAGACCGATAAAAAGTGCGGTTTTATATGACATATCGGTCATGCTTTCTACCTTTATGGTCTTGCTCTTCTTCTCAACGAAGATAAACGCTATACCGTAGATTATAAGCATTGCACTTACAACAACCGGAGTTGAAATGGCGTCCATAGCATCATTGAGAAGTAAGCCGAAAACCGCAGCGGGAATACAGGCGATAATTACCTTAAACCACATCTGCCAGGTATCTTTCTTCTCCTGAACACTTTTAGACGGTGCAAAGGGATTTAACTTTTTAAAATACAGAGTTACAATCGCCAAAATCGCACCTAGCTGAATTACATACAGAAAAATCTGCGAGTTGAAGAAGGAAGTATCGGTTATTCCCATAAACTCATTTGCCAGAATCATATGTCCCGTACTGCTTATGGGAAGCCACTCGGTAATACCCTCGATAATACCGAGGATAATTGACTTTAAATAGTCCATTAAATTAACTCCTTATTCGCAAACTGCAACATCGTAAGAACCGTTAACGTCAAAGTTAAAGGTGATTGTGTCACCGTTCTTTTCAAAAGGAATCTCCTTGCCGTCAAACATGGAGAACACACGACCAACCTCACGACCGGGCTTGAATGTAACCTTCATGCCCTTGCAGGGGATGATGTTCTCAAGAGGACGTCTCATTTGAGCGGTGTAGTTTACAAAGTGAATCATTGTACGCTCAGGATTGTCACGAACGGTAACTTCAACGGTTTCATATGCATCATCAAGTGTAATCATTGGCTTGATAAGACGATTTACGAATACATTGAGAAGGCTCTTGAAATCAGCAACGCCGTAGTTTGTAAAGGTTGCACCAACACCGCCGCAAAGATAAATTGCCTCACCTTTGCCGTACTTGTTCTGAGCAACTGCAGGGAAGGTTTCCTTGGGAAGGTAACTGTAACGTCCTGCCATCGGCTCGTGAAGAAGAGCAATAACCTCTGCGTTTTCTGCAAACTTAACTCTTGCGGATGCACCTGCAAAACCTGCAGTCGGGTTGGAAATAAGGCTCTTTGCAACAGACTCGTCAAGCACCTTTAAGTAGGAGCAACCTGCGAGATAATCCTCTAACGCAAGACTCTCAATGCCGAATACATCGTTTAATGCACCTGCACTTCTTGCCTTACCGTGTGCATCACAAAGACCGGTAGAGAGAGTGCCGATTAACTTGCCGCCCGCCTCAACGTATGCCTTGATTTTTGCAACCGCTGCATCGTCAAGACAGATAGCGTTGGGTAAAATGATAAGCGGGTATTTTGAAAGGTCATCGTCACGGAGATTCTTTTCATCAATAATATCATATGTAATATGATTACGTGCAAGAATTTCGCAAGTACCCTCAAACTCTTTTAAGGACGAGCCGTAACGACTTGCCTCGTGCTTTTCAGCCTTGGTAAAGTCGGTCTCTGCAACAGCCTCAGGGAACGCGTGAACAGAAAGCTTGGGCCAAAGAACCGCTACGTCGGATCTTGACTTTGTGTCGGTATAGTAGAGTTTGTTGTCAGCCAACTTGCTGATAAGATTAAGTGCTGCCTGGCCGCCGGAGGTCTCAAAGTCGGAAATCGCACCGTGAACACCGTACCAGAGGTTAGCACCGCTTGCAACAGCTGCAGCACAGATGATTTCATTCTCTGCCGGAGTGTGCATATAACGTGCCCAGGGCTGATGGTTACCTGCGCTGAAAATAACGTAGGGCTTACCATTTGCCTTCGCTTCCATGTAACGAGCGGCCTGACTGGTCTTGTAAATGGAAACCGCGTTGGGATCACCGTAGAACATAAAGCCGCCTTCGGTGCCGAGGAAGTCGATATCATCGTATAAAATATCAATATCACTACCTGCAACGTTCTCGGAAAGACCGGTAACGTTGGGATAAACGATGATTTCGGGGTTGATGGAGTGAATTACCTCGCGAACGTCGTGGGTAAAGCGAGCAGCCTGCTTAATGCGGAAGTCGCGCATCTCCTCACGGGTTGCATCAAATAAGTCCTTGCCGTATGCCTCTTTAAATAACTTCTGGCAAGCAGGGCAGTAGCAGTCGGTGAAGGACGGACCGTCAAGGAAGATACCCTTAATCGGGAACTCCAACATCTCGTGAATACGCTCAAAGTAGAAATCACGCCAGGGTGAGTTCATACAAACTAAAACTTCATCGGTGTAAGCGGGGATTGCAACGCCGTTCTTGTCAACAGCGGCACGTTCGGGATGAGCCTCATATGCGTTTTTACGCATACAGTGAACGTTGCTGTACATGATGACGTTTCTGCCGTTTGTCATTGAAAGGTAGCGCTTTGTATCCTCATAGTGACGCTCTTTCTCATACATACCGACAACAGCTTCGCCGAAAACGTGGAGTAATTGCTCGGTATTAAATTTTGCCTTATCTAAAATAGCGGGTGCACGGAATGCATCGTCGCCTTCCTGCTCAAACTGAATAGCAGCGATAAGCAGGGGATCATCATACCATTTTCTAGCCATAATTTTATCCTCCTAAAAAATAAAGGGGCAGAGTGTATTCTGCCCCTTTGAGTACAAAAACTTAGATGCGAGCAACGCCGGTCTTGCGAGCAGCTTCTGCAACAGCAGCAGCAACAGCGGGAGCAACAGCGGGATTGGTCGGCTCGATAATGATTCTGTCTGCACGGAGTTCCTCTTCGGGGATGAGGTTTGCGATAGCGTAAGCAGCAGCAACCTTCATCTCATCGTTGATGTCAGATGCACGAACATCAAGCGCACCACGGAAGATGCCGGGGAATGCGAGGAGGTTGTTGATCTGGTTCGGGAAGTCGGAACGACCGGTACCAACAACAGCAGCACCTGCAGCAAGAGCCTCGTCCGGGAAGATTTCCGGAGTCGGGTTGGACATAACGAATACCATCGGATCCTTGTTCATGGAACGAACCATATCCTGGGTAATGATGCCGGGGCCGGAGAGACCGAATACAACGTCAGCACCAACCATCATTTCAGCAAGGCTACCTGCCTTCATTTCACGGTTAGTGATCTTTGCCATAGCCTCTTTTTCGGGGTTTAAGCCGTCGCGGCCTTCGTAGATAGCACCCTTACGGTCGCAAAGGATAACTTCCTTAAGACCGAGAGCCATGAGAAGACGGGTAACAGCGATAGCAGCAGCACCTGCACCGGAAACAACAGCCTTTAAGTCGCCGATGTTCTTCTTGGTGAGACGGCAAGCACCGATCATAGCAGCAGCGGAAACAACAGCGGTACCGTGCTGGTCATCGTGGAAGATCGGAATATCGCAGGTCTCTTTTAACTTACGCTCGATTTCGAAACAACGGGGAGCGGAAATGTCCTCTAAGTTGATACCGCCGAAGGAACCTGCAAGAAGGGTGATGGTGTTAACGATTTCGTCAACGTCCTTGGAACGGATACAGAGAGGGAATGCGTCAACGCCGCCGAATGCCTTGAAGAGTACGCACTTACCTTCCATAACCGGCATACCAGCCTCAGGGCCGATGTCGCCGAGACCGAGAACTGCGGTACCGTCGGTAACAACAGCAACGAGATTGCTGCGGCGGGTGTACTTATAACTTAAGTCAACGTCCTTGCTGATCTCAAGACAGGGTTCTGCAACACCGGGAGTGTATGCAACAGAAAGGTCATCCTTGGTAGCAACCGGACAACGGCAAGTAACTTCAATCTTACCTTGCCATTTTGCGTGGTCGATAATAGCTTGTTTCTTGTAATCCATTTTTAAATTACCTCCGTAATATTATTGTGCCGTGCACATTCTTATTTATATTGTAGCACTATGACAAAAATTTGGCAATAACATTTTAATAGAAAAACTGTTATATTTTATACAAAAAACAAATATTACGATGTGCATACTTGACAAAGAGTAGGTATATAAAATATAATTGTAGTAGTAAATAAGGAGGGTGCCCAAAATGACACTTGAAAAAGTACAGGCAATTATTGCAGATCAACTTGACATTGACACCGACAAGATTACAAATGAAACAAGTTTAAGCGAGGATTTAGGTGCTGATTCTCTTGACATTGTTGAAATGATAATGTCCATTGAGGATGAGTTCGGTATCGAGATTGACGATGACGACGCAAAGGGCTTTAAAACCATTGCAGACTTAATCGCATATATCGACGCAAAACTGTAAAAAGCATGTAAGCAGGTGGCGAAACCACCTGCTTATTTTTATGGAAAAACCAAAAACTTAAAATTTACTAAAATATGAAAATTTTTTGTTTTCCCTCTTGAAATGTGCGAAAAATTGGTTTATAATAAGTCATACTATAGTGTATTATCGGGTGAGGTACCGATGTGCATAAGTAAAAATTTTAAAACGGAGGGAAACTCTATGAAGGAAATCTACAACGCACCTAACCTTCAGCTTGTTATGTTAAATAACGAAGACGTTATTATGACAAGTGGTGAAATTCCGGAAACACTTGCTGTTAACGGAACAACTCTCGGCTCAGTTGAAGCCAACTTAATTTTCGAATAGGAGGACAACAGACATGAAGAAAGTATTATCATTAGTATTATCCCTTTGCCTGTTCGTCTCCCTCGGCGCAGGCATCACAGCAGAAGCTGCTGCAACTGATTTGTACTACGACTTTACCGTTGGTGCAACTGCAGACAAAGCTGCAGTTGTTAGCCTTACCTCTTATGATGCGGTAAATGCTCTTGACACAGCAAACAAGTCCGATAACTGGATGTATCACAGTGCATCTGTTAAAGGTTACGTACAGTACGTTTATGCAAATCAGGGCATGTACATCTACAATGGTGGCAATCGTGCGTCAAACAGTAATGTAGTATTGCAGTTCCAGGTACCTGCAGGTGCAAACGGCAAGTACTTACCGCTTCTCGACCTTCACTCAAAAGATTGGGGTAACGCAGCTGCATTCACCGTAGAGATTTACAAGCTCGATGCTTCCGGCGGTGCACTTACTGCAGCAAACCTTGTAGCAACAAAGAGCCTCTACATGGCTTCTTACGGTGTAAAGGGTGCTATGGCAGCACTTGCTGATGCTGCAATCAACTTTGCAGCAGGCGATTATGCTATCAACTTTAAGATTGAGAACGTAGGCAATGGTTCTGTTTGTATTGACGGCTTAAAGCTTCTTGCAGCTGACACAAACGTTGCTGCAACCCTTACCGTTGGTAACAACGAAGGTTTATATGAAGTTCGCGTAGGCGAGAAGATTGAAATTCCGCTTTCCGGTACGTTAACCAACGGTGCAGCAATTGATATCGCAACCGCTAGCGGTTGGGTTGCTCCTGCTGACACCGCAGCAGTTCACGTTCGCATTAACAAGGCGAACCGTACTTTAGACATCACCGGTCTTTCTGAGAAGGCTACTCCTGAACTTTGGAACATTAAATTAGGTCAGGCAGCAGCATACTTTAACGTTATCGTAAGACCTGCTGACTACGAAGCACCCGATAAGAACCTTGTATATGCTTTCGGTGCAATTCGTGCGACCACAACTAGTTACAACTCCATTCACTTAGGTTATGCTGATTGGATCTTTGCTAACACCACCAAAAATGCTGTTGGTAAGGCGAACAACGACACTGTTACAGATCCGTGGTGCATTTACTCCAAGAAGACCACTGCAGGCGTAGAGAACAACAAACTCTACTTCTCTGTTTTATATTCTAACGCTACCGTTGCCTTCTACCATGCAGGTACTGTTACCATGGGTATCAAGGTTCCTGTAGACGGCATGTACAGCCCGAAGGTTAAAAACGGTACTCTTGAAGCAGACTGCACTTACACCTTAAAGAGTGCTGACGGTGCAACAACCTACGCTACCGCAACCGTTCCCGCTAGTGCAGCAAACACCGAGTATGCTCTTGCCGCTGCTCCGGTTGCACTTAAGGCTGGCGAGTATCAGATCGTTATGAACAAGACTGCTAATAACAAAATGAACTACATCGAGTCTATTAAGCTTGACTATGCAGGTGGTTTAACCTACAACGTAGCACTTAACGCAGGTGAGGGTACTGCTCCGGCATTTACCTACACCCACGGCACCGCTGCAACTCTTCCGGCTGCAACCAAGGAAGGTTACACCTTCGACGGTTGGTTCGATGCAGCAGGTAACAAGGTTACCACTATCCCGGCTACCGCTCGTGGTGACAAGGCTTACACTGCTCAGTACACCTACATTCCGAAGACCTTTAACGTAACTCTCGTTGCAAACGGTGGTACCGTTGCATCTGAACTTACCTCTTACACTGAGGGTACTGCAGTTGCACTCCCGACCGCAACCAAGGGCGTATGCACCTTCGGCGGCTGGTTTGATAACGCAGACTTCATCGGCGATGCAGTAGTTGAGATTCCGGCTAATGCAACCGGCGACAAGACCTTCTATGCTAAGTGGACTGTTGAGATTCCGGAGACTGCAGAAATCGCTGTTACATCTGATAGCGGTTACTACGCAGAGAAGATTGACTCCGCAGAGAAGGAAGGCGTAATCGCAGTAAATACTTACTTCTCAATGTTTGCAGATCTCAAGGCAGAGATTTCTAAGGTTGGTGTAATGCTCTACGTAGAGGGCAACGAAGCAAATGATGCTAAGATTGCTCGTGTAGAG